>JAFWCM010000054.1 GCA_017536885.1 Solobacterium sp.
CTTCAGAACGAGCGATATTCCGGATGTGTGCTTACAGCCAAGCATTATACGGAGGATCACATCACCCACAAGCAGCGAAAGAATAACGGTGTATTCCCGCAATGCCTGATCAAAAACCATCACAGGCCGATCATAGACGAAGACCTTTTTCATAAAGCGCAGATCATCAGAGTCCTGCGGAGAGACCGCACCTACCCATACGGAAGTATGCTTGAATGTCCCAGCTGCGGAAAGAGAATCGGCCGCACGGGGAACGGATGGGGATGTGAATGCAATACCTTCTACATACCTACAAGCCGGCTGAATACTGCGGTGCTCAAGGCATATGAGCAGCTCGAAGCAAAGGATGAAAAGGGAAAGGAGATCAAAGCGGCGTATCCGGTGATGGAAAGGGTGGAGTACTGGTGGCTGGAAGAACTCGCGGATTACATTTCCTTTGCCAAAGACGCAAGGTCTCTTACCGTGCACTGGAAATGCGGAGTGAACACGGGAATTTCCACCGGGTATCTGCGCATGCAGGGAGATCTTGCCTTAATCAGAACTGTCCGCAAGAGGAATGAAACTGCGCCGGTCAAAAAAAGAAGGATAACAAAGATCGCAGCGAAAAAATAAACGGCGCGGGAGGGGAATATGGTGCAGATCACAAGAATCCCGGGCTTCCGTTCTCTGCGAAAAATGCAGGTTGCGGCTTACATCCGCGTATCTACGGCAGAGGGCAGACAGGAGGAAAGCTACGGGAATCAGAAAACCTATTACGAGAGAAAGATCACTTCCAATCCCGAGTGGGAGCTTGCGGGAATCTACGGCGATGAGATGTCCGGCACGCATCTGGAAAACCGGGAAGAATTTCAGAAACTGATCCGGGATGCCATGGATGGAAAGATCGATCTGATTCTCTGCAAATCGGTAAGCCGATGGGCAAGAAACATCCTGGACGGGTTGAATACGCTGCGGTTATTGAACGGCAACGGAGTGCATGTCATCTTTGAGGAACAGGGAATCGACACCAGAAATGCCGGTGTCATACTGCAGCTGAATCTCGCTCAGGCAATCGCTCAGAGTGAGAGTGAAAGCATCTCCGAAAATATGAAATGGACCTTCCGGAACAAAGCGGCACAGGGCAGGTATTATGGCCGCAGGGGAATGTTCTTCGGATATGATTGCAGGGGAGATGAATTCTCCGCCAACGCGGATTCCCGGCATGTCAGATACATGTTTGAAATGTATGCGGAGGGAGCGGAGATTAAGGAGATCACGGCGGATCTCAACCGGCGGGGAGTGAAGAACAAGCGGGGAAAGGAATGGAAAGAACAGACGGTCAGAGATATTCTTCAAAACGAAATCTATGTCGGTGATGTGATTTTCAACAAGACGCCGAGCCGGAATGTCATCACCCGGGAAATCGACAAAAACTGGCAGCCGAGATATGTCAGAGATCATCACACCGGAATTGTCAGCAGAGAACTCTGGAATGCGGTGCAGGAAAGAATAAACCGCACGAAGAGAAAGCGGAACCCACGCCGTCCCGGCAAGTATACCGATTCGTCATAGCGCATGAATCCGTAAGAATGTTCTCTCTGACTGCTGTGACGCATATACAAGCTGAACCGGGCGGAAGATCAGCATCTCTATCAGGGACAGGAGAGCATCGCAGTTGTGCAAAGGAAAGACGCACGGATGATCCGGTCAATAAGGATGCAGGGGAGAATAGTTCTCTTAGCCGTAGTAAAATCAATAGTGCAGAAAGGAGAGTGAACGGATATGGATCTGCTGCCTCATAACCGAAAAGCATATGATGCCGTAGTCGAACATCTGAAAACTTCAAACCGTACCTGTGTCGTTAATCCCACAGGAACGGGAAAGAGTTATATCGCTCTCCAGCTGATTGAAGACAATAAAGATGCCCGTATTCTTTACGTTACTTCTGTTGCGGTCAACCTTTTGGAATTCTGGGATAAGGTGGATCAGCTCGGAGGATACCGGATGGTTCTGAACCTTACGAACATCCCTCGTCTGGTCGGTTCGGGAAAGATGGAGGAAGCCGGTTCTTCTGAGACAGGCAGTGATGCACAGAGTGACATGGAGGCGGCAGGAATCGATATTGAGGAAAGAGAACGGCTCCTCAAGAAAGCGACGATCGTAGATGAGAGCCATTTCAAAGGACCTCTGGTTCAGTTCTGTCTGTATGCCGGGCTGGATAATCCGCTTCCGGATTTTGATTATATTATCATTGATGAATTTCACCGGGCCGGTGCACCTCTTTGGGAAAGTAAAGTCAACCGGCTGCTTGCGGATAATCCCAATGCGAAGATCGTCGGTTTCTCCGCAACGCCGGAGCGCATGGACGGCCGGGATATGCGTGCCCTCTTTAACAACAATGTTGCCTCGGAAATGGAATTGAGTGATGCGATTGTAAACGGGCTTCTGCCGCTGCCGAAATACTGGCTCGGCAGAGTGGAATTTACCGAAACGGAAGAGGAAGAAGTTCAGAAGGAGAAAGAAGAAAAGCTCAGAAAACACGGCTATCCGCTCGTGGCAAAGCGCCATCTTGAATCAGGAATCGGACTTCGGGATGTGTTCCGTGAAGCACTGATTCCGGAGAATGCGGTACACGGAAAGTTCATCATATTCTGCCGTACCATACGCAACACCAGAAGCATGGTCGATGCGTCAGAGGAATGGTTTGACTGGGTGGATCAAGTGCATCGCTAGTCTACTCCTGCACAAGATATCACTACATGCAGATGGGAGCGCCGAATCGGCTGATCCTGCACGTAAACAACTATTCTGACAATATCCGCCTTCAGATCGGAAAGATGCCGCCGGCCGGGAAAAATGGGGTCGTGGACGTAGAACTGAAACTCA
>JAFWCM010000055.1 GCA_017536885.1 Solobacterium sp.
ATATGGCGTCCGCTAGTATGTTGAGCGCATCTCTGCTTGTGACAGCTTCATGAGAATCGGGCTTTGGATCGTTATAAAACACATCTGAGACAGGAATTCTGTTTGTAAATCCTGATTTAATATCATGAAAAGTAACGGAATCACTATCCTCTATAAAAACAGCTTCGTCATACTGCATTTCTTTGGCGTATTCAATGTCGTCATGTTCCTCTTCAGAAACAATATCTGCATCCTTATGATCATGTGCATGATAGTTATCGCGCAGTTTTATTGCCATATCAGCATATTCAGGCTTGTAAAAAATCAACGTCTTCTTCATAGATTCTCCCAAATCGGAATTTATCACACATAATCATCCTGTTTTCCGTTCTTTTAAGGCAACCGGCATATGGTTACTCAGCTGGTCCGCAATGATTTCTTCCGGAGCGGCGAAAACATCTATTTCCTCTTTATACTCATATACGCAATACAGACGGCCATCCTCACCGATATAAACGATTGGAGGATAATAAAATCCAATATCTCCTACAGGGCAAACTTCCTGCCCGGCGAATTCCCTTACGATGTCAATGTCGAACATTGCTTCTTCAAATCGCCTTTCCATTTCATTCGACCATCTTGTATCCCCAAGATCCGAATAGAAGAGCAGGAAAATATCATTGTTGTATTTTGGCTCATCCAATTCCAGATAATAATTCCGGAATACACCTCCGTATTGTTCGTAAAGCTTTTCTGCAGCAGGAAGCAGACGAATACCGACTTTTTCATATACCTCTCGAAAATGCTCAAGTTCCCGAGCACTCACATCGGTATATGCCAGCCGAAATGCCTCTGCGATGCGCTCCCTTTTTGTTCCGTTCAATTCTATGATCCTGCATGTTTCCTGTTGGGGTTCAGGAAACAGATTGTTCAGGCATTCCCGCCCTATTTCGATTGCCCTTTCAAGACTGTCAGCAATGTGTTTAATGTCCGGAATATCTGAAAAGTATATTTCATCAGGATTCAAATATTCGTCTATTATTTTTTTCTGCACCCATACCTCGAAATAATCCGACTTCCTGCAGACAATAAATCTGCAGCGTCCGTCGTATGAGTATTCTTCATGTATGCTTTCTCTTTGCATTTTCCAGTTTCTTGTTCAGCTATTGTAAGTGTATCCATGGTTACCTTTTGTCCATCACAAATCATGGTTTTTCTGTTCAGGCAATCTCAATGTGTTTCATCATTGCGTCTGCCATTCACACCAGAATGTATCCTCTGAATCCCCGTCCGGAATAGTAGGAATCCGCGCCGTTGTGAAAAATGAACACAGTATCATAGCGGCGCTCGCAGAACAGTGCACCGCCCTTGCGGCGAATATCCTGCGGTGTGGCGATCCAGCTTGATGTTTTCAAATCAAATGATCCGAGACTCTGCAGTTTGCGATAGAGTTCCTCTGTCATCAACGAAACACCGATCTCTTTTGCTTTCTGTTCAGCGCTTCCTGAAGGTGGGTTTTTCCTGCGTCCCTGCAATGCCTTTTCGTCATAGCACAGGCTCCTGCGCCCTGCCGGCGATTCCTTTGCGCAGTCGCAGAAAATGAGTTTCCCCGTCTTTGCGTCATATCCTATCGTTTCCGGCTCCCCGCCGCTTTCTTCCATCCTTTGCAGGACCGCGATGGCTTCCGGTGCCTTGAGCAGCCTGCGCTCCACCTCAGACCATTCCAAATCCGGATGCAGTTCCTCATGATCTAAAAACCTCATTTTCAGTATTTCCAACATCATATTCACCTCTGTAAATCCCGATTTGTCAAACTCTCTGTAGTCCTATTATACAAATCCTCCAGTGCCCGACGATAACCATTCTTCATATAAAAAGCGAAGCATCATGCCCCGCTTGAATATCTCTGCTGGAACTGCATCATCTGGTCCTGATACGCATCAAGCTTCTGTGCAATGGCCGGATCATGCGCTGATCTCATCAATTCCTCTGCAATCGTATAGGGAAGATTACGAGAGGTTACATCCAGCAGAGCCCAGTCACCTTCCCTGTCTCAATTACAGGTTTATCAGGCAGGCGGCAGACTGTATTGCAGGAAAAGCAGCAGATATGAAGGCGCAATTCATGATTTGAGTTCGTCCGCATTTCGGATAAAGAACAGATTCAGTGATTCCGGACAAGAATTCTATCCGCGCACCAGTGTGATCCTGACCGCTTTTCCGTCAGGCACGACATGCATGATCAGTCTGGGTACAGAACCGACTGTCTCGATCCGGTGCTCGCCGGGATCACCCTGGAAGTCATACGCATCTGCTTCGCCGGAGGCTTTGCTGAACAGGGTGCCGTCCAATGCAATGATCTCTGCATGCAGGTCGCTTCGAGCTTCATAAAGTTTTGACAGTACGAGGTTCAGCTCGCTTTCCGCTTTTGTCTGAATCTCCGATTTGGTCATGAGCCAGCCCTGATCATCGCATACAGGAAGAGCGCACTCACACAGCCTGGCTGCAGCACCGGACGGAAAGAAGCCGGTCCAGGAAAGGGAATTCAGACGATGCGACAGATCATCGAGCAGCGTATTGCGGTCACTCGAGAGCTGCCGGGTGTAGTAGGCACGCCAACGTGCTTCAGCATCCTCCTTGTCCCGTGCTGCCCGGAGGTATCGGAGAGGATCGCTGAGAGGATCGTCTTTCCGTGCTTCCTTTTTCTTCTGTCTCTGCTCCGCTTCGGCCTGCCGTTTGGCATCGGCAGCCTTCTCTGCAGCGCTGCGTTTTACCTGGTCCTTGGCCTTCAGAGCCTCCAAATGGGCCTTAACCTCCCGTGCATATGCCGGATCTGAAAGAAGCGGATCAAATGCCTTGTTCCAATCGACAAGCTGTTTCGTCAGCAGCGCGCTTCTCGCCAAAAGATCCCTGTTTCCGCTGCGCAGGGCGCACTTGAGGATCGTCTCCGGCTTGCTGTCAGGCAGTTGAGCCCCTAATCTTGCCAGCAAGTCCTTTGACTTTATAAAATCCAGCGCCCATGCTGTAAAAGCACCTTTCAGCACAAACCGGGCCATCAATTCCTCGTTATAGTACATTCTGTAGGTCGGATGGCTGGCCATCAGCATCCTGAGGGCGGCATCCCGCGCCTCCGGAACACAAGAGTCCAGAGCTATCTTCACCAATGTGCCGCCATCGTGCGTTTTCGAGATATAGTCTTCCAGTTTCCTGCGGTTGTTGCTCTCCCAGATTGGTTTGAAAAGTCCCATATGCAGTCCTCCTTTTATTTTCTCCAATGACAGAAACCACGCCGGAATCTGCCGCCATTTTTACTTATGCCTTTTCATCGGATGTATGGATATCGATTTCTATATTCACCCGGAATCACGAACACATTATCTTCCTCGCCGTATACTCCGGCGTCCGGAAGAATAATACCTGAATGATTCATGCCTTATCGTGATGAAAGGCATTTACCATGAAGTCTCTGATCCATGAACATCGTAGATACATCAAAAACCTGTTCTCATTCCCAGAATTCTGAAAGAACCTGCCAGGGCAGAACCTTTTTCTGAAACGCCAGTTTAACTGATAAGATCCAGTGCTTCATGAGCGGCGTCAGGGAAAGCAGGAGAAACAGAGGCAGGAAATACGTCATGGCTTCACCGAAATGATTGATTACCGCAGTTTCATCTGTCATAAACTGAAACTGAAACAGAAAATTCAGTGATAATAGCGTCGATAATCCCAGAACGAATACAGCACTCCAAAGGATTCTGCATTTCATGCAGAGACCTGCAGTTCCTCTTTCCGTGACTCTTTTCACCTTACCGATTGTATATGTTGTGTCTTTTTCCCTGCCGGTTTCCCGGCCTCCGGTTTTATACACGGTGTCCGTACCCGCAGTATAGCGTCTCACTCTTCCGATGCCATCTTTTTTTGATGTAATTCCACATCTGGCAGTTCTTATCTTTTCCGCATATTTCACATTTCATAAACGAACCTCCCCACATCTCTATTAAATCAGTAATAAACGGAAGAAAGATGGCCTGTCTGTCCAATCGACGATAATCACTTCATATAAAATTACTGAATCGCTCATTGAGTACGGTCTTGTCAAAGTATTTGATGAAGTCGCAGATGTTTTTTTCTCTGGAGTCAAAACCACTCTCATCGTGAAAAAGTGTACAGCTAGTGCACCTCTTGAGAAATCACTGCACAAGCGCACTAAAAAAGGCCCTCCGAGGCTAAGTGCCCAAGAGGGTCAAATCTCGCTAACTGCTCTTTGTTAAGCTGAAATTATTACTTAACGTTGGAGAAGTACTTGATGGTGCGAACCATCTGAGAAGTATAGGAGTTCTCGTTGTCATACCAGGAAACAACCTGAACAAGGTATTCGCCGTCCGCAACTTTGGAAACCATGGTCTGGTTTGCATCGAACAGGGAACCATATCTCATTCCGATGATGTCGGAGGAAACGAGCTTCTCGGTGGTGTAACCGAAGGACTCATTTGCCTGCGCCTTCATAGCAGCGTTGATTCCGTCAACAGTGACTTCGTCCTTCTTAACAACTGCATGGAGGATGGTTGTGGAACCTGTAGGGGTCGGAACACGCTGAGCAGCGCCGATGAGCTTGCCGTTCAGTTCAGGGATAACAAGGCCGATTGCCTTGGCAGCACCTGTGCTGTTCGGAACGATGTTGGCAGCGCCAGCTCTGGCTCTCTGAACATCACCCTTCCTCTGCGGGCCGTCGAGGATCATCTGGTCACCTGTGTAAGCATGAACAGTTGTCATGATTCCGCTCTGGATCGGGGCATAGTCATTGAGTGCCTTTGTCATCGGAGCGAGGCAGTTTGTGGTGCAGGATGCAGCAGAGATAACTGTATCTTCAGCCTTCAGTGTTTCATGGTTGACATTGTAAACAATGGTCGGCAGGTCGTTTCCAGCAGGAGCGGAAATAACAACCTTGCGGGCACCGGCCTTAATGTGCGCGGATGCCTTGTCCTTGCTTGTGTAGAAGCCTGTGCACTCGAGAACAACGTCGATCTTGAGGTCGCCCCAAGGCAGGTTGTTCGCATCAGCTTCTTTGTAGATCTGCAGAGTCTTACCGTCTACAGTGATTGTGTTCGCTTCATCATCAGCGGAAACAGTGTGGAGATTCTCTCCGATCTTGCCGCAGTAGCCGCCCTGAGCGGTGTCATACTTCAGCAGGTGTGCCAGCATGGAAGGCTTTGTCAGGTCATTGATAGCAACTACTTCATAACCTTCCGCGCCAAACATCTGACGAAAAGCAAGACGTCCAATACGTCCGAAACCATTAATCGCAACTCTTACATCTGTCATTATTTTTTAGACCTCCTATATGTTGCATGAAAATTATACGTTCTCGCGGCGGGTTCAGTCAATTTAAAGTTGGCCTTTAAAATAGGGTTTTCCCGTACTTTTCCTGACTTTTTTTGCCATATGAAAAATCAATCATTTCTCTTTGAAAAAATGATTGATTTCCTTCAAGAAACAAGCAGAACATTTTTACCGGCTCAGATTCTCTCGCTGAGGTAGAGCGGATTCTGAGTGATTGCGAATGCCTCTTTTACGTCTTTCACTTCCGTGCTGAACAGACGGGAAAACAGCGAGGCATCGTTGAGCCTTGCAAGTACGGAAGGAAAGGTTCTCTTCCTGCTTTCCGGGAAGAGCCGGGAAAGATTTTCCGCTTCGGAAACGCGGAGGTTCACCGTCGCCCTTTCCTGCAGGGCGGCGTTGACAAGCTTGTTGATGGTCATGGAATCCAGGTAGATACATTCCTCGATCGTCGCCTCCTTAGCACCGATCAGAATCGACGCATATCCCTGAATCTGATCTTTTTCATTGTAATAAGCGACAATCTTTCCGCCTCTCGCGTTGATTTCCCGCTTCAGGTTCACGAAGTATTCGAGGTCTCTGGCAAAGAAGCCGTTGAACCTGCGGATAAAGGCGGAATACACCTTCAACATGTCGAGAGGATTCGGTTCATAGGCACAGCCGATGTTGGAAATGCGCCTTGCGTTCTCCCGGGAGATCCGGTATTCCGTGCGGTAATAGATCGGTTCAAAGCCGAACGGGCGGTATGCTTCGCTGTATTCTCCCGGCACCAGAGTGATGAGTTCGGTATGGGTGCAGGCATCCAGCGCGGTTTCGATGATCCGGCGGATCCTTCCCTGATTGCGGAACTCCGGCGAGGTGCAGGCATAGCTGAGCATGGACATGCGGATGATTCTGCCGTTAAACATCACATCATGGGGAATCCGGCAGACAAGTGCCGCTGCCGTATTCTGTTCATTGTCCACAAAAAACCACTCGGGGCGGTAAAGATAACGGAAGAAAAACTCAAAATAACGGGGATCTTCCATCGTATAGCATTTTCTGATGCACTCCCGGATTGCGGGAGTCATCCGTTCTGTTCCTGTCTGTATCATAACTGTGATTTCTCCTTCGCCGGTTCTTCTTTCGGGGTAAATTCCACATCGATGATCTCACCAGGTTCTTCCCGGCGGCGGACTTCCTCCTGGAACAGCTGATCCTGATAGCCCGGCGCTCGTCTTTCCTCTCTCATGGATTCATTGTAATAGTCCTCAAGATACGGAGGCTGGTGTTCATTCATCTCCTCGACGATCCGCTCCGCCTTTTTTCTGGACTCTCTGGCAAGGTAGCGGATTCTGAGAACGGAAAATGCAATCAGAAGCAGAATAAACAGAACCAGCGGCCAGAGATATCGGAATGTCAGATAGATGGCACCGCCGAACAGCAGTATCCATATAATTGTTCGGAATGTATCATTCACCGTGTTCTTTCCTCACTTTCTCGGCAAGATCATGAATCTTCACAAAGCGGTGTTTCATACCGGACTTGGAGACGGACTCTCCGGTTTTCGATTCATAGATCTCTGCCAGCTCATTCAGCGTGGTTTCGGGATTTTCCTTCCTCAGAAGCGCGACTTCCCGGACCTTTTCATCAAGATACCGTAGCTGATCGTATTCCTCAAGCAGAAGGATATCTTCGATCTGCGCCCGGCTTGCTTTCATGGATTTGACTTCATTTGCCACATCCACGTTGTTCAGCCGCTGAACATTGTTCATGAAATCCCTGGAAATTCTCTCATTTTCAAACTCCAGAAGACACTGATATGCCCCGACTACCCGCAGAAAATCCGAAATCTTCTCACTGGATTTGAGATAGACAACCCATTTCCCGCGCCGCTGAATCTTTCTTGCCGTGATGTCAAAGCGGCCCAGAAGATCGATGAGAAACTCGGAATGCACTTCATTGCCGGCTTTGATTTCCAGGTGATAGCCGCTTGTCTGCGGGCTGTTCACACTGCCGTCGGCCATAAATGCCCCGGCAAGATAGGCGCGGGCACAGGAATCCTTCGAGACGATTTTCTGAAGCGGCCTATCCAGCAGACCGCGGACACTGTAAATTCCGAGATCCTTGAGGATCTCCGTCACCGGCCCGTAGATTTTCAGACTGTAAATCAGATTCTTGTTGAGATTCATCCGCCTGCGCACCGAGGTCTCGATCTCCACCTGATACCGGGAGCGGATCATTTTGTAGATCGCCCTTGATACCGGAGCGTTTTCCGTCACCGCCGCAATGGCCATCCCCCGGGAGGAGATGCTCAGCGATGAGGTCATCTGAATCAATGCGGAAAGAACAGCACGTTCATCATTTCCTTCGTACTGCTTCAGCGCAAGTTCCTGTTTTACCTCTGATGTGAAAGACATGGGATTTCGTCATTCCTCAACAAGCGATTGTGCAGCCGCTCTTATTTTTTCCGGATCGTGACGGATGAGGCCGTTGTCAAAACACAGCAGATTTCTCTCTATAATGCGGTAAGGATGGTTTTTCTGTTCCAGCCTGACCGTCTTACTGCCGGTTTCCTCATAGTGTTTTACGATCTCTTCGGGAATCTCATCATCGGCGACCAGCACCGCATCCACCGGAGCCCCGTGATCAAGAAGCGCCTGCACATGGTCTTCCACGGAGAAACCGTCGGTCTCGCCGGGCTGGGTCATCGCATTGCAGAAATAGATTCTCTCCGCCTTTGTCCTCTGCAGGGCTTCCCGGATTTCGGGAATGATGACATTGGGAAGAATGGAGGTATATACCGATCCGATTCCGTAGATGATGAGATCCGCATTTTCAATCGCCCGGATCGCTTCCGGCGTCGCCTTGACATCCGTATCATAGAACACCATCCGGATGTGGTTCGAGATATTCGGAATGTTCGCTTCCCCTCTTACGATGACGCCGTCATCCATCCTTGCATACAGCGTGATGACCTGCGTGGTGGCGGGAATGATGTCACCGCGCACGCGCAGAACATTGCCGAAGGTGCGCACGGCTTCAAGAAACGAGCCGCACTGCTGGGTCAATGCCGTAAGAATCAGGTTGCCGAGGTTGTGGCCGCTGACATCCTGGCCGCTTCCGTCGGGATCTTCAAACCGGTAATCCATGAGCTCTGAAAGCATGGTTTCGCTTTCCGCAAGAGCGACCATCACATTGCGGATATCTCCCATGGCAGGAATATGAAAATGTCTGCGCAGCCGGCCGGTGCTGCCGCCGTCATCCGCAACGGTGACAATCGCGGAGATGTTGACATCGCTGAGGTTCTTCACACCGCGGCAGATCGCCGCCTGACCATGGCCGCCGCCGATGATCACAATATTCTGTTTTTTATTCACCTTTGATCCACTCCTTTTCGTCGCGATGGGAAATGTAAGAATGGAATCTGTCTTTATAGTGGTTATAAAGATAGCTTGTGATCGCAACCGAGCGATGCTGACCGCCGGTGCATCCGATTGCTACGGTGAAATGGTTTTTCCCTTCCTTGACATACTCCCCGAAGGCATAGTCCAGAAAGGAAATCATGCGGCGAAGGAATTCTCTGGTCTCTTCCTTTTCCATGACGTACTCATACACCTGAGGATCATTGCCGCAGTAGGGACGGAGCTCCGGAACCCAGAACGGGTTGGGAAGGAATCTGACATCGATCATGAGATCCGCATCCAGGGGAACACCGAACTTATATCCGAAGGACATAAACGATATGGAAAAGGTTGGCACCGCGGATTTGGAAAAATACTGCTCCAGAATCCGCTTCACTTCCTTGACGGTGAGATAAGACGTATCGATCGTCACAAAGGATTCATCCAGGCTGCGGGAAAGAATCTGCCGCTCTACCGCAATGGCTTCTTCCAGAGTATTGGCGGAGTTGCTCAGAAGAAGCGGATGGCTTCTCCGGGAACTCTTGTACCGGCGGATCAGAACCGTATCCGAAGCATCCAGAAACAGAACCCGGACATCGATTGCCTGGCCCTTGATTCCTCTGAGAAATTCCCTGAAATCATTCGCATTGGTAGAAAGTGCAAGATAGCTGTAGCGCGGATCTGTGCTGTTTTCGATAATATCGTTCAGCAGGGAGATCAGCTGCACAGGATAATTCTCAATAATGTGATAGCCCATGTCCTCGAGAACCGAGGTGGCTGTCGTTTTTCCCGCTCCGCTCATTCCGCTGACCAGTATTACCTTTTTTGTTTTTTCCATATCAATACCTGCCGGAACTATTCTATCATTTTTTAATCGTTTCTTCGGTGCAGGATGACGCCTGCGGAAACAGAAAAAATCCCGCCGCAGGGACGGGAGTTTTCTGTGAATTACTGGGCGCTGTTGAGCATCTGCGAGAATTCTCTGAGATCCTTGAATTCATCCGCAGGCTTCACCTTGATCGTAAAATCGAAGTCTTCCCTGCGCAGCTCATCGATCTTCGCATTCGGATCGGCGACCACACGGCCGGACTGCTTGAGAATCGCATCTTCGACGACGTTGCGGGCAAGGCGGCCGTTGCCGGCTTCCGCCGCATTGATCGACTGCACTTTGTCGAAATACTCTTCCAGCGGAAGAATCGCTTCCTCGGCGATGATATAACCCTTGCTCTTAGCCTGAATCTCGGCAATCTTGCGGAGTTCTTCACCGGTGTAGTCCGGGAAGTGAATCAGGTTCGGGAATCTGGACTTGAGACCGCTGTTGCTCTCCAGGAAGCCTGCCATCTCTCTTTCGTATCCGGCAAGAATCACAATCAGGTTGTCGCGGTGGTCTTCCATCGCCTTGACGATGGTGTCAATGCACTCAAGGCCGAAGGAGTCATCCTTGCCGCGGTAGAGGGAATATGCCTCATCAATGAACAGCACGCCGCCGAGAGCGGATTTGATGACCGACATGGTCAGCGGTGCCGTCTGGCCGACATACTGAGCGACAAGGTCGGCCCGAGTCACTTCGACGAGCTGGCCCTGGCTGAGAGCGCCGATCGCCTTCATATATCTCGAGATGAGACGGGCAATCGTTGTTTTTCCGGTACCGGGATTTCCGGTAAAGATCATATGCTTGGAGATTTCGCTGGTCTTAAGACCCTGGGCCCGGCGGATCTCCTGCATGCGGATGTGATTCTGCAGGGAGCGGATATATGACTTGATCGTCTCGAGGCCGACAATTTCATCCAGTTCCTTATTTACCGCTTCGATCTCTTCCGCACTGGTCTTCGAACGGGTCAGGGTAATCGCCTTCTCATTGAAGATCGCCGAAGGAAGTCCGTCCTTCACGGTAAGAAGGACCGGCGTTCCGGAGGGCAGGTTCTCCATGAGCGCTCCCTGGCTCAGGGAGATATAGAAATCGTTGAACAGGCCGTCAAGCGCATCGGAGCCGTTGGATTTGTCGTAATTGGTGATCACCCAGTCACGCAGATCCTGTTTCACGGTTGCGGCGAGCTTGAGGTTCTTCGCAGCCTTTTCTTCCAGGGTGTTGCTCTGAATATCGGTATACTCTCTGGCATCCTCTTCCGTAAACGGCGTCAGAGTGACGAAGTCCAGTACGTGATAGAGGAAATTCGCACCGAAGGCATCCTGCACCGCCTTGGTTCCCCGGGTGGTGATGAATACCAGATACTTGCCGGCAGCGGACAGGGAGTCCACCGCATCCTTGACAAGACCGGTCTGGTTTTCCACGAGGATCCCCTTGTTCAGCACATAGCGCTTGGAGAGGGTGACCTTTCCTTCGCAGACCAGGGAATCCACCATTCTCAGGAAAGACGGGAAGCCGGTTTCGAAGTTTTCAAAGCAGATGATCTCGCCGTGTCCGGAAAGATCCTTGTAAAGGTCCTGAAGGAAGATCTGTTCCTGAGCACCGCTCTGATACAGACTCATGTCAATCGTATACACATCATCGCTGCCAATCGCCCGGTGGGCAAACAAAGACTTTGCCATCTGCGCAACGCAGGCATGACGGCCGCTGCCGTTGGGACCGGTGATGAGGATGACATTCTTCGGCTTTCCCTCATCCGTGCCCATGACAAACGGACGGCGGAATGCAATGCACAGCTGGCGCAGCGCGTCGTTCTGACCGACAATCGCATCATCGAGTTCTTCCAGCACTTCCTCGAACAGCTTTCCGCTGTCGATATTCTTAATGACTGACGGACGGTTCGCCTCTTCCGGCGTCAGTCCGTAATCCTTTTCGATCTCACGCTGAACCCGCTCCATCTCCGTCTGGTTGAATCCGTTGTCCCGCGAGAGATTCTCGAGATCCTTCTGCTGGTTGGTGAGCAGCTTCCGCAGTTCATCAAAGGAGCGATCCGCATTTTTCAGAAGATCGGAGGTCGCTTTGGATGCGCCGCTGAGCATCTGTGACATGGAGTTGACGGAATCCACCGTCTTGTCGATATTCGCATCGTCTCCCGACCCGGTTGTAAGTGTGATCGGAATATCCTTCCCGGAGGAATTCGCCCGATTGCGCTCCTTTTCCTTATTCAGGATTTCCCGCATCAGGCGTTCTTTTTCTTCAAACTTTCTACGATCCGTCATTTACTGCACCATCTTTCCGCTTTCTTCACTTAAGTTCTGCTGTTTCAGAGCTTCCATAATATCATCATCCACCGTCATGCCGTCTTTTCTGAGCATCGCTTCCAGCGTGGACATGTCGGCGGAAAGGTTGATGGAATCACTTTCCGACATCGCCGGAATCAGACGCTCCTTCATGGCGCTGTTGAGATGATTGATAGTATTCTTGAGACTCTCTACATTCTGCTGGTAATTCGCATCCGTCTGCACGTTCTGCATCTTGGTATACTGCTGCAGAATACCGGTCAGATAAGGAAGATAATTGCTGTAGAGCTTCTTGAGTTTGCCTCGCTGTTCAGGGAACGCCCGCTCGAGATCACTGAGCTGCTTGAGAAGCGCGCTGGTCTCATACAGGCTGTTGGAAATATCCTCATCGGGAATCCCGTCATTGAGTGCATTGATCACTTCCCGGAATGATTCCGCATCATTCGGAGCCGCCGGCTGTTTCGCAGGTTCTTTCTTCGCCGCATTGCCGGCATTTGCGGCCGGCTTGCGGGCAGAGGAAGGACGAACCACCGACTCGGTCTTGGGCACATATTCGACATCCACGACATTAGGCTGTTCGATCGCCACATCATTGGCAGCCATTGTCAGAAGGGTATCGAAGAGCTGGTCATAGATCTCGCCGTATTCTCTGCGGAAATCCGCAACCGTCCTGAAATAATGCCCGTCGCAGTCCACTTCCAGGGCATCGAGACTCGAAAACTTCCCGTCTGCCAGCGTCAGAACGATGTTGTGCGAACCGCTGGTCAGCGAGATCGCCCGGTCACCGCTGCGGAAGCGCTTCAGAAGATATGCATTGACGCGCGCTTTCTTGTCCGCGGAATGTTTCGTATCCGCCATTCCGTACCGGTTGACCTTCGCTCTGCGGGTCGAAGAAGCACGATTGGTATATTCGTTTTCCTGGGAACTCTTTACTGCTCGTGCCATGATCGTCGCAATCACGCCGACAATCAGGATCAGCGGGATTATAGATCCGGAAAACCCAAACAGAAAGAAGAATATAAACAAAATCCAGAATCCGCCTAAATTTCTCATTGCATGAACCTCGTACGAGTGGATTATATCATGATCGCCTTTTTCTGCGTTTATCACGCACCATAATATTTTAAAAAAGAGCCCGGTTCAGACCGGGCAGGATGTGAATTGTTATTCCAGTGTCCACAGGTTGCGGTAGCTGATGAACTCCACCGCATCGGCGTTGAGCTTTGCCTGATTGCGCTGCTTCTTGATGTCGTTTTCGTGGATCTCGGAAAGGATCTTCCGATTGACCATATACTGCACGTAAACCACTTTCTTTAGCAGGAACCAGCGGCTCACAAAATAGCCGATCGTCTCGCTGCGCTCCCGGATCCTGGGAAGATCTTCTTCCGCCAGAAGTTTCAATGCGGCCGCCGCCTTGAGCGCTTCTTCCATCAGGGCATCATAGGTCGCGAAATATCTGCGGTCGATCTGCCGCTGGATGACACCGGATTTCTCGGTCTTCATCTTCTGCCAGATGGAAACGATCTCTTCGCTGGTCTCCGGAGAAATCTCAACGATGTCGTTGCGGCAGTCATAATACTCACCGCTCGGTTCGCTCATGCAGTAATAGTAGCCGCGGGCGTAAAGATATCCGGCCGGCTTGTCTCTTACGATCAGGAGCGCATAGTCTTTTTCCTCGGTGTGCCTGTAAACCATGTAAGGAACCCGGAGTCCCGCACCCTTGAGCTTGAATATGTCGCGGTAATAGATAATCCGGTTACTGATGGCGCTCCGACTGATTCTGACCTCAAGATCACAGATGATCCAGACGTCCGGCTCGTCATCGAGAATTGCCTTCAGCCCTTCGACAAGTACTTCATCATCGTTCTGCACTTCAGACAGATACTCTTTGAGCGGTGCATTGAAAGAACAGTCGCGTCCCGGAATCTTTTTTTCAAGAATGCTGCAGATTGCCATCTTCTAACCTCCGTATATGCATGTCCCCCCTACAGATGCATTTTCTATTTTTCCCTATCAAATATATACATGCATTAATGTAAAATCAAGTCCCCTGCATCAATGTCAAAACCATTCTTTTTTTCATCCGGGAATGTCGCTTTTTCCGCGGTTTCCGTCCCGTTCCGCGTGCTCCGGTCTGAAAGCGGTTTCCATAGGGTATGGTAGAATAATCGATATGAAAACAATTCTATGCAGTGAATACCAGAAGAACA
>JAFWCM010000056.1 GCA_017536885.1 Solobacterium sp.
CCTATGACATGATCGTTAATGATCTGAACCGGACATCAAAAATCCTTGCGGGCCGTCTGAATGACCTTCAGAATGACGTGATTGTCATAAATGAACAGTATGCAAATTACTATCCCGCAGAAATTCTCTATACCATTCTGAACAGAAAAAAAGCAGGAACAGTTTCCTATGACGATCACATCGGCGAGGTGATGCAGAAATACTACGATCATTTCCAGACAGGATCGTTTTATCTTCCTCCGGGCGAATATATCTGTCCAGACTCTATATCATATATGGACAGGAAATATGTTGTCGTCGACGGAAGATATTACACTTTCTACTACATTCCTTCAGAAGGATATAATCCGGATGTATACGGCGGATGGCTCACCCCGTTTATAAATGCCGGTGACGGGATAGATGTAAACATCTATTATCATCGGATTCCGACCGAATTTGTAATTGAAAAAATAAGGAAGAACCTTGTCTATTCAGAGGCGGATATGAGCAGTGTTTCCTTCGCGTCACAGGCAATGGAGAACGCATCCAGCATTTTCAGCAGTGCCCAGTATCTGAGAACAGGGATTCTGTCCGGAGAGAAGTATTATGAAATGGCTGTTTTAATCACAATATCCGGAAATACCCCGGAAGAGGTGGACTGGAAATATGATCAGCTTCATACCATATCCGTTACAGCCGGAATCAAGCTTGCTCCGTGTACATATGATGAGGAGAAAGCATTTCTCTCTTCACTGCCCCTTGCAGCAATGGATCCGATGCTGTTTCAGAAAGCAAAACGCAATGTGCTTTCTTCCGGAGCTGCTTCGGCATATCCGTTTACGACACTGGAGATCAATGATCCCAAAGGTATTCTGGTAGGGTATGATTCACAGACACAGGCAATGGTGACCGTTGATCTTTTCAATGAAAGCAGACTGATCAATTACAACGTTTTTATACAGGGCGCTTCAGGAGCAGGAAAGACATATCTTGAATCCCTTCTGATGCTGAAAATGAGGATGCTTCATATTCCCGTTTACATGATTGCCCCTGAAAAGGAAGACAGCATGCGCAATATAGCAGATGCTGTAGACGGACAGTTCATTCAGATTGCTCCGGGATCACCAAACCGCATTAACATCATGGAAATAATTCCCATGGATGAAGCCGCTCGGAAACGCGCATCTGTGCTTTACGGAATACACGAAGATGCTTCTTTTATGGCTGAAAAAATCACGACTCTGAAAAGCTGGTTTTCATTGTTCATAGCGGATATGACGCTTGAAGAAAGTCAGCTTCTGGATGAAGCTCTGGTAAAGACATACAGAAGATTCGGAATTACAGAAGACAATAATTCCCTGTATGACCCGGCAGATCCAAATCATCAGAGATACAGGAAAATGCCGATTATTTCTGATCTGCAGGACGAACTTTACAAACGAGCAGAAACCCGGCGAATGGCGAATGTCATGTCTTTTTTTGTTACCGGTTCCGGAAAGTCTTTCAATGGGCAGACCAATGTGGATCTGAAGAATGAACTGATTATTTTCGGGCTGGAAAAAATGAAGAACGAGCTGCGAGCGCTTGGCCTTTATCTGATCATGGATTTTGTCTGGGCAAAAATCAGAGAGGATCCGACAAAAAACAAGGCCTTGTTTATAGATGAATGGTGGGCACTCGGAGTAGATCCCATATGTGCGGCATATTCAATGGAAATTTCAAAGCTGTGCCGTGAATACCATGGCGCCTTTATCCCATGTACCCAGCAGCTGAAGGATATTATGGCTGTTGAGAATGGAAAATATGGTGAAGCGCTTCTGGGTAACTGCGCAACCAGGATCCTTCTTCGTACAGAGGAAAATGACTCGGTTAATGTTCAGAAAATACTGAATCTCACAGAAACGGAGCGTGAGAAAATAGTCGGATTTCGAGGCAAGGGAAATGCACTGTTTATGACAGGCTCAACAAAGGTCACAATCAAAATCAAAGCATCTGAAACGGAGCACATGATTATATCCAATTCACAGGAAGACAGAAACAGACGTATTGCCAGAGTTGAAAAGGAAGAAGCTGAGAAACTGCGGAAGGAAAAAGAATCAATCATATATCTGTTTGATGATTCTGATGTCGAGTATCTGCTGAGCGACAGTGAATATATAAGCAGATATGTAAAAAACGGTCATCCTGAACTGGATTCATATCTGAGTCAATGAATGATCCTGTTCACAACAATTAGGCGAGGAAGCCCTCATTGCCGGGTGGCTAGTCCTCGATGCTGCGCATCGGGACAAATCCCGTCACTTCAGTGATCGGGAGGAATCGCTTTTTTACGATAAATACAGCGTCAATTTAATTAGATAAACGATATTTATCTAATGTTGATGTGGTATAATTTTGATATAAGAATGCACGATATGTATGATTCCTATACACATAAAAAAGGGCTGGTTTATAAGAATCAGTTTCATATTATCTTCTGCCCAAAATACAGAAGGCCTGTACTGGTCGATGGTGTAGATGAACGACTGAAAGAGATTCTTTTTTCTGTTGCCTCAGACTTTGACGCATCCATTAATGCCATGGAAGTAATGCCGGATCATGTCCATCTCTTTGTGGAAATAGATCCTCGTGTTCCTCTACACCAGTTCATCAAATCTTTGAAAGGAAGATCATCAAGGATCCTGCGTGAAGAATTTCCGTGGCTGAAAAGCCGTATCCCTTCACTTTGGACAAGAAGCTATTTCTGCTGTACGATCGGCCATATTTCGGAAGATACCATTCGCCGTTATATTGAGGAACAGAAACATGTCTAGATATGAACGTACGGATTCTTTTATCCTGACGATTGAGGCAGATATTACAGACCGCACATTTATTGAGAAATACTTTCGGGTTCTGGATCAGATCTACAATGGTTGCCTGGATGTGGCGCTGAAGCGGCTTCATAAGCTTCAGATGGACCCGGAATATCAAAGCCTTGTAAAGGATAAAACAATCAAAGGCCGCAGTAAGAAGATCCGGCAGAAACAGCTTGAATATGGCTACACGGAATATCAGCTCCATGAGAAAGCGGCAGAAATGAAACACCATTTCTCAGGCATCATCGGAATCGATGAATGCCAGAAACAGGCCACGAAAGCGTTCCGTGCAGTTGAAAAGCTCCGGTTTCATGAAGCGGATCATGTCAGGCATCATTCCAGAAACGATGACACTTCTGCAGAGGGTAAATCCAAAAACTCCGCATTGAATTACCGGAACGGACTTCTCTACATAGGCAGAACCCATAAATATGAAGTACTCATCAAACCAGCTGATAAGTACGCAAAGGAAGCGATTCAAAATAATCGACTGAAATATGTCCGGGTGATTCGTAAGACGATTCGAGGCAAGACAAGATATTTTGTTCAACTGGTACTCAGAGGCAAACCACCTAAGAAACATGAATATGGTTCGGATACTGTCGTGACCGGGCTTGATATCGGAGTATCAACAGTAGCGGAAGTGTCTGAAAGGCACGTGCAGCTTCATGAATTGGCACCTGGTATTCCTGCAATTGATACCGAGATCCGGAAAGTCAATCGTGCGATGGATCGAAGCAGACATTGCACGAATCCATCCAATTACAATGACGACGGAACGATCCGCAAAGGAATCAAACTTCATTGGACATATTCCGCTAGATATGACCGATTGCGCAAGAAACGGAAAGAACTGTACCGGAAACGGGCGGTGCTTATGAAAATGTCGCATGAGAAACTTGCCAACGAGATCCTTGAACGCAGTACAACCGTTATCAGTGAGACGATGAATTACCGCGCTCTCCAAAAGCGTTCAAAGAACACAACAAGAAGCACAAGGAATGGCAGGTTCAGCCGGAAATCAAGATTTGGGAAAGCTCTTGCGAACCATGCGCCATCCATGTTTGAGCGGATCCTTGATCAGAAACTTCAGTACATCGGTAAGGGATTGATTCATACGGATACCGCAAAGATTCGGGCATCTCAGATCAATCATGTGACTGGCGAAATGATAAAAAAGGATCTTAGTGTACGATCATTTGATATCGACGGAAACACCGTACAGCGTGATCTCTACTCTGCGTTCATTACCGGGCATACTTTATATTCCTCAGAAGATTCTATGAAGCCGGATACGGTCGATTATGAGTCTTGCGCTAATGATTTTGAAAACTTCATCATCCTTCAGAACAAAGAACTGGAACGATTAACATCCGAAAAGAAACTCAGCTGGTATATCAACTGAGCGGCACCATGAGATGATCTCTCAATAAAGGGATCCGGCTGATTGACTGTGCAGCCGTTAAGCGGAAGCAAAAATGTACAGCAGGTCATGATATGGCCGGGCTGAAGCGGCATCCTTCGTACGAAGCAGCTCCGTAACAGATCAGGGAAACTGTCAGTGCCAAAGCTAACATATGATCAATTTCATTGATCATGATGAACTTTGGAAAAGCAGTAATGTCCTTGAGAACCCCGCGACTTCAGTCGTCGGGAGCAGTCAG
>JAFWCM010000057.1 GCA_017536885.1 Solobacterium sp.
TATCAGAAACAGCCTGAGCTATGAATGCGATCATGACGAAGGCAAGCGCATCGAAGAAGAGATGCGGGCAATTGTTTCGAGGGAAGAGCCGGATGCGGCGGTCATCTCGAAAAGACACACCCATAAACATCATGATCACGAGGAAGATCATGATCCTTCTTCCTGCGGATGCCAGTCCCATCCTCATGACCGTGACCATGACCATGAAGAACAGGAGGAAGAAGAGGCGGTATACCGCTTTGAGATCACCGGCATCGACTGCGCCGACTGCGCCGCGAAGCTGGAAGAGAAAATCAGGAAGATCGATGGCATCCGGGATGTATCGCTGAGCTTTATCAGAAACAGCCTGAGCTATGAATGCGATCATGACGAAGGCAAACGCATCGAGGAAGAGATGCGGGCAATTGTTTCGAAAGAAGAACCGGATGCGGCGGTCGTCTCGAAGGGACACACCCATAAACATCCTCATGACCACGATCACTCATCCTGCGGATGCCGGTCCCATCCTCATGACCATGACCATCATGACCATGAAGGACAGGAGGAAGAGGCGGTATACCGCTTCGAGATCACCGGCATCGACTGCGCCGACTGCGCCGCGAAGCTGGAAGAGAAAATCAGGAAGATCGAAGGCATCCGGGATGTATCCCTGAGCTATATCAAAAACAGCCTGAGCTATGAATGCGATCATGACGAAGGCAAACGCATCGAGGAAGAGATGCGGGCAGTTGTTTCGAAAGAAGAGCCGGATGCGGTGGTCGTCTCGAAAGGCCATCTTCATAAACACGGCCAGAGGACAACTGAGGAAAGATGGGAAGACGCCGTCCCGACGGCGGGAAAATACCGCCTTCGGATCGAGGATATTGACTGCGCCGACTGCGCGGCGGAACTCGAACAGAAGATCTCCGAAATCGACGGCATCTCCAATGTCCGGCTTTCTTTCATGAATTCCTCCCTGACCTTCGACTGTGCCGATCCTGAAGAGATGGAACAGAAGATCCGCGATCTGGTCAGAAAAGAAGAACCGGATGCGAAGGTGTTCAGCGCGGAAAAAAGAGCCCCGAAAGAGAATGCGGAAGAAGATCAGCGCGAAAAGATCATGAAGATTCGTCTCTGCGCCGGTGCTGTTCTCTTTGTTCTGGGATTCTTCCTGGAAGGAAGTGCACAGACCGTTGCCGAAGTGCTTTCATATGTGATTCTCGGCTATGACGTGGTTCTCAAGGCGATCCGCGGCATCGGCAGAGGACAGGTGTTCGATGAGAATTTCCTGATGAGCGTTGCCACCCTGGCGGCGATGTATCTGAGTGATTTCCGGGAAGCGGCCGGCGTCATGCTGTTCTATCAGATCGGTGAATTCTTCCAGGATATGGCGGTGAAAAACAGCCGGAAGTCGATCAGCGAGCTGATGGATATCCGTCCCGATGTTGCCTGGGTGAAGCGCGGGGAAGACTATGTGCAGGTAAACCCGGAAGAAGTGCGCACCGGCGACACCATCCGCATCCGTCCGGGCGAGAAGATTCCCCTCGACGGCGTTGTGATCAGCGGTTCGTCTTCTCTGAATACGGCAAGTCTTACCGGCGAATCCAAACTCAGAGATGTGGATGAAGGCGATGAGGTCATCAGCGGCTCCGTCAATGAATCCGGACTCATCGAAGTGCGGGTTACGAAGGAATTCGGCGAGAGCACGGTATCGAAGATTCTCGATCTTGTGGAAAACCAGGACAGCCGCAAGGCCGAAGCGGAAAACTTCATCACGAAATTCTCGCGTGTCTATACCCCGACGGTGGTGTTCCTTGCCATTGCGGTGGCGATTGTCGTAAGCCTTCTGACCGGAAATGCGGAAACCGGTCTGTACCGGGCCTGTACATTCCTGGTCATCTCGTGCCCCTGTGCGCTTGTGATCTCGGTTCCGCTGTCTTTCTTTGCCGGGATCGGCGGTCTTTCCAAGCGCGGCATTCTGGTCAAGGGTGCGAATCTGATCGAACCCCTCGCGAACATCCGGTATGCGGTATTTGACAAGACGGGAACCCTGACTTCGGGAAAATTCCGGGTCAGCGAGATTCTGGGAAGCGATGACAGGGATCACGTGTTGTATTGTGCCGCAAACGCAGAAGCCTTCTCCAATCACCCGATCGCCGAAGGCATCCGCAATGCCTTTGGAAAAGAGATTTCCAGGGAGGAGATCAAAGACCTCCGGGAGATTGCGGGCCGGGGCATCTCGGTTACGGTAAACGGAAAGGAAATCCTTGCCGGCAATATCAAACTGATGCAGGATAACGGCATTTCGCCAGCAGCGGTGAATGTCCCGGGGACCCTGGTGTATGTGGCGGAAGAGGGCAGGTATCTTGGATGCATCGTGCTGGAAGATCAGCTGAAGGAAGGTGCGGCAGAAGCGGTCCGGGACCTGCAGAAGGAACAGGTGAAATGCATCATGGTCTCGGGAGACAACCGCGCCATCGCGGAAAAAGCCGCGAAGGAACTCGGTATGGACGAAGTCTTTGCGGAGTGTCTGCCGGAAGACAAGGTCAGAAGAGTCACCGAACTGCATGAGCAGGGAATTACCTCCTTTGTCGGTGACGGGGTCAACGATGCCCCGGTCATCGTCGCTTCCGATATCGGATTTGCGATGGGGGCACTGGGAAGCGATGCGGCGATCGAGGCTGCGGATGTGGTTCTGATGGATGACAATCCCTCCGGTGTATTGCTTGCCGTGCGCTCGTCAAAACGGATTCTGCGGGTTGTGAAGCAGAATATCTGGGGTGCGATCGCAGTGAAGGTCATCACCCTGATTCTGGGTGCGTTCGGCATCGCAAACATGTGGTGGGCGATCTTCGCGGATACCGGTGTAGCCATTCTCTGTGTCATGAATGCCATGCGTCTGCTTGGGATTTCGGAAAACCGGAAATAAGAAGACGAACAGGAAGGCGTGGATTATCAGTTGAGTGATGATAAAATGAAACCCGTATGAAAAAGCTGATTACGGGTTTTCTTTCGGTTCTTCTTCTGATGACCGGGGTTTCCGCCGAGGAGACGCCGGCTCCCTCTCCGCTTCCCGAAGCGGGGAAGGAAACGGCTGTGCCGGAAGAGGGAACGGAGGAAAACGGAACAACGGAAGAAACGCCGGAACCGGAGCCGGTCTGGGCAGTCGATGTGAGCACCGACTATGCCGTACTGATCGATGCGGATTCGGGAAAGGTGCTGTTTGAGAAAAACAAGGATACGGCGCGGGATCCGGCCTCTCTCACCAAGATCATGACGGTCTATCTCGCCATGAAGAGCCTGACTTCCCCGAGCCAGGAGATCACGATGTCGAAAGAGGCGTTTCAGACCTATGACCACAACCAGGGCGTACTCTGGATTCAGGAAGGGGAGACGCTGAGTGCGAAGGACTGCGAATACGCGGCGATGCTGGCATCGGCGAACGATACCGCCGCGATGCTGGCGGAGGCAGCGGCGCTGAGTCAGGACGGATTTGTGCAGAGGATGAATGCCGAGGCAAAGGATATGAACCTCGAGTCGACGGTGTTTGACAACATCTTCGGCCTTTCCAGCCCCGGCAACCAGTCGAGTGCCTACGATATCGCAAAGCTCACCCGGCAGGCGCTCAAAAACGATGCCTTCCGGGAGATCTTCGGCGCTTCGGGATACACGATCCCCGCTACCAACAAGCAGCCCCAGAGCCGGCCGATCGCCCAGGATTGCGAACTGCTGAGAAACGGAGAGTATTCCTGGGAAGAGGCGACCGGGGGAAAGATCGGAAGCACCAAAGACGGCGGATTCTGTCTTGCGGCGAGCGCGAAGCGGGGAGCGACCTCATTGATCGCCGTCGTGCTCAGCGAGGAAACTGCCGACGATGCCTATCATGATATCGTCCGCATCTTCGAATACGGATTCCAGAATGCCCAGACCGTGACGATCACCGCCGAACAGATCGGAACCAGAACGGTTGAGGTCAGGGATGGGGGAAAGCATGTCGCGGATGTCGTGTTCTCGGCGGACAGCGGCTTCTCGATCCTTCTTCCGAAGGATGTCGATCCCGACGGCCTGAAGGCGGAGATCGTCGTTTCCAACGAATCCTCTTCGAGCCCGGAGAGAATTACCGCAGAGGTGCAGTTCATACTAAACGGCGAACTGATCGGCAGCGCTCAGATGGAGAAGAAGGTCGTCACCGTGAAGCAGGAGGAAACCGTGATCGAGAAATCCGGCGGATTCCGGATGATCTTCGACTATGCGTGCATTGTCGTGCTGGTGCTGGTGCTCTTACTGCCGCCGCTAGTGAAATTCCTGACATCGCTGCAGCCGCCGGAGTGAGAAATAATATCTGAATTTTGTGTGAAAACGAAAAAAAACACATTGCCCAGAAGTACCGAATCAGTTACATTCAGCATGTTACGGAAAGAAAGGAGGTCGGAAGTGATTTTCCGTCTGAGCGCACGTTTCAGACAGGGCTTTGTTTCCGGAAAAACAAGATGAGAAAGTTTATTGAAAGATGGTTTGTAAATGCATTGTCCCTCTGGATTATTGATTACCTTGCCGACGCGGTTTCGTTTGCGGACAGATGGGCGGTCATTTTTACGGCTTTGGCGCTGACGGTGCTCAACGCAACCGTAAAGCCGATCCTCAAGGCAATTTCCCTGCCGGTCACAATCCTCACCCTCGGACTGTTTTCGCTTCTGATCAACGGTGCGGTTCTCTGGCTGGCTTTCAGCATGAATGAGGGTTCAGCGATCGCCTCCTATGGCGATGCTGTCTGGATCTCCATTGTTCTTGCGATTATCAACAGCATCCTCGGATCGATCTTCAAGGATTAGGATTTGGAAGATTTATGACAGTGGTAAATGTTTTATATCAGTCCCGCACCGGCAATACGGAGAAAGTGGCTGAGGCGATCGCCGAAGTCTGCGGCGTGAAGGCTGCGGATATCAACAAGCCGAACAATATCACCGGCAGTGATCTTCTGTTTGTGGGAATGGGAATTTACAACGGCAAGCCGGATAATTTCCTTCTCGATTATCTGGACCAGCTGCCCGCCAATACGATCAAGGGTGCAGCGCTGTTTTCCACCAGCGGCAGAGGAACCGATCAGATGGAACTGGCGGTGAATCTTCTGGAGCATAAGGGAATTCAGATCTACCCGAAACACCTGCTTCTCAAAGGCAGTGTTCTGTTCTTCAACAAGGGGAAACCGGGCGAAGCAGAGCTGAATGAAGCAAGGGAGTTTGCAGGAGAAGTGCTGGCCGCATTCAATTACTGAAGCGACGGAAACAAGAGAGGACTGGTTTTATGAATTATCATGTTCCGACAGCGAGCATCGTATGCATAGTCATTGCCTTTGCGGCGGGAATCATCGTACCCCTGGCACTGTTTCTGTATCTGAAAAAGAAAAAGAACGCATCGCTCCGGCCGTTTCTGATCGGATGGATTGCGTTTGTGATTGCGGTTTCGGTGCTGGAACGGCTGTTTCATATGCTGGTGCTCGGTTCGCCGATCGGCTCCTATCTTACGAACAACCTGTTTTTCTACGCTCTTTACGGCGGCGTGACTGCCGGCCTGTTCGAAGAGCTGACGAGATATTTCTGCTTCTCGAAGCTTCTGAAGGAGTATGACGAGGAAAAGGATGCGCTGATGTACGGGGCGGGACACGGCGGCAGCGAGATGTTCAATCTCCTGTCGGTGACGATGGCCAACAACCTCGCCTATGCCCTGACGATCAACAGCTCCGGCGCCGATGCGATCTTTTCGGGATTGACGGGAGCCACGCTGGAAAGCGTGCAGGGCGTGATCAGCCAGCTGTGCACGGTTCCTTCCTGGATGTTTCTTCTCAGCATCGTTGAGAGGATCTCGGCTCTTGCGATTCAGCTGGCGCTGTCCCTGCTGGTGTTCTATGCGGTGAGATATCCCGAAAAGGACAGAAAGCTGCTCTTTTTGGCAGTGGAACTGCACGCCCTTGTGGATTTTCTCTCCGTGATCATCTCCGGCTTCCTCCCCTTAGCGGCTTCGGAAGCGGTGATCGCAGTCATGGCGGTACTGGTAGTGCTCTTCGCAAAGAAGATCTGCGACAGCCATCAGAGCAAAACGGCATAAAGAAAAGCGGATCACCGCTTTTTTCTATGCCCTGCCGACACAGCGCTTCAGCGCCTCGAAGGTCTCGGGGCTGAGATCATGTTCTACCTTGCACGCATCCTTTGCGGCAATTTCGTGATCGACACCGAGTTTCTCGAAGATCTCCGTCAGAACCTGATGCCGTTCATAGATGTCCTCGGCAATTCTGCGTCCCGGTTCAAGGAGTCTGATCGCACCGGATTTTTCCATCATGATATAACCGTTTTCCCTGAGCTTCTTCATGGCGATACTGACGCTTGCCTTGGAGAAGTTTTTTTCTTCGGCGATATCTACGGAATGAACGACTCCGTTTCTTTCCTGAAGCATCAATATGGCTTCGAGATAATCTTCTGCACTTTCGTAAATGTTCATGGTTTAACTCCTGCCTACTCAATATATAACATTTATGACCTCATTTGGGAGATTATGACCGTTTTGCCGGTCTCTGATCCCGAACCGGCACGTGAGGCGTGAGACCAATGGGCAAAGGAAAAATCGGAATCATTCTCTCTGCGCCTCTACCTGAAATCCTGTACAATTTGACTGTGAAGAAAGTGATGATTTACGGACTGGATGACAATCAGCTGGAAAAAGCCGTGACGGCTTTTGATGTTTTTCATATTGGGACGATTGTGATCGGCGATGATGTGCTGGATGAATCGCTGGCGAAGATCATGGAAAAGGACGGCGGCTTCTCCAAACGCCATACCGAATTCGATCTTCCCTACATGGTCGGCCAGGAGATGACTGCCGAGGAGTTCGCAAGGTATTTCATCGTCATGGAGCGGTTCGGCTTTAAGTATGACGGCGTGAAAATCCTGCGCACGGAATTCAATGAAAACTGGCCCATCCGCTATCTGTTTCAGGCGACGCGGCAGTCATTCGATGTCCTGAAGGAAGCGATGGTTCTCCGTGACCTGATCCAGAACTGCGAAAGCCTGTATGCCTCCGTCGGCGAGGCTTCCGCCATGGCGGAGCTCAAGAAGCGTACGGAAAATGCAAAGAAGCTTCTGATTTCCGGTCAGTATACGGGCGCTGCGGTGGAGCACGCGATTCAGGAACTCACGGAAAGTCTGCACAACTTTCGAAAACTCTACAACTGAGAAATTGCCGATGGTAGAATAGCGGTTGTATCAGGGAGAAACAGATATGAAATCAATTCGGATCAATCCGGAAGCAGAGCAGGCACTGCGGGAAAACAGACCTGTGGTTGCGCTCGAAAGCACGATTATTTCGCATGGCATGCCGTATCCGCAGAACGTGGAAACCGCACTGCATGTGGAAGAGATAGTAAGAGAACACGGCGGTGTCCCGGCGACGATCGGCATCATTGACGGCGTCGGGGTCGTCGGTATGAACAAAGAGGAGATCGAGGAGTTCGGAAAGCGCGGGATGTCCATCCCCAAGGTCAGCCGCAGAGATCTTCCGGTCATCATGGCCACGGGCTCTTGGGGAGCGACTACCGTGGCAACCACGATGATCATCGCAGATATGGGCGGTGTCGGCTTTTTTGTCACGGGAGGAATCGGCGGTGTGCACCGCGGCGCCGAAACGACCTTTGATGTTTCGGCGGATCTCGAAGAACTGGCAAGAACCGATGTGACGGTGATCTGCGCCGGGGCCAAGGCCATTCTCGATCTGCCCAAAACGCTGGAAGTGCTCGAGACCAAGGGCGTGCCGGTCCTGGGTTTTCAGACCCATGAGCTGCCCGCGTTCTATACGCGCAAAAGCGGGCTGAAGGTGGATTATGAAGTCCGCGATTATGAGGAAGCCGCAAAAATCGTCAAAGCCAAGCGGGAGATGGGGCTTTCGGGCGGCATTCTGATTGCCAACCCGATTCCGGAAGAGTATTCCATGCCGGAAGAAGAGATCAATGCGGTAATCGAAAAAGCGACAGCGGAAATGGAAGAGAAGGGGATCAGGGGAAAAGAGTGCACGCCGTTCCTTCTCGCGCGGATTGCGGAGATCACGGAGGGAAAATCCCTTGCCTCAAATATCCGGCTTGTTTACAATAATGCGGCGGTAGGAACAGAAATCGCCAAAGCATACTGTGGGTTGAAATGATGAAGAGACAGAACGATCTGATAGAAACGGTAATCACAAAAGAATCACTGCGGGCGGCGCTGGAGTCGGTCGGCGTCGGGAGAAACATGATTCTCGAAGCGCATATTTCACTCTCTTCGCTCGGCTATGTGCCGGGCGGAGCACGCACGGTGACGGATACGCTCATGGATCTTGTCACCGACGGGGGAACCCTGCTGTTTCCTACCCAGACAACCGGGAATACCGATCCCTCGGAATGGGTGGATCCTCCCGCGCTTCCTTCCCTCTGGCAGGAAATCCGCGACACCATGCCTGCCTACGACCCGGAGAAAACCGATCTCTCCGATATGGGAGCGGTCGCGGAGAACTTCCGCCATCGCCGGGGTGTGGTATGTTCCAATCACCCGTCGGTTTCCTATGCGGCCTGGGGCAGATATGCCAAGCTTCTGTGCAACCGGCATTCCCTGCACTTCCCTCTGGCGGAGGAATCCCCCGCCGCAAGGCTCTATGAACTCAAGGGCTATGTGCTTCTGGTCGGAACGGATTTTTCCGCGGCGACATGCATGCATCTGGCGGAATACCGCACCGAATGCCGGCCGATCATCGTCCGCTCGTCCTGTGCGCAGATCGACGGCAGAAGAAACTGGAAGAAATACCTGGATCTCGATATCGACAGCACCGACTTTGAAAAGGTCCGGGGACAGCTGGCAAAGAAAAACATGATCCGTGAGATCATGCTCAATACCTGCCGGATCCAGTGCTTCCCGGTGAATGCGGCAGTGGATGAAGCGACAAAATACTTTGAGAAAAACGCGATTTACGATCTGTACCGATAGTTACCAATGATGCTGCAGAGAGGCTGAGGCGATGTCCCTGGCTGCCTGCAGCATTATTTCTTCCTCTTCTTCGCCGAAGCGGTTCTTCACCGGAGAGTCGAGGTCGATCTCCATGATGCACTCCCCGCTCACAAGCACCGGAACGCACAGCTCGCTGCGGCTGGCGCTGTCGCAGGCGATGTGGCCGGGGAAGGAAAGCACATCATCCACCCGCTGGGGAAGTTTTGAGGTATAGGTCAGACCGCAGACGCCCTTATCAAACGGGATGTGCGTGCAGGCCGGCTTTCCCTGAAAGGGACCGAGTACGAGTTCGCCGTTTTTGACGAGGTAGAATCCCGCCCAGTTGAGTCCTTCCCAGGAGTCCATGATGCAGGCGGAGAGGTTGGAGAGACATGCGATCATGTCAGGTTCTTCGAGAAGTGCCCGGATCTGTTCATTTAAAATATTCATAGAACTATCTTACAACAAGGTGGTATAATAATCTCTGTGAACAGGGGTGCCCTTTGGCTGAGATTAACCCTTATCACCTGATCTAGGTAACGCTAGCGTAGGGAGTTCCGATTGTGTGATTCCTTACGCCTCAATATTCGGAGGTGTATTTTTTATGAGCAGAGAAAAAACAAAAGAAATGACATTCATGGCATTGTATGTGGCACTGTATATCGTGCTCTGGTATGCGGGACAGTTCATCCCGGTTCTGAAGATGCCGCAGGGAGGTGCGATCGAAATCGAACTGACCGCCCTGTTTGTCGCCTCGTTTCACCTGGGATGGAAGAAGGGCCTTGCGGTGGCAGTGCTCTCCTGGCTGGTGCAGTTTTTGCTGGGCGGCATGATGTACTTCGTAAATCCGATGCAGTATGCCCTGGACTATCTCGTTCCCTGGTGCACCTGCGGCATGGCGGCGCTCTTTGGCCGAGGTAAATTCCGCTATTCCATGGGCGTGATCATCGCCATGATGATCAAATATATCTCTCAGACGGTTTCGGGAGCGTATTTCTGGCCGCCGGAGGACGGGGCGGCCGGTTCCGCAGCAGCATGGATTTTCTCGCTGAATTACAACCTCTGGTTCAATCTTGCGACCTGTGTGGTCTGCGCCATTCTTGTCCCGATTCTGGTAAACCGCCTGAAGGCGTTTCACATCATCGACTGAACCCGGCAGCTGAAAATCAGCGAAATAGCAGGAGTCCTTCTTTGATCCGCAGGGATCGGAAGGACTTTTTTATTTCCGGCATCGGGCGGGAAGTAGTAAAATAGGGAACGCATGCAGAACACATACAGTACACAGCTTCTTCCGGAAGTCGGAACGGAAGTATATATACAGAGCTACAAGCACAACGGAAGCCTGCACCGCACCTGGTGCAAGGGTTTTGTTCTGGAATCCGATGA
>JAFWCM010000058.1 GCA_017536885.1 Solobacterium sp.
ATTCAGTTTTCTTTCTTCTTTCTGAGGATGCCGGTGATATCGTACATCCACTGCACCTTGCCGGTTTCCGCATAGCGCGCAAACATCTCCGCATACGCTTCTGCAAGGTTTGCCTTTGCCAGCAGGGTTCCATCACTGCCCGGAATCTCATTGACCTTATGGCTTTCTCCCTCTTCGGGTTTCGGAAACAGCGGGCTTTCACTGCCGGAGACATAGAACCGGCCGTAATTGTAATAGGCGTAAACACAGAACCCGCTTTCTTCCGGCCCGTAAATCAGGCAGTCTTCCCTGATCGTGCTGATCTTTCCGATCCAGGGTTTTCCAAGCTGCGTCTCTTCCTCCCTGAAGTCCTGGTACAGCTGATCGAGACTGGTCTTCATTCCCGGAACGATCTTGATTTCATTATTCTCGTCATTGAAGGGATTGTTTCCGCTTCCCATCGCCCAGAGAACGATCGCTTCGATCACAGCCACCGTCGCCCCGATCACCGAGCCGCTGCTGAACTGATCAAGGAACGCATAGACAATTCCAGACCCGCCCAGCAAAACGGCGGCAGCCCGCAGGATCAGTGTTGCCTTATGCATCTCTTCGGGAGATTTCGCATCACTGGCAGCGATCGCGGCAAACAGCAGGGATTCGATGATCAGAAGAATTGCAATGGTAATACTGCGGATGCTTCCCTGATCCCGGTAAATGCCAGAAAGCCCGATCGCCGTAAACACGATCGGCAGGATGGTGAAGATCACCCTCGTAATGCCCGACTTGTTCGTACCGGAAGGTTCATTGAACAGAAAGCCCATCCGGAAAAATCCGATGCAGAACAGAAAGGCAGAGATTCCGAGAATCACATACAGCAATAGTCCCTCTTTCTCCGGCAAAAAGAATAAGATGCCGTAAGAGGCGAGAAGACAGACAATATCGATCAGTAATTCATTGGCTGCGCCTGGTTTCTTTTCTTCGTTGTTCATAAGACTCTCCTTCAAAGCGTTCCGGATTATATCATGATGTTCCGGTTTTATTATCTCCCGTTCCCGGGATTCTGTCAGTCATCGTTCTCTTAAAATACCCAGATACCGCTCAGCGCTCGCTGGTGCAGATCGTCATGACGCCGTTCATCGTCAGGACCCCCCAGGTCTTCTTCATGGCCGGGGAAGACGGCGGGATGAAGTATGCCTGATCGATTGCCTTGCATTCTGCCTTTCCGAGATTTGTGACGCTGTGACCCCTTGGTGAGGCAAAGCCGAAGAACCGGGTTCCGATGAATTCCCCCGCCTTGCTGGAAAACCCTCCCTGCGCAGAGAGGAAAGCGGCGTCGAGCAGCCCCGGCTCCAGCTCTGCGTAACACTGCAGTACCAGATACAGCCTGGCGGGATCATTCCGGATGGTTTCCACCTCTCTGTGAATTCTTCGGGCAAGGTCAGCTCTGCTCTGCCTGAAGGGAACCTCAACGCTGAAAGCCGTCGAATAATTGCCGAGAGCTCCGGCATGATAACAGGCCAGCTGATCCCGCAGATCCGAAGCGATGATCACCTTGCCGGTCTGTTCCGTTTTCATCATCTCTGCGACCAGGGCATCGTTGACCGTCACCCCCAGGTTCTGACACCGCTGATACAATAGTGCCAGTTCATCTTCCCCGATCTGTTTCAGGGAATACCGGATCCTTTCCCTTTTGCGATATTCCCCGGCAAAGGAAAGATACTGTTCATAGGTTACCCTGTGATTTTCCTTCTGCCAGGACCTGTTTGCCATCTTGACAAGAGCCCTGCTGAGCCAGAACAGCGATGCGTTTTCCGGAAACTGACGGACAGAAGAGATCAGTTCCTCTTCTGCGTAATCAGGCACGGTTTGGTTCCCATAGACAAGCGCCAGCTCTTCCGCGAGTCCCAGCGCTCCTCTTCCATCGGCCAGAAGATGATGAAAGACCAGAAGAACTCCGGTTTCTTCCTTCATCGGCCAGACGATGATCTTAAGCATCCCCTCTTCGAACAGGTTCCATTCCCGATTTGTCACTTCCTGAAATGCTTCAATCACCGCCGGGGAATACAGATCATTCAGTTCTTCTTCCTTCCGGATCAGTTCGATTTTCGAAGTTTCCCCGACCCGATAGAAATAGGAGTTGGTATCCGCTTCATAGCCAAACACCGCCCTTAAAAAGGGATGGGCAAGGGAAAGGACCTCCAGGCTCTTCTGAATCCGGGCCGGGTCATACGGGCGTTTCATTGACATCGCGACCGCAAAATTCATATTGGGGCACATCAAATGTGCGCGTTCCGTAAACAGATACTGCATCTTTTCTCCTCAGGCGTCTGCCGTTCTATTGAAAAAGGGGTTCCGCAGGGGAATCCCCGATCATGATGATCCCTGGAAAGGTATTCCGTACGGCGAATGCTTTCCTGCATTATAAAGCATGACCCCTTCCTTTTTTCAGGACGCGGGCTGAACTTCGATCGTAATCGTGCCGTCCGCTTTTTCAAGACACGTCGCTTCCACCGCATAGGTTCCCGGCTGAACGGTGCCGGACTGGGAATCACCGGAGCTGAGATTGGCGGTAATGACTGCATCGCCGCTGACATCCGGAAGCGTGTCAATGCTCTGGGGTGCCGTTTCGGCAATGATTCTGACCTGTACGGAACCTTTCTTCAGATCGGCGGTGATGGCGATCTTCTCCCCTTCCTCAACCTCCAGCGCATCAGCGCTGAAAGAGGAACCCTCGCTGGAATTCACGGCGGTGATCGTCATCCTCTTATTGTCGATGGAACTCATATGGAATTCCGATGATGTGCATCCCGAAACAAGCACTGCCGCAAACAGGAATGCGGCCAGCGTTGTCAGTATTCTGAGTTTTTTCATAGTTTTTTCTGCCTCCACAGCCTTCGCAATTACGATGTTCATCTTTGCTTCAGCCGACACATATTCTACCATTTTTTTTAAGGAACGGAACGATTACCCATGCATGCATATATTGCATACCTTTGTCATGGTATTGGCGGTCCGGATTGTCAGCTTATCGCCGATCCCGCGGTCTGCGGTCTTCTTCCACCAGGCGCATTTCTGATACCGCTTCCGGTCAAACGTCCAGAAGATCGCCGGGCCGTAAATCTCTGTTTTCTCGAGCTCTGCCGTCGGTTCGCCAAGAAGCGCCGCAATCTCTTGGGCTGAGTCGTCGGAAAGAATGAAAATCAGATTGTCATACCATGCCGGATCACCGCTGTTCCAAAAGCCCGGGGCATGCGCAAGCACCTCGCATAATTCCTGTGCTTCAGTGACATACACCGGAATTCCCAGATCGAATTTCTCCCGGATCAGTGTTTCGATCTTCTGCCGCAGAGAGAAAAGATCCGACAGACCGGAAGAAAAGACGATGTTTCCGCTGCTGCCAACGGTAACGACATTCCAAAACCCGGCCTGTTCCAGTTCCGCTTTCAGCACAGGCATCCTGATCCTGTTTTTTCCGCTGATGTTTACCCCCCGCAAAAAGGCGGCATATCGTTTCATTTCCTGCATGATCTCCATCATGAATTCAGCACCTGACCTCTGTCCGGACTCAGCCGGCATATTTCTTTCCAAACTCCTTCGCCGCCTGCAGCCGTCCTTTGATGTGCAGCATATGCGCATAAAAGTACTCATCCTCTACGGGGATACCCTTCGCTTGCAGGATCTTCCTGAGTGCATACACAGTCCGCCGTGACCAGTTGGACGTCGTAAACAGCACGACCGTTCCGACATCCTCTTTCTTCAGCCGCCCGGCATAGTCACGCAGCTCCGGAGCCATGATGTTGGCATAGGGTGCCCCGCCGAGAAACAGAAGATCAACGTGCTTTTTCAGCGCCGGTTCCTCTGTGATCGACACAGCTTTGGCAAACGCCCCTTCCGCAATCGCCTCGGCGATTTTTTTCGTATTTCCGGATTTGGAAAAATATCTTACCGCAATCATAAAAATCCTTTTCTTTCTTTTACTTCAGGAGGGCTGCGCCCTTTTCAAATACCTTCCTGCACTCTTCCGGGAACACTTCCTGATGACGCTTCTCTTTTTCGGCCGGATTGAACATAGTCCACGGCCAGTCGGTTCTGCTGTAATCTTTCAGCTGCAGTGTATCGCCCGAGATCAGAACCTCCGTCGGGCCGACAAAGCGGCTCAGGGTGTTCTGATAATTCTGAATTAACGGCAGGTATGAGTGTTCTGGTGCGTTGCTCGTCATGATCAGAAGCACCGGGATCGGATGGGAATTGCAGCAGGGCTTTTCCATGTTGTAGGTCAGGTTCTGAAAGACCAGCCGCTCATAGATGGCCCGGAAGGATGCGGTCAGTTCGCTGAGATAGTTCGACGACCCGATGATGAGACCGTCCGCTTCCCGGATGTCATCGAGCACCGGTGTCAGTCCGTCGCGGCAGATGCAGTGTCCTTTGAACTGCTCTTTCTTGCAGCCAAAACAGGAGATACAGCCGGTATACTTTTCGAGGCGGTAGAGATCATAGCGTTTGATTTCCGCCCCGGCGGACTCTGCTCCTCTCGACGCTTCCGTGATCAGGGTTTCCGTATTCCATCCCATTCTCGGTCCCGCATTCACGGCGATGATTTTTCTGCTCATTGTTTTTCCTCCTATGCAGAAGAGCTCTTCTGATCTGTTTCCATCAGGGCTTTCCTGCTTTTCTGTTCCTATTCAGGGTAATATCACCTGCACGAATGGTCAATGCAGAGATGCGTCCAGGGAATAAAAATACCGGCATCTGCCGGCAGGTTACTGAAGTTTGCCTTTCTTTTTCAGATAGACGATCAGGTCGACAAGACAGATCACGGAAAGCACCGCAGCGGTGACAGAGCCCTCATAGCCATAGGCCTGCTGGAAGAAGCCATTCGCCTGATTCAGGGTTCCCTGAAACATGCCGATCGACATATCCTCGCCGCTGGCAGTGACGCCCAGCACGCATGTCTGCATGTAGTTCCAGCCGAGGTGAATTCCGCTGGCGATCCAGAAGTTCCCCTCCGCTTTGACTAACAGGCAGAAAAGCACGCCGAGAAGAAACACGTTCAGACAGAACATCGTGCTGTAGCCGTAGTATTCCATATTCAGGATATGGTGGAAGATAAACAG
>JAFWCM010000059.1 GCA_017536885.1 Solobacterium sp.
AGAGAGGACTTTTATATGAACAGCATGGATAAAACAAGAGAGTTTCTGAAATCAATCGGACTTCCGGGCGGAGATGCCTATGATCTTCCGGATTCTCCAAAGCGGTTCGCCGACGGCGGCCAGTATCGCTTCGAAGTTCCCGGGATTCAGGGACCGAAGGTGATGAAGGCCCTGCTGGAAGCGATCGATTCCTACGGGCTGTATCTGCACCGTGTTACCCAGACGCAGGGAATCATGCGTCTGACCGATGAGGAGATCGGCAAAATGGTCGAACTTTCCCATGCATACCAGACGGATCTGATTCTCGCAATCGGGCCCCGCGCCACAACGGATACCTCTGCTTCTGTTCATACGGAAGAGGGTGTGAGAATGGGCTATCGCCTGCGCGGACAGGAACAGATTGTCCGTGCCGTCGAAGATGTAAAAAGAGCCGCAAAGCTGGGATGCCGGGGCTTTCTGGTGTATGACGAAGGCTGCCTCTGGGTGTTGAACGAAATGCGCAAAGCAGGGGAAATTCCTTCTGACTGCCATTTCAAGGTATCTGCCCATGCGGGTCACGGAAACCCCGCCTCCGCAAAGCTTCTTGAAAATATCGGTGCCGATTCCATCAACCCGGTTCGGGATATTCAGCTGCAGATGCTGGCGGCGATGCGTCAGGCGATTTCATGCCCGATCGATATTCATACCGAAAATCCCAAATCAACGGGCGGATTCATTCGCCATTATGAGGTGCCGGAGATGATCCGCATCGCTTCGCCGATCTATCTGAAGACCGGCGGATCTGTCGCCGCCACGCATTCCTGGGACAGCACGGAAGATGATGCACGCAAAAGGGCGAAGCAGTGTGCGCTTGTGAAGCGGATGATTGATGAATACTATCCGGAAGCCTTATGGAGTCCGAAGGGAAGTCTTACACAGGAAACAAAATAACCGGGTTCTGTCAGTTTTCCGAAGTGCCCGGGGAACAGGAAAAAAGCAAAGACATCATCTGGAAAAGAGGGACAATAGATGAGACATCATATGTACAATCCGGAGTTCCGGTTTCTGGTTGAACCGGAACATTTCAATAAATATACGGACAGAGAACTGCTGCAGTACTGCCTTGGGGCAACCATGTATATGCCGGGGTTCAAGGATTTTACGTCGAAGATTCTGACGAATGCAATGCCCGGCTTAACCAGCATGGTTCTCTGCTGTGAAGATGCCTGCCCGGAAGAAAAAGTCCCGGAGGCAGAAGAGAATATCCATACCCTTCTCGATACCGTGACAGGTGCGGTGGAAGACGGAACGCTGGATGAGGACAAAGTTCCTCTGATCTTTGTGCGGATCCGGAATCTTGAGCAGTTCAAGCGGTTCGGAGCAGGACTCACTAAACATCAGGTGAAGAGCCTCTGCGGAATCAATTTTCCGAAATTCAATGCGGAAAACGGCTATGAATACTATGCGTATCTGAAAGACCTGAATGAGAAGTTCGGCGAGATCATCTACGGCATGCCGATCATTGAGGACAAAGAGGTGGCCTATAAAGAGAGCCGGATGTATGAACTGACCGGGATTAAAAGAATTCTCGATAAATACAAGGATCTGGTTCTTCAGGTTCGCGTGGGGGCTACCGATTTCAGTTCCGTGTTCGGTGTGCGGCGCGGTGTAGGCTATTCGGTCTACGATATCATGGCGGTCCGCGAGTGTCTCTGCGATATTCTGAATATGTTCACCCGGGATAATGATTATGTTGTTTCTGGTCCGGTCTGGGAGTATTTCCGGGCGCCGAAGGAACTCATGTTTGAAGAACTGCCTCACTATGGAATCCAGGATTATCTCACAAGGCACGAATCAATCGTGAATAACGAGGTTGACGGTCTGCTTCGCGAAGTGATTCTGGACAAAGCCAATGGCTTTGTCGGGCGTACCGTGATTCATCCGACGCATGTCAAGTTTGTAAATGCCATGATGGCCGTGACGAAGGAAGAATATGATGACGCCTGCCAGATTCTCGGAACCGGCGGCGGTGTGATCAAAGGCTCCGGCGGAAACAAGATGAATGAGATCAAACCCCACACCAACTGGGCCCAGAAGATATACTACCGGGCAAGGGCGTATGGTGTGATCAGAGATGAATCAGGCCACGTAAAGCTGTTTGCGGTAAATGAATAAACAGCTCTTTTTTTATATGCACAACAGGCAGACCGCTGTCAGGATGCGCAGGCTGAAAGGAGAAGTATGATTGAATTAACCACACCCATTTCAGAAGAAGATGCGGCGAAGCTTCAGGTCGGAGATACCGTAGAACTCAGCGGTTATATCCTGTGCGGACGGGACGCGGTTCTTCCCAGGGTTATAAAGATGATCGAAGAGGGAACCATCGATGATCTCGGAGTTGATCTGCGCGGTCAGGTGATCTTTCACACTGCCGTCAGCCCGGCAGGGGTAGGACCTACCTCTTCCAATAAACTGGAGATCGAGAGTTCGATCGCCCCGTTAAGCAAAGCGGGAATCAGGCTTCATCTCGGCAAAGGCCGGCTGAAGCAGGAAACCATCGCTGCGCTGGAACAGTACAACGCTGTTTATGCCGTGATTCCTCCGGTAACCGCTCTGCTTGGCTCAAAAACATCCGAGGAGAAAGTGATTGCCTTTCCGGAACTTGGGATGGAAGCACTTCACCTGATCAAGGTGGATAAGTATCCTGCCATCATCGGAGCCGCCCATGGAAGGAGTATTTATGACCAGGACATATGAAGAAATTGTGACGCTTGTCAGAGATACCCTTGTCCTTGCGGGATCGACGTTCAGGGAGGATAAAAAGGAAGCTTACCGGCGGGCAATAACTGCGGAACGCAATGAAAAAGCCAGATGGGTTCTGGAACAGATTCTTGAAAATGCGGAAGTCGCCGGGAGAGAGTTGTCTCCGCTTTGTGATGATACCGGGATTCCGCATCTGGTTCTCGAAGTCGGGGAAGATTGTGCTCTTACAGGAAAGATGCTCGATGCCATCCGGGAAGGGGTGGCGGAGGGACTTCGCTTACTGCCTGGCCGGCCGATGGGAATTATGGGAGATGACAGAGAGAGAATAGATCAGTCCGGCGGACTGAATCCGGACAGCGCCGGTGTTGAACCGGCCCCGATCCTTCTTCGCCGCTGTTCGGAAAATGTGATTCGTCTCCATATCCTGATGTTCGGCGGCGGACCGGCGATCCGGGCAAAGACCTACCGGGTTTTCCATAAACATGATACTCAGGTCGTTCTGGATGAAATTGTGAACTGGGCCTGTGAAGCGGTTGGACAGCTTGGCTGTTCCCCCTGCACGTTAGGAGTCGGGGTTGGACGTTCTCATTTTGAAGCGGCTTCGATGATGTTGGAGGCATTCGCGGAAGGCAGATATGATGAACAGTCTGAGATGGAACAGGAGATTACGAGAAGAGTCAACGAATCCAACATCGGACCGCTCGGGCTGCGAGGAGATACGAGCGTAATTGCGACGTTTATGAAAGTCGGACCGCAGAGGGCAAGCGGTGTGAGAATTGTCTGTGTCCGCCCTTCCTGCTGTTTTGAACCGAGAATTGCGGCGGTTGAATTATCATAGCCGGGACTTTGTATTATGGAGGAGAAGAAAAACGGAATCGATTATCACAGATGACGCACAGTTGTGAAAGATCATAGTTCCCGTATTCCTTCCGGGCAGCGGATCTGCATTCCTCCTTATTTCTACTGGGCAGACCACGGTGACGGTGTCATGCAGATGAAGAATCCTTCCCACTCGGCGAACTATTCCACGCTCTGGTTTAGTACAGACGGATCGATCGCCTGGCGCGTCAGCCCTGCCTATCGGTCTGACTCTGGGGTTCAGTATGAAACCAATGTGACAAAGATCAAAGGAGTGCAGAATGCGCTCAACAACGTAGAGGATATCGCGACAACACAGGCTTCAGGAAAAACGGATTATGAAAAACTGCTGTTTTTCAATGACAAGGTAGATGAGCTTACCGATTATAACTACGATGCCAGAGATCACAGCGAAGCTTATTCGGCACAGAACATCAACCCGTGGGAAGTCATCTACGTGTTTGACGGCAACCCCGATACGAAGGTAGTCTGCGAAGGATATGCGAAAGCATTCAAACTTCTGTGTGATCTTGCGGAGTTCAGTGGTGATATCAGAACCTATGCGGTAACCGGAAACATGAACGGTGATGAAGCTGCCGGCGGTGCGCATATGTGGAACATTGTGCGTATGGGCGACGGCAAAAACTATCTGGTTGATCCGACCTGCAATGACACGCTTGGCAGTCATAACCTGTTCCTGGCGGGAGCG
>JAFWCM010000060.1 GCA_017536885.1 Solobacterium sp.
AATCACCGTTATGGCGAAGAAAAAAATCCGCATCCCCTCTTTGATAACCGATCTTCTGACAGTATTCCGAAACAAAGTCCAGATCAATGTCTTCTGCCTGTGCACGATAAACAGGTTCATCCTCGTAATATCTCATACCCTTAGCATAAAACAATTGCAGTCTCTGTTCGAAATTCATTTTGCGGCATTTGTCTCCTACTCTCAGAAACACTTCGTCCGCCTGGTTGGAAATCAACATTAAAGACGGATACACATGCATTCTGAGAATATGATTCTTCCTGCCCCTGCAGTCAATGACTTCCAGTACATCGTTCTCTGTCTGTACCGACGGAACACAGAAATCAAACGGAACTCTTTGAAGGTCGTTTTCGTTTTTCTCATACTCATCGATGCCGGTTATGGTTCCGTCATCCTCGATTCCTATGACGAGATACCCACCATCGGCGTTTGCCATGGCACATACAGATACGGAAAAGTCACGCGGTGCTATTCTGGCTGATTTTCGATCGAGAATCTGTTTTTCTTTGCTGAACTGAAGGTCCTTAATACTGTTTGGATTGAACATCTGTTTTAACCTCTGAGTCAGTACTTCGGATCATTCACCGAGAGTACTTCTGTATTTTTTTTACCCTTCAGTTATAAAATCCCCTGAATCTCACAAATAAAAAAATCCGACAGCACCATCGGAGGCTGAGAGTTTACGGACACAGCCAGATATCACACAGACTGAACCCAGGTTCTTCCAGAACAGGCTGATCACAGGGTACTCTCCAAGCTGTCAGTAAAAGGCGTGCTTAACCCAAAAGCCATGCATCAAATACTGCACACCTTCAGCTTTTGCCATGTATGTTTATGCTGCGCATGACGCGGTATTCTTTTCTCCGCATACCGGTAAAAAAAACTGTTTTATGCGGACTACATGTACTGATGCATAAAACAGACTGTGTCGGGTATCCTCATGCCGCCATGATTCCAACAACGTTATGCACCGATGCGGGGCATGGCATCGAAATATATCGGCGGTAAGGCAAAGAATTGCTGGTAGGACAAAGGCGAGTATCACCCAGCAATTCAACCTGCATCAGAATCAGATACCTGTCCGGCCTGGACTGTACATCCGTTTTTCATGACTCCGGTTCTGCTTCCTTCCTGAGGCAGTCCCCTCAGTGATCCCGGCAATTCTTTCGCAAAGAAGTCAGTCATTATTCTAGACAACTTCCCAGTATCCATTTTTTGAGGCGCCATGGCGTATGATCTCTTTTCTTTTCTTCAGATCTGTCAGAAGACGCTGAACCTGCCTCGTCGAAATCCCCAGAAGCCGGGCTGCATCTTTTGCGGTAATATGCCCGTTTTCCCTCAGCAGAGAAAGGATTTTGTCTTCATTTGTTACGACATTTGTTACGACATTTGTTACCACATCGCTGTGTGTGCTTTGGTTCACGCTGACTTCCTTCAGAGCATCGCGAATAACGGAAAGCATGAACTGAACAAATACCGTTGAATCCGATTGATTATCTGCTTTCTGAAAAACACGATAATACTCTTCCTGGTTCTCGTGAACCAAAGTTTCAACGGGAAGCCAGGCAAATATCCGATTCCATCGCTGAAGAATCAACGACTGCCATAAACGTCCTGTTCTGCCATTTCCATCACTAAAAGGATGAATAAACTCAAACTCATAATGGAAAATACAGCTTTTGACTAACGGGTGATACCTTGATTGTCTTAACCAGGCCATAAGCCCTGACATCACTTCAGGAATGTATCCTGCCGGTGTACCTGCATGGATCAGTTGAGTTCCCGCAAATACACCAACATTTCCGCTGCGGAACATTCCGGCATTGCTGATCGCTGATCAGCCCGTTCATCAGAAGTTTATGAGCGTACAGAAGGTTATTTGTGTCATACGGATCTTTCCCTGACATATACTCATATGCTTCATAGGCATTTTTGACTTCCCGTATATCCCGGGGCGGTCCAAGCACCTTTTTTCCTTCAATTACATCACTGACCTGATCCAGTGAAAGTGTATTCTGCTCGATCGCAAGGGAGGAATAAATTGTTTTAATTCTGTTCTCCCGCCGAAGAACCGGATTCCTGCGCAGGGAGTCAAGTGCCGAGATCGAGCCGACATATCTCCTATTTCAACGATCGGATTTGTCATTTCTTCCGTCATATGAAACGGCGGCTCATAAATATCCTGCATTTTTGTTTCCTCAATGAATATTATACCCAATGGACTGCATTGCTTTGTATGAGGATTGGATTATGATATGCGGCAAAAGATAAAACAGTACAGCGTATTCTGTCTATTTCTTTGATCTCAGAAAAAAAGCCAGATTGCTCTGACTTCATTTCTCGTGCTTCTGCACCGGCACACCGTCGATATTACCGGGAATCACATTCTCCTCAATGTCCTTGATGGTGTCCTTGAATTCACTGGGAAGAATGATCGAGATATTACCGGAATAGGGACGATAGCTCAACATCATCTGCTGACCGTGATATTTGAAGATGGAGGTGACGCCGGAAAGCGCCGCATCCTTGTAGGTCTCCACAAATTCATCCCGGTCGGGGATGTAAGGCAGTTCTGTTACCACTCCGGCCCAGTCCTTGTCATTGTCGGCCGGTGCGATCATGATGATGCCGTTGGCGGAAACATCATCATCTCTGAGAATATCGATGATGTATCCGAGCATCTCCTCTTTGTTGATACCGGTATCGGTGTAGGTATAGGTTACTGAATTCGGATCATTGCGTTCAATGCGGTTCATAGGTTGATCTCCATTTCGTTAACTTCACAGTAATACGATTTCGTTCTTTAATCAATCCGCTGAGGGATAATGACTGATCGGAAGATCTCCCCAGAGGTTTTCCAGCTTGTAGAGAGATCTTGCCTCTTCGGTGAAGATATGCACGATCACCTCATTGAAGTCGACCAGAATCCAGGTGCTTCCCTCTGCACCCTCTCTTGTGCGCAGGGTGAACCCGGCCTCTTCCGATGCCTTGATCACCTCTTCCGCAAGGCTGTCCGCATGCCTGGGATTTCTTGCCGTTGCGATCACAAAGTAATCGGTGAACGGATTGACATCCCGCATGTCAATCACCGTGATGTCTTCCGCGAGTTTTTCTTCCAGTTTCTTTTCCGTGATTTCCAGTAAGTCTGCCATTACTTCTCCTTTTCTCGATATTGTGCTGCTTCTTGGAATACCAGTTCAAATGCCGCATCCAGATCTCTCTTTGCAAGTTCTGTTTCCTTCGTGGCATCATAGCCTCTGGTCGGTTCGATCTTGTCGGCGATATAGAGAATCTCATCGAGAGGTGATCTGCCCGTTCCCAGGGTATGTGTTTCGATTGCGTGAAGAACCTGATGATTCTGAATGCCCATGGCGGTCTTCAGAAATACCGGTGCGGTATAGCTGTGATACACCGGTGCGGGGTATTCGAGAATCTCCGGTGCATAGACCTTCAGAATCTCCTCCCCTTTTTCCTTCGACCATGCTTTGGTTATATCATGCAATAAACCGGCCTCCCAGGCAAGAAAATCATCGAGATGATGGACATGTGCCAGCTCTTTGGAGAGTTTTGCGACCTCTCTGCTGTGGCCTGCACGGTGTTTTGTGCAGGAGAGATCCACCGCCGCTTCCCAGTAATACGGCTTCTCTGCCAGTATCTTTCTGATGCCTCTGGCCGCCTGCAGGAAATACCCGCTTCTGACCTTTTCCTCATCCTTCAGGAAGTCTTCGGAAAGCTCATGAAGATCGCCATGCATTTCCTCTGAGACATGCATATGCCGGTAGGGTTTCAAAGCCAGGGAGAGAAGCTGTTCCCTCTCTTCCCTGCTGAGAATTCCTTCGCCTTTGACAACGACCAGCACCAGGGAATACCCGCCTTCTTTCCGAAGGCGCCGCAGTTCTTCGAGTTCCTTCTCCGTAATCGGGTCAAACGGCGCACATACCGAAAGAATTCTCATGGCAGGATGATCACAGGGTCATCCGCCTGTTTGTAGAGGATGATCGTATGGCCGATGATCTGCACCACTTCACTGCCGGTATTCATCGCAAGGTCAAACGCGAGTTCCTTAGGATCTACCGGACAGGTTTTGAGGGCCTTGATCTTGACGAGTTCGCGGTTGTTGAAAGAAGCCGCGACGGTGCGGATCAGATTGTCCGAAAGCGCATCCTTGCCGATCTGAAACAACGCGTTTTCTGTGCTGGCAAGGGAGCGCAGATATCTTTTCTGTTTTCCTGTAAGCATTACATCATCGCCTTTCTGAATGTCACATTCACGCCCGCAGGCACTTCGACGGTCAGGGTCGGGGCATCGCCGGAAATGCATGCCCAGCCAAGACCATCAATCACAACATCGGTCTTTTCACTGTCCCGATGAAACTGATATTTCTTTTTCTTCTTCTCCGTCGGTACCGGAACCAAAAGCTTTCCGGTCTGTTTCTTCCAGAGCTCATCAGCGTTGGAAAGCCGGGTGCGGTGCAGGTAGAGCTCCCTGGAAAGATACCAGGTCACGGTGGCAGAACTGCCGCACTTTACATCCAGCCTTGCCAGCCCGCCCAATGCATACGACTGATCTTCATGAATCTGAAAGACAGCCGGCCGCACGGTGCTTCTCGGCAGAATGGTGCGTAGGTCTTTTTCCTTCACCGCCATCACCATCGACCCGGCAATTTCGATGCCCGGGGTATCGACATATTGAATGCCGTCAATCTCGAGTTCCGTATAGCCAAGGGTGGTGCCCGGGTATCTCGATGCCGTCAGACTCTTCCCTCCGGACAATGCGTTGAGCAGTGTGCTCTTTCCCGAGTTGGCCCGGCCGATCACCGCGGCGCAGCGGCTCCTGCTGTGTTTTTTCACCGCTGCCTTTACCTCATCGATGCCGACGTGTTTTTCGGCCGAGGTAAGCACCAGCTCCTGAATCGTGATGCCGTATTCCTTTAAGCGCGAGAAGACAAAGGAAGCGATCTTCTCGTGACTCAGTGTATCGGGAAGTAAATCCCGCTTGGAAGCGACGAGAATCATATCCTTTCCCGGCAGCTTCCGCGAAAGCCCGGGGATCATCCCTGCTTCAAAGTCAAACAGATCAACGACATAGACAATCACTGCGTCGAGCTGACTGACGTGGTCGATCACGGTATCGGGGTCGATGCCGGTTTTCATCGACAGGGTCAGATCATCGTAATGGATCAGGCGGAAACACCGCTGGCAATACTCCCCGTCCGCTTTGGGCGTATAGCCGGGAGCTGTTTTGTCATTTGTCTGAAGCGGGACGCCGCATCCTTTGCAGATCATGCGTTTTCCTCCATATCAAAGATCGTCATGGTCTCCACATCGCTGTGGGCTTCTTCCTCTTCTCCTTCGGGGATATCGATGATTCTCGCCTCTTCGATGCCCTTGAGCAGATACCATTCCTTCTTGAGCACGAGCGGCTGGGAGAAGGTGGTGGTCACGGGTTTGAGCGCGATATCGCTGGCCCGCAGGCTCTGTTTTTCGGGATCGTAGAATTCCAGTTCATCGCCCGGGGAGATCGTTGACGCATAAGTGAGAACACTCGGGTTCGATTTGATCCGCTTGCAGATGAGGTTGCCCTTGGCGGGACGGTTGTTCTCGGGAATTTCGTCGAGTTTCACGCGCTTCATCATGCCGTTTTCCGTCAGGAACAGCATCGTGGAATCATCTTCCCGGATCGCACAGGCACCTGCCATATTGTCGCCCTTGGCGTAGTTCTGCGCCTTGACGCCTCGGGTCTTGATGCCCATCGTGGGAATCTGATCGATCGGGTAGCGGTTGGCAAAGCCGTCTTTGCTTAACACCAGCACCTGATCGCCCTTGTATACCGCAAAGGCCGCGATCATGGTATCGCCCTTCTTCATCGACATCGCCGGCATCACGCGGCTGTTTCTCTGCACCGCGAAATCCTTGATTCGTGACTTCTTGATCTGGCCGCCGAGGGTTGCGGTGATGATCCAGCCCCAGGTCTCGAAGTTCTTGATCAGAATCGCGGAGATGATCTTGTCTTCCCCGTCAATCCGCACGCTCTTGTTGAGATGGCTGCCGATCTCCTTCCACTTGCCGTCATCAATCTGCCAGACGGGAAGATAGGCATAGTTTCCCCTGGTGGTAAACAGCAGCAGCGTATCCACGGTATCGCACTCGATCGTTCCGATCAGTTCGTCGCCGGCTTTGAGTCCGGTCATCTGCCCTTCCGAAGCCTGCACGCTGCGCATGCTGACCTTCTTGAGATAGCCGTCGCGGCTGATCGTGGCGACAACCCGTTCGTTTGTGATCATCGAGGTCTTATCGATCACGAGTTCGGCAACCTTGTCTTCGAGCTTTGTGCGCCGCTCGTCGCCATACTCCTCCTTGACTGCCTTGAGTTCGGAGGCGATGACATGGCGCATCACATCGGGGTTGTCGAGGATTGCCCGGGTCTCTTCGATCTTGTTGGCAAGCTCGGCAAACTCCTTGCGCAGAGCCGTGATATCGGTATTAGTCAGTCGGTACAGACGCAATGTCACAATCGCTTCCGCCTGCGGGTCATCGAAGCCGAATTCCTTCATCAGGTTCTTCTTCGCATCGCCCTTGTCCTTCGAATGGCGGATGATCGCAATCACCTCATCGAGAACGGAGACCGCCTTCATCAATCCTTCGATCACATGGCATCTTGCCTCCATCCTGGCAAGCTCATACCTGGAGCGGCGTGTCACAACTTCCTTGCGGAAGGCGATAAACGCATCCAGCAGGCCAAGCAGGCCGACCTGTACGGGACGGCGGTCGATGATCGTGACATTGTTGTAGTTGTAATACACCTGAAGATCGGTGTTCTTGTAAAAATAGTTGAGGATCATGTTCGCATCGGAATCCTTGCGGATATCCGCCACGATCTTGAGACCCATGCGGTCGCTTTCATCCCGGACATCGAGTACGCCGTCAATCTCGCGGTTGAGACGGATTTCATCCATCTGCTTGACGAGGTTGGACTTGACGACTTCATAGGGGACTTCGGTCACCACGATCTGATTGCAGGTCTTGCCTTCGATGATCTCCGCTTTGCCGCGGATCACAATGCGGCCGTGTCCGGTCGCAAAGGCTTCCTTGATGCCTTCGGCACCCTGCACGATTCCGCCGGTCGGAAAGTCCGGGCCGGGGATGTACTCCATGACTTCCTCGAGCGTGCATTCGGGATAGTTCAGGCGGTAGACCGCCCCGTCTACGACTTCGCTGAGGTTGTGGGGAGGCATGTTGGTCGCATATCCCGCCGCGATGCCGCTGGCCCCGTTGACGAGCATCACCGGAAAGGGAACGGGAAGAACCGTCGGTTCGGTTTCGGTGTCGTCAAAGTTCGGGGCATATTCCACCGTGTCCTTGTCGAGATCGTCTTCCATGACCTGGGTCACCTTGGCAAGGCGCACTTCCGTGTAACGCATCGCCGCAGCCGGGTCATCATCGATCGAACCGTTGTTTCCGTGCATGTCGATTAAGGGAAGTCTCACCTTCCAGTCCTGCGACATGCGCACCATCGCATCATACACCGAGGAGTCACCGTGAGGATGGTAGTTGCCGATGACAAGACCTACCGTTTTGGCCGACTTGCGGTAAGCATGATCCCAGGTGTTTCCGTCGTGATACATCGCATAGAGAATTCTTCTCTGTACGGGTTTCAATCCGTCTCTTGCGTCCGGCAGTGCACGCTCCTGAATGATGTGCTTGGCGTAGCGCGAAAAGCGGTCTCCCATGATGTCTTCAAGCAATGAAGGGATATACGTCGTATGATCTTCAAATTCTTTTTTCTTAGCCATTTACGCCTCCTCCACTTTGAAAGAATCCTCCAGGGTAAAGGAGATATTGTTTTCGATCCACCGCTTGCGGGGTTCCGCCTTCTCGCCCATCAGAACGCTGACGCGCTTTTCCGCCAGGGCGCCGTCGTTGATTCCCACCTGAATCAGGGATCTTGAAGAGGGATCCATCGTCGTCTCCCAGAGCTGGGAGGCGTTCATCTCACCGAGTCCCTTGTAGCGCTGCACTTCGATCTTGCCGAGCTTTTTGCGCAGGGTTTCGAGTTCCTCATCGGTATAGCAGTACTGGCTGTTCTTGCCCTTGGTCACCTTATACAGCGGCGGCAGAGCGATGTAGACCATGCCCTGCTCGATCAGCTGGCGCATATAGCGGTAGAAGAAGGTCAGAAGAAGAATCTGAATATGGCTTCCGTCATCGTCGGCGTCGGTCATGATGATGATCTTGCTGTAATTGCTCTCCTGCCAGTCAAACCCGGGGCCCACCCCGGCATCGATCGCATGGATCAGGGTATTGAGCTCGAGGTTCTTCTCGATGTCGGACATCGAGCACTTCTCGGTATTAAGCACTTTTCCCCGTAACGGAAGAATCGCCTGGAATCTTGAATCCCTTCCCTGCTTGGCGCTGCCACCGGCGGAGTCACCCTCGACAAGAAACAGCTCGCGGATCGACCTGTCGCGGGAGTTTGCGGGCGAAAGCTTTCCGGAAAGCAGCTTCTCTCCCTTGGAGGTCTTCTTTCCCTTGCGCGCTTCTTCCCTCGCCTTGCGGGCGGCTTCTCTGGCAATAGATGCCTTCATCATCTTCCGGATCAGCATGTCGGACTGTTCGCGGTTTTCTTCCAGCCAGTAGGCCAGTTTTTCCGAGACCACCGCATCCACCGCCGGCTTTGCCTGCGGGGTTCCGAGCTTGCCCTTGGTCTGTCCTTCAAACTGAAGCAGTTCCTCCGGCACCTCAACGGAAATGATGCTGGTGAGGCCTTCGCGCACATCCGTGCCTTCGAGATTCTTGTCCTTGCCCTTGAGCAGGCCGTATTTTCTCGCATAGTCGTTGACGGCCTTGGTAAAGGCGGTTTTATAGCCGATCTCATGCGAGCCGCCGTCCCCGGTTCTTACAAGGTTTGCGAAGCTGCAGGTATTCTCGGCATAGTCATCGGTGTACTGAAAGGCACACGCCACCTTGATTCCGCCGCTCTCCCCTTCAAATTTCACCGGCTTCATGAGCACATTGCGGTCTTCGTGAAGATAGTCGAGGAAGGCGATCAGCCCGTCTTCATAGCAATAGGTCTCAACCTGCGGCTTCTTGCCTCTGGCATCCTTTACCACAAGCGAAATACCGGAGAGAAGAAAGGCTTCTTCCCTTGCCCGTTCAGCCACCGTGGAGAACTTGAACTCGGTGGTGGAGAAGATTTTGGGATCCGGCTTGAAGGTGATCTTCGAACCGGTGCGGTTGGTATTGCCGAGCTCTTCGAGCTTGCCCACCTTCTTGTCGCCGTGATCAAACCGCATCCGCACGAGCTTGCCGTCATGGGCCACTTCGGCAATCAGCCACTCGGAGAGGGCGTTGACGACCGAAGCACCGACGCCATGGAGGCCGCCGGCGGTTTTATAGCCGCCTTCGCTGGTGAACTTGCCGCCGGCGTGAAGCACGGTAAAAATCACCTCCAGGGTGTTCTTTCCGCTTGGATGGGTGCCGATCGGCATGCCGCGGCCTTCATCCTCAACCGTGCAGGAATTGTCCTCATTGAGGGTAATGGTGATTTTCTTTCCGAATCCGTTGAGCGCCTCGTCTACGGCGTTGTCTACGATTTCCCAGATCAGGTGGTGAAGCCCGTGGGAATCGGTGGATCCGATATACATACCCGGCCGTTTTCTGACCGGATCAAGACCTTTTAATATCTGAATGCTGTCATCTTCATAAGCACGATTCTGACTCATTGTTTACCCCGCTTTCCAAGTGCCTATTATATCAAATCAGCCGGCGGTTTTGACAGGCTGCCTTCCGCCATCTGCCAGTAAATTCCCCGCCGGTCGAGGAGCTCTTTCAGGGTGCCCGATTCCTCGATGCCGTTTCTTGTCAGAACGGCGATATTGTCGCAGTGTTCGATCGTCGAAAGGCGGTGAGCAACCGTGATCACAGTCCTCCCCTTCGAGAGCTCATCAAGGCTCTTCTGCACCAGATGCTCGGTCACATTGTCGAGCGCACTGGTTGCTTCATCCAATATCAGAATCTGGGGATTTCTGAGAAATGCCCGAGCGATCGAAATCCTCTGCCTCTGGCCGCCGGAGAGATGAACGCCCCGCTCTCCCACCTCGGTATCGTAGCCATGGGGCATCTGCATGATGTCTTCATGGATCTCCGCGAGCTTTGCGGCATGGATGATCTCCTCATCCTTTGCCCCGGGGTTTCCGTAGGCGATATTCTCTCTGATCGTGCCGTGAAACAGGAACACATCCTGAGAGACCATCGCGATGTTGCGGCGCAGGCTGGCCCGGGTCATATGGCGGATATCCATCCCGTCGATCAGTATCGCACCTTCATCGATCTCATAAAAGCGGGGAAGCAGCGAACACAGGGTCGTCTTTCCCCCGCCGCTTGGCCCGGCCAGGCCCAGTTTCTCCTTCTCCTTGATCAGAAGGTTCAGATGGCTGATCACCATCGGCCCTTCTTCTTCGTTGTTGGTGTAGCGGAAGCTGACATCGCGGAATTCGATCTCACCCCTCAGCACTCCGGCATCCTCTGCCCCTTCTTCATCCGCTTCCAGGGGCAGGTTCATAATCTCCTCAAACCGGCGGTAGCCGCTGAGTCCGTCCGCGATCATCTCATAGGTCTCGACAAACCTGCGGATCGGTGAGAGGAACATCGAGATAAACAGCAGATAGGCGGTGAAGTCCCCGGCGTTGATCTCACCCGCAAACAGCATCCTTCCTCCGAACAGGATCACGATCGCGTACATGAGATCGGTGAAGAAGTTCATTCCGCCGTTAAACAGAGCAAGATACATGTAGGCTTTCTTACGTGCCCCCACGTAGCGGACATTGGCATCGGAGAACTTATTCAGTTCCTCTTCCAGGGCATTGCTTGCCCTGCTTACGCGGATGCCGGCAATGGAGTTTTCGGTTTCGCCGTTGATCGCACCGATTTCCCTGCGGGTTCGTGCGAAGGCTTCCATCTGCCCTTTGCGGACCAGCACCACAAAGAGAATCGCCAAGGGAAGCGCAAGATATACGATCCATGTGAGCTTTGAATTGATCTGAAATAACAGGATTCCGCTTACGACAAGCATCACACTGCAGATAAAGAGGTTCTCGGGGCCATGATGGGCCATCTCCGAAATCTCCTGCAGGTCATTGGTGATGCGGCTCATGATTTCTCCGGTCTTGTGATCATCAAACCAACGGATCGGCAATTGTTCGATATGGGTGAAGATATCCTTCCGCATATCCGCCTGAACTCTGACGCCGAAGACATGACCCCAGTAGTTGATGACCATGTTCAGTAAAAACTTGATGACATAGATACAGATCATCGCGATCCCGATCTGCGTGATCATCCGCAGATCCTTTGCCGGAACCGCCTCATTGATGATCTGCCTTACAAACAGCGGCAGAAACTCATCGGAAAGCCCCACGAGAAACGCACAGAAAAGATCAATGAAAAACAAGGTTCGGTGCGGTTTGAAATACTTCAGAAAACGACGGATCATACTCTGCTCCTATGTCTTCACCGATTATACCAACCCCTGCCGGATTACGGCGGACTTTTGCCCGAAAGCGGCAGGATGAAACCGCGATCTCATGGTTTTCTTTCCGATGATTCATCCTGTTGTATCTGATCATTCTTTCTGACTGCATTCTGCTTTCGGCAATTCCCGATGCGGTTCCCATCGCTTCTGCAAACCGAAGTATGCTTTGCGAAGAATCATCTTTTCCTCTTCGGAATGATTCAAAGTCTTCCGGGGGATCATCTCTTCCCCTGCCCATTGATCCGCCGCCTTCTCGTCCTTTGAAGAAGTTCTGTCCGGCTGATCTGCGTGATCCAGGACTATATGGCCAGGTTCATGAAACAGACTGAACCAGATCTTATCTGCGTCCTTTCCCCTTGCGCTCAGCCCAACGACAATCCTGTTTCCGTCAATAAAGGAAGCTCCCTGAAGGAATGATCCGTTCAAAGACGGCAAAAACAGGAGAGCAGCTCCGCAGCCGGCAGGCAGTTTTCGTAATCCGCCCGCACCGGAAGAACCGGAAAAAATCACAGATCTTCTGAAAGAGGAATATGATCCCGCAAAGATCGCCAGAGCATCTATGGCAGCGCTGAAAGCCTGTGACAGGGACGGAATCCATCCGGGTCAGGCCCCGCCCGCACTTACCGCCGAAAGTTTTCCGGGGTTTTTCCGGATTGCGTTTTTATGTCTCGTTTACCGGCAATGCGATTTCTCTGAATTTTATTACAGAACCACAGGTTCCGTGATTCAGGCACGGATGCCTGCCCGTCCGCGGTCAAAGTCTTCTGTTTCTCCCTGTGGTTTTCGCATATAATCGGCTGTAAGGACAGCACACATGAAAAAGAAAACAACATTCGGAACAAAGAAAAAACAGAAACAGAAGAAACTCCCCGGCAAAGCCCGGCGGGAAGAAGAGAAGAAGCTTCGGGATACACTTCGGGGAGAGCGGATTCCCCGCAGCAGCCTCATCCCCGACAAACGAGAGAAGTCAAGGGAATCGCGTCTGGAAAAGGAAATCCGCTCGGCATGACAATGCGTTTACAGCAGAAAGAAGGCAGACTATGGGAACAGTGAAGACATTTCAGCTCGGGATCTCGCCGCTTGGCCAGTCTCCCCGCAAAATCTATGTGTATCTTCCAAACGGGTATCAAAACAATGACAGAACCTATCCGGTGCTTTATATGTTTGACGGCCACAATCTGTTTTTCGATAAAACAGCGACCTACGGAAAGTGCTGGGGCCTTAAAAAATATCTCGATAAAACCAATCTTCCCCTGGTGGTCATCGGCCAGGACTGCAATCATACCGGCGATGACCGCCTGCTGGAATACAGTCCCTACCGCGGCAGAGGAAACAACTGGTTTCCGAAGGAAGAGGTTTACGGTGAATTCACCGCAAAGTGGTTTGCCGAAGTGCTCAAGCCGTACTGCGAGAAGAAATTCCGCATTTACAGCGACCGTGAACATGTCGGCATTGCCGGCTCTTCCATGGGCGGACTCATGTCGATGTATGTGATCAGCGCATACAACAGCGTCTACTCCAAAGCAGCCTGCCTCTCCTCGGCGATCGATACCAATTATCAGGCGCTGCAGAAAACCATCCGCACTTCCCCGATGAGTGAAGATACCCGCATCTACATGGACTTCGGCGCCAATGAAGAGCGCACCAAAAAGGCATTTGCCAGGGCGATTGACGCGATGCTCGAGATCAGTCATCTCTATGAACAGAAAGGATGCAGTGTTTATCCCCGGGTCATCGTCGGCGGCGAACACTCCGAAGCCACCTGGGAAAAAGCGGTGCCGGTGTTTCTTGAATATCTCTATCCGGAACTCTATTCCGAAAGGAAACAGTAATCTCCCCCTTTTGCACAAAAGGGCTTTACGGCCATTCCTCGATTGACCGCTTCCCGGCGAAGCGGTTTTTTTCTTGCGGGGATCATCGGTTCCGGCCAGATTCACGCATACTGCAGAGAGTGCTGAAGCCCTGCGATGAAATACAGTCTTGCCGGGGTTCAGAAAACCTTCCTGCTTCTTGCATGCAAAAAATGCATATCACCTGCCGAAGGCAGATCATATGCATGCATAGTCCGGATATAAAACTCTTTTTTAATCCATGCGGTTCAGGAAGGCGAGATAGGCGCGGTATCCCTCATAGAGATCCGCCTTGGAGGAAATCTCGCTGGGAGAATGCATGTTCAATACCGGGATTCCGGCATCGACCACATCCATGTTCAGGCGGGCGAGGATAAAGGCGATGGTTCCTCCTCCCCCTTCATCCACCTTTCCGATTTCCGCGGTCTGAAAGACGATCTTCTCTTCGTCCATGACGCGGCGGATCTTTGCGAGGTATTCCGCATTCGCATCATTCGCATGGGATTTGCCGCGGGCACCGGTATATTTATTGAAGCAGATCCCTCGGCCGAGATACGCCGAATTCTTCGGTTCAAACATCTCCGCATAATTGGGATCAAGGCCGGCCGAAACATCGCTCGAAAGCATCCGGGAATTGGAAAGCGTCCGGTTGAGGGTCACAAGATCCGCTTTGCCATAGCCGTCGAGCAGTTCGATGACAGTGTTTTCAAACCAGCGGGATTCCATACCGGTCGCTCCGACACTGCCGATCTCCTCCTTGTCCACAAGAATCACGCAGGAGGTTCTTGCAGGCGTTTTCACATCGAGAATGGCGCGCAGATTGGTATAGGCGCAGATCTTGTCATCCTGGCCATACGCCATGATCATCGAATTGTCGATGCCGAAGTTTCTCGCCTTCTCGGCCGGCACCGCTTCAAGCTCGGCAGACACAAAGTCCTCTTCCTCAATGCCGTACTTCTCCTTCAGAAGATTCAGAAGGTATTTTCTGACCGCGTCCTTTTTTTCGTCCTTTGCGGGAATGGAGCCGGCCAGAAGGTTCAGCTGCTCGCCTTCTATGGCCTCGGCTGCCTTTTTCTGCATCTGTTTGGCAGCGAGGTGAACCAGGATGTCACTGACGCCGATCACCGGATCATCGTCCTCTTCCCCGATCACGACATCCACTGCTGTGCCGTCTTTCTTCACAACGACGCCATGCAGTGCCATGCCCCGGGCTACCCACTGGTATTTCTTGATACCGCCGTAGTAATGGGTATCCAGGAGCGCAAAGCCGTCCTTTTCATAGAGCGGGTTCTGCTTGACATCCATGCGCGGGCTGTCGATATGCGCGCCCAGGATATTGATTCCCTCTTCAATCGGCCGCTCGCCGATCACATAGAGCACCACGTTCTTGCCGCGGTTAACGGCATAAAGCCTCTCTCCCCTCTTCCAGGGACCTTTCGTTCTGCCGATCTCCTGAAATCCGTTTTCTTCCGCCAGCCGGATCGTTTCTCTCACGAATTCCCGCTCGGTCTTGGCACGGTTGAGAAATGTTCGGTAGTCTTTGCTGAAGGCCTCCATCTTTTCTCTTGTTTCCGCGTCATAGGTTTCCCAGACAGTTTTCATTCTTTCACCTCATATTTCCTTAACGGCAAAAGCCGCACTTCTTCACCGCTGATCTCTGCGAGATAGCCGGTGTCTGTTTCCTGTAAGATCATAACATCGAGTACACTCCGATACATCGCGAGAATACCCGATTTTTCATAGGGAATCAATACCCGGATGGTTGTTTCCGAGGGATACAGGCGGTCGGTGATCAAAGCGGCAAGCGCTTCAATTCCCTCCATGGTCAAAGAAGAGACATAGAGAATTCCGGGCTCTCTTTCCCCTTCCGTAAGATCCGCTTTCGTATACACCCGCAGGAGTTATTAACGATTTAGTGTATTAACCCATTATGCATGGACGATAGTGTACCCCTGCCTCGATTTCAACCGGTTAATGGTGCACAGTCCAACCAATCCTTCCCTGGCTTGCAGAGCAGCGGGGTCGGAGAAAATTTTG
>JAFWCM010000061.1 GCA_017536885.1 Solobacterium sp.
AGCTTCATCAGGAACTACCGTTGGTTCTGCGGCAGTTCCCGATCAAAGTTCTGACTTACTCCCAATACAGTAAGACAAACGAAGATGCTGCATGGCTGCTGAGCAGGTTCATCCATCATCCTGCGAAAGCAGTTTATTAATTTTGAACCGCAGTCATTCGAGACCTACCATAATGGATCCCGGCCGGGTCGCTTCCGTGATCACCGGGTCTAAGTCCTCCGTATACTGGGTTCTTGTCTCTTTTTTCGTTCCGGAAAGAGTCACTTCCGCATACACAACCCTGCCGTCTTCGATCCGGACTTTGATTCGGGAGTCTTCGGCACGGATCGAAGTGAGTTCAAACTCCTTCCAGTCATTGCTCGTCGTTGTTTCTTCGATCCGCGGGTCAAACATGCGCATGTCGATGTTGTATTCCGCACTGACCGATCCCGGAGCTGATGTCACCCTGCAGTTATAGCTGCCGTCTCCGTTCATGGTTTCCATTACACCGGATACCGTAAAGGCAGTTCTCTTCTGCGTGATATTGATATAGGAATCCGGATCTCTCCTGTACGTACCGTACGCTGACCAGTCCACACCGGAAAGTGAAATCGTCACATGATCTCCGCTTACCGTAACGGTATTTCCACCAGGCTGGGAATCCAGCGTATAGGACACGTTTTCCGCATCATTGAACTGATTGGAACTGTAACTGCAGAGACTGTCATACTGCAGTTTCATAGGCGTTGAGATAGTTTCCTGATCCTCCGGCTGGATGCGAATGACTGCCGGCTCCGACTGCGGCATCGGAAGTTTTTCTCCGCGGTCGCTGAAAACATATTCTTCGATCTTTACACTGAGCTCATACGTATCCTTTCCTTCCGGCTGTACGAAGGCAAGATCAAGCAGCTGTTCCTTTCCGAGATTCTCCTTTAAAACATCCATCGTATACGGTTTTCCGCTTTCGTTTTCAACATAGATGGTCATTCCGTCGATAAACCCGTCCGCGGCTGCCCCGGCCGGTTTGGGAAGCCGGACGGAAAGCTTTGTTTTCAGCTGTGCAAGCTCCGGTTTCTTCGGGGCTGTGACCGCATATACCGTATATCCGAGTCCTTTGGAATAATCCCCCTTTTCCTTTCCGGGATCTCCATACAGTTCCATGAAGCGGTGGGTTACCTTCATGATCTTTCCGTCCTGCTTTCTGATCCAGGGTCTCAGATAAAATCCGTCCCGGGTTGCCTGAGCCGCATCGGAGAGCGCAATGAGATCTGTTTCCGGATATGTTTCCTTCAGTTTGGGATCTTTTACCAGAAGCGTCGCCGCCGGCTTCTCATCCGAAACAATAAAGGAACGCACCCCGGCCGCATAACGCATCGGGGAATAGAGACTGGCATGTTCACCGGTATTATCCTTCAGGAGGATTTCCTTATTCTGAACACTGTAAAATTCTGCTTCTTTGTCACTGTTCATACTTTCGGAAAACCCTGATGTGTTGGTTCTGCACCAGAGCCGGAAAAACGTATCGAACTCATCCTCCCGCAATTCAAAGGCATATTTGAGAGGATCGGATGTAGTTGCCTTTTTCCAGGATGCCCTGGCCTTCATGATCTTTCCGATTCTGACTTTCTTCCCGGTTTTTTCCCGCAGATAATGAATAAGACGCGACAGAAGATATCCCTGCGCCTGCAGAAAATCATGTCTCATCTGTCCGGCATTTTTTCCCGTATGACCGGTTTCGAGACTGTCAATCGGAACGATCAGAGTACACCAGTTGTTCGACTCTGTCGTCGTGGGAATCGTAGATATCTGATCATAGATTTCATAGTACTCTCTCGCATCGGTTTCCAATGCGACTGCGGTCATCTCATCAAAGCGGTTGATATCCGTCCAGCCGCCGAGATGATAGCGCTCCTGGCAGATATGAAACAGTTCGTGGGTAATCGTAAGCAGAAGATTGTCGCGGAACGCCACCGCGTTATTCGTATTGTCGGTCATCAATTCCGGCTCCCGGATAAACAGGTTGACGTAGGAATAGGCAAAATACGGATTTACAGCCGTACCGAGATTGGTCGGTTTATCTTCATCCTGCGGCTTGATCATGAATTCCACCCGGTGTTTCGGCATTTTGATGCTTTCCCGGTAGCCGAGATAGTGAAATGCGGTTTCAATCCGCTTTGAAACCTCCTGTACCTGAACCGGCACTTCAATCTCTTTCAGAAGTGTCTGATATTCCTCGCTTGCCTGTTTCATCTCATCGAGACGTCTGGCGACGGATTTGTTTTCATGAAACAGCCAGTAGAGGGATCCTCTGCTCTCTGTCTTTATCCTGTTTTCCGCATCATAGTCTTCCTGTGCCTTTTGCCGGAACGCGTTTTCCATCTCAGCGAGATGATTGACGCGTTCTTCCTTGTCCGGATCAAAATGCGACATCTTCCATCTGACACGGTATTCTCCGTATTCGTTTTGTCCGTCCGCATAGCAGTATCCGCCCCAGCCCTGTTTCTGATAGACTTCCCAGCCATACACCAGAGCACTTCCGGCGATCGCAAGGCCGGTAATGACAAGCGCACCGCCGACCGTAACACCGGGAACAATGACAACCGCCATGATACTGTTGGAATCCGTGGAATAGGAAATAACCTTTCCGTTTACTTCCGAGTCCATCTCGAACATCCGGCCTTCGTCATCAAGGCGGACAATGCGGCAGTTTTCATACAGTTCTTCCGGAACTTCGATCGCTTCAAGATCAATCTCAACCTGATATTCTCCCGGCAGAACCGTACCTTCCTCAAGCCCGGCATCCATCTCATATGCATAGACCATGTACTGTCCGTTCTCCTGAAGGGACGCATTCATTTCCATGATCCTGTCACTGGCTTCGGTAACCGGCGTCAGCTTTAATTCCGTATCTTCATAAAGCATATTGGCATCCGCATGGATATGAATGCCTTCAACAGGCGTTTCATCCACCGGATCACTGGTCCAGGGCCAGGGAGGAAGCCCCTTGTCATCCACCGGGTCAAGATCACCGGGCTTAACAGGGCTCTCCGGTTTCGGTGTGTCGGAGAGGGTCGGAGGGGTGGGGATTCCGCCGTTTTTCCCGCCTTCTTCTCCGGGCTTTCTGCGAAGAAATCCCGGATACCGGAACCCTGCCACCGCAAGCTGGATCACGAGAAAAACCGTAAGTACGATATTCAGCGCATTGCCTGATTTTTTCGGCTTTGGTTTTGGATTCTGCCAGGAAGAAGGTCTTCTCGGCGGTCCGGGAGAAAGAGATGCGGAAGGTTCGGTCTGCGGTGCTGCGATCCTGGCGCCGCAGAAGCGGCAGTACTGCGCATGGTC
>JAFWCM010000062.1 GCA_017536885.1 Solobacterium sp.
AACGAAACCGCCAAGTCAGCGTTAATCAACTCCTGATGACTTCCTGACGTCCCCCTTCCTGGGACACCGCTATTATACAACACTGACTTTCAGTCAACACCTGAGTGCACCTGACGGCTATTTTGGAAAATCAGGCCAGAGCCGGAAAAAATCCGGAATTGATCGGGAAGGGGGACGCATGTCCGCCTGCCATGGCGCGGAACGGATCTGAAAGAGATTTTTGTGAAACATTCTTTCAGAAATTAATGCGACATAATGAAACAAAAATTGTTTATAATAAGAAAAGTTTCAAAAAATAGAAAAGAGGTCTGTCATGAAACCATACGCTGAAATGTCAAAGGAAGAACTCAACACCGAACTTCAGAAACTGGAAAAGACATACAAGAAATTCCAGTCAGAGGGTATGCATCTGAATATGAGCAGAGGAAAACCCTGCCAGGAACAGCTGGATCTCTCCATGGCGATGATGGATGTTCTGGATTCGGATTCCGATCTGACCTGCGATGACGGAACCGACTGCCGGAACTACGGTTCGCTTACCGGGATCGAAGAGGCAAGAGAGCTGCTCGGGGATATGATGGAAAACAATCCGAAGGACATCATCATCTACGGAAACTCCTCCCTGAATGTCATGTTCGACACCGTCAGCCGGGCATGGACGCATGGAATCATGGGGAACACCCCCTGGTGCAAATTGCCGGAAGTGAAATTTCTCTGTCCGGTGCCGGGATATGACCGTCACTTCTCCATCACCGAGTATTTCGGAATCAAGATGATCCCGGTACCGATGACACAGACCGGCCCGGATATGGATATCGTCGAAAAGGCGGTTGCGGAAGACGAATCGATCAAGGGCATCTGGTGTGTGCCGAAGTATTCCAACCCGCAGGGAATTTCCTACTCCGATGAGACGGTGCGCAGATTTGCGCGGCTGAAACCCAAGGCGAAGGACTTCCGGATCTTCTGGGACAACGCCTACGGCATGCATCATCTCTATGATCACCAGCAGGATCACATCATCGAAATTCTCGCCGAATGCAAAAGAGCCGGCAATCCGGATCTCGTATACAAGTTCGCTTCCACCTCGAAGATCACCTTCCCGGGCAGCGGCATCGCCTCGCTTGCGACGAGCCCCAACAACATGGTCGACTTTACCACCAGCCTCAGAATTCAGACGCTGGGCCATGACAAGGTCAACCAGCTCCGCCATACCCGCTTCTTCAGGAACATTCACGGCATGGTGGAACACATGCGCAAACATGCGGATATCATCCGGCCGAAGTTCGAAATGGTGGAAGATACTCTGGAGAAGGATCTCGGCGATCTCGGCGTCGGCACCTGGACCAAGCCATTGGGCGGATACTTCATCATGTTTGATTCCCTGCCCGGATGCGCGAAGGATATCGTCGCAAGAGCCAAGAAAGCCGGCGTGATCCTGACGCCGGCGGGATCCACCTGGCCGTACGGGAATGATATCAACGATTCCAACATCCGCATTGCTCCGACTTTCCCGAGCATCAGTGAACTGAAGAAGGCGATGGATGTCTTTACGGTCTGCGTGAGAATCTCCAGCATTCACAAACTGCTCGACGTTCAGGAAGGATAAAGAACAGACAGATCAAAGAACCGAAGAGAAGGGGCGACCCTTCTTTTCTGAATAAAAAGATTGCATTCCATGAAAAAGGAACGTATGCTCAAGCGGGGAATTGACGGCAGACACCGGCAATCCCCTGATTAATAGCACTGTGAAGCAGTCTTCACATACATGAACGGTGGTAATGATGAAAAAGATGATGATGTTTGCCCTTACGGCAATCCTTACACTGGGACTGGCAGCCTGCGGATCCAAACCCGCATCCCAATCGGCTTCTCAGTCCGCACCCGAACCTGCACCCGAAGCGACGCCGGCGAATGCAGGGAATGAATCTTCCAATTCCGAAACCATAGGGAATCCATGGACGGATGTCAAAACCCCGGAAGAAGCGGCAGACGGCGCCGGGGTCGGATACTTCACGGTTCCCGAGGATAAAACGGAAACACCGCGCGGTCCGATCTTCTGGAATACATTCCGCTGTATGAAGGGCGTTGCCGAAGCGCAGGGCAGCATCGGCGCAGCGAGCCTTACCGTCCGCAAGGGCCTCAAACAGGACAGCACCGATGTCTCCGGTGATTACACCGAGTACAAACACTCCTGGACACAGAAGGCCGATGACTGGGATGTCAGCTGCTATGGCAACGAAGAGGGAAGCGCGATGAAGATGACCTGGCTTTCCGACAACTTCAGCTACAGCATCGTTGTCCGCGGACAGGGTGACATCGTCGATACCTACGGAATCGATGAGGAAACCGTTTCCCAGCTGGTTGCGGGAATTCAGTAAACTTCCCGGCACATCAGGATAAAGCTCAGGATCCTTCGGGATCCTTTTTGATTTTCCGAGAAGAAAGAGGAGGCACTGACGCAAAAAAAGAGATCACCGTTTCGGCGATCTCTTTTGAATGGTGCACCAGACAGGATTTGAACCTGCACGAATCTCTTCATACGCCCCTCAAGCGTACGTGTCTGCCATTCCACCACTGGTGCGTGCTAAATTATTCTATACACCATCGCCCGTTTCGTCAATGCATAATGTATAATTTTTTTTATGAAAATCATACAAAAACTGTTTTTTCTTCCGCTGCTGGCTCTGTTTCTTGTGTGCTGCGGGGAAAACGGAGAAAATATCGCCGAAAACGGGCCCGAAACCTACCGGCCTGCCGACCTTCCCGATCTCTGGTGTGACTATGTCTATATGATCGATGCGGACAATGGACAGGTGATTCTCGATATCGGCTCCGAAGAGAAGATGTATCCGGCAAGCATGACAAAGGTCATGACTTCGATCATCGCGATCGAGCAGATTCCCAATCCCGAGGACGTGATCATCGAATTTACCAGGGAGATGATGGAAGGGCTGGTCGAAGCGCAGGCAAACCGTGCCGGGTTTGTGGTCGGAGACAAACCGACAGCGCTGGATCATATCTACGGCGACCTTCTGCCGAGCGGTGCCGACTGTTCGCGGGCACTGGCGTTTTATATTGCCGGGGATGAGGAATCCTTTGTGAAGCTCATGAATGAGAAGGCGAAGCAGCTGGGGATGAACGACACGCATTTCGTGAACACCTCCGGCCTGCATGAGGATGACCATTATACGACCTGCCGGGATATGATGAAGCTCTATCTCTACTGCATGAAGAATCCGACCTTCATGGAAATCATCCAGACCCAGGTTCACCAGTCCATTCCCGTAGCCCATTACCGAAACGGCCTAGGCATGACGAACTTCGTACTGATGTATATCAACCAGGAAAAGCCGAGATACGATCAGAATTACATGATTCCCGGTTTTGTGGGAGGCAAGAGCGGCTACACGAACGAAGGCCAGTACACACTCGTCTCCAATGCTGAGATCAACGGCAGAAACATCGTGCTGGTCAATGCCCACGGATACAATGAGCCCCATTACCCCGCAAGCATCGAAGATGCGGCGAATCTCTACAACTGGTTCCGCGATACCTACCAAACCAGGACCGCACTGACCAGAGGGGAATCCTTCGGAACGATCCGGGTCAAAAACACCAGGGACCGGGAGGTGCCGGTGCAGGCCGCCGAAACCATCACCCTGGATCTTCCCGATGAAGCAAACACCCATATCTATGCGGAGCCGGTGCCGTATCTCACTGCCCCGGTGAAGGCGGGCGATATTGCCGGCAAAGTCAGTGTGTATGCCTACGATCAGAAAGTGGGGGAGACGGATCTTGTCATCACCGAAAGCCGCGAGGAATCGTTTTTAGGAAAACTGGATTCCTTCCTGCTGGATCTTTCCGCCGGAAATATCTGGGTCGTATCGCTGTTTCTGATCTGCCTGCTGGTGATTCTCGTATGCATCGCAATCATCCTCTCCCTGCGGCGAACCATGAAGCGGAGAAAGAAAAAAAGGCTGAACAATGACCTGCCGCAGACAAAATGACAGCATGCAGAGACGGATGACTTCCCGAAAGCGGATCATCCGTCTTTCTCTTTTTCGCAGCTGTTTCCTTTTTCTTCCGTAAAATGCGTGTCCGCAAAAAATGTTTATTCGATAATCATGCTGTTTTCCGGTTGTCAAATCAACTTCTGTCATCCTATAATATGGGAGTTTTTGAGGGTGAATGGGTATGGAATATCAGAAGATTATTAACATTGCGGTAATTGCACATGTCGATGCGGGAAAGTCCACACTGGTGGATGCTTTTCTGAAACAGAGCCATGTATTCAAGGACAACGAAAAGGTTGTGGACTGTGTCATGGATTCCAATGCGCTCGAAAGAGAGCGCGGCATTACCATTTATTCCAAGAACTGTTCCGTTACATATAAGGATTATAAGATCAATATCGTGGATACGCCGGGCCACGCGGATTTCTCTTCCGAGGTGGAGCGCATCATCCGTACCGTCGATACGGTAATCCTGCTGGTCGACTCCAGTGAAGGCCCGATGCCGCAGACCAGATTCGTTCTGCAGAAGAGCCTGGAGATCGGCTTGCGGCCTATTCTTCTGATCAACAAGATGGACAAGCCGGATCAGAGAGCCAACGAAGTCATCGATGAGGTCTATGACCTCTTCCTCGATCTCAACGCGGCGGATGATCAGCTGGATTTCCCGATTCTCTACGGCGTCGCCCGCCAGGGCATCGTCCGCTACAACTGGGACAGTGATACCAACGAGGATATCACCCCCCTGTTTGAAACGATCATCCATCATGCCCAGGCCTATCCCGACCTCATGGATGAGCCGGTGCAGATGCAGGTCTGCGCGCTTGCGTATGATGATTATATCGGCCGCCTCGGTATCGGCCGCATCTATTCCGGAACATTAAAGGAAGCTACCGTCTACTCGGTGTCGAGCCGCGCCGGCAAGGATGCCAGAGGCAAGACCAACCAGATCTTTGTCTACAAGGGATTAAGCCGGGTGGCGGTGCCGGAAGCGCAGTGCGGAGAGATTGTCATGATCTCCGGCATTCCCGATATCTCGATCGGTGATACCCTCTGCCCGGAAGGCAGCCCCGATCCGATGCCTGTCATCAAAATCGAAGAGCCGACGCTCTCCATGAACTTCATGGTCAACGACTCTCCCTTTGCCGGCCAGGTGGGTAAATTCGTCACTTCCCGAAACATCCGCGAGCGTCTTGCCAAGGAACTCGAAGTCAATGTCGGACTCCGCGTTGAAGAGACCGATTCCACCGACACCTTCAAGGTCAGCGGCAGAGGGGAACTCCATCTCACGATCCTTCTCGAACAGATGAGAAGAGAAGGCTATGAGGTTGCGGTTTCAAGACCCGAAGTTATTCTGAAGAAGATCGACGGGGTTACCTGCGAACCGATTGAGGAAGTGGTATGCGATGTGCCGAATGAATACAGCGGCTCCGTGATCTCCGCCCTCAACATCCGCAAGGGAATGCTGCAGAACATGGAAGATTCGGGCAGCTATACGAGAATCACCTACACCGTTCCGACCCGCGGCCTCATCGGATACCGCAGCGACTTCATCAACACCACCCACGGTGAGGGCACGATGGTGCAGAGACTGTTCGGTTATGAGCCATGGAAGGGCGACATCCCGCAGAGAGAAAACGGAGCTCTGATCTCTACCGAAACCGGCGGTGCGATGACGTATGCCTTATGGAATATTCAGGAAAGAGGACAGCTGTTCATCGTTGCTCAGACTCCGGTCTATGAGGGAATGATCATCGGCGTCTCCGCCAAGAACAAGGATATGACGGTCAATCCGATCAAAAACAAGAAGATGACCGCGGTCCGATCCACCGGAAATGACGAAGCGATGAAGCTGGTTCCGCCCCGGATTCTCACCCTGGAACAGGCGATCGAGTTCATCAATGATGATGAACTGGTGGAAATCACGCCGTCCGATATCCGGGTCAGAAAGAAGTATCTGACCATGATTGACCGGCGCCGTCACGCCAGAGAACTCGGAAAACTCGAGGACGAAGAAAGCGATTGATTCAAATGAAAAGGTACGCGGCTGCGTACCTTTTCTCACAATTAAATATTATAGCAGAAAAAAATCAGAATGTAAGGGCTTTCATTATTGAATTTGATCGGTTATGAATAAGTTGAACAAGGATCGAAGAAAAAGAATCACAGACGATCCGGGAGGTCAAAGATGGGACCGGGAATTTCAGGAGGCAGCGCCATCTGACGATGAGCCTGCGTTAACAATACAAATTCGTCTGCAAGTGCCGGATCAGGTGGTCCAGCAGAGAAGCGAACGACGTGCCGCAGACCCCATTATTTCGAATGCGGACGCTTGAGGCAGCCGCCGATTCTGCCGGGAAAAAGCTTCGAAAGAATGGGAAAATTCTAAGATATTTCCCTCGATATTGGATCCACTGCGGCAGCTGATGGATTCTGATCATACATACCTCCTTTCACCGAGAATCAGAACAAATCAAACTGACGAAGGACACAAAGCATCCGGTCAATGGCGGACAGAGCGAATCAGGAGACCTGCAAAAAATGCGGGTCTCTTCTTTTTGAATTGAGATGAAACTGTTTTCATGAAAAAGATTGAAAAGATGAATTGACACATGAAAAAAACTAAATTAATATCTTAGAGAACTCGAAGAACAGAAGAGTAGCTGCAGGGATTGTCATTCAGCGAGCTGATTGTGAGTGTAAGTTCAGCATGATACCCGCAGTGAAGCGCATCTGGGAGAGGTTCTTCCGAACAGATGTAGGAAGAAACGCAGGCCGGCGTTAACGGCAAAGGTGGCCGATGACATCGGCAACCAGAGTGGTACCGCGGTTTCGATCGTCTCTGGAGGAGTTTTCCGGAGGCGTTTTTTATGAAGACGCGGGACCCTGGAGGAAAGGAAATATGAAGAACAGATTATTCAAGGCAATTCTCACTACAGCGGCCGTGCTGTCTCTGACGGCATGCGGAGCCGCGACATCGGCCGGCACCCCTGCGGGCAAGGCAAAAAACATCGTGATCGGCATCTCCCCGGACTATCCCCCGTATGACGATCTGACCGCTGACGGAAAGATCACCGGTTTTGACTACGATATGGGCGAGTGGGTGTTCAAATGGCTCAATGACAACGGATACAACTACAGCCATGAATGGAAGCAGATGGCCTTCGACACCATCATCTCCGCCATTCAGGCCGACCAGGTGGACATCGGCATCTCCGGTTTCTCCTATGATCCCGAGCGCAAGGTGCTCTTCTCCGAACCGTATTTTGAATCCGCTCAGGTAGCGATCGCCCGCGTGGATGAGGCAGATCTGAACTCCGCCGATGACCTCAAGGGCAAGAATATCGGCGTGCAGCTCGGAACAACCGGCGAAAGTGCTGCCAACGAGATCGAAGGCGCCAAGGTTCAGGCGATCGAAGACATGGGCATCTGCGTGGAAAGCCTTAAGGGCGGCGCATTGGATGCCGTGATCATGGACAGTGCCGTTGCCGCAAACTATGCCGCAACCGGTGACTACAAGATCCTCGATGGCGCGCTTGTCGATGAACATAACTACATCATCGCCAAGGAAGGCAATACAGAGCTCATGGATGCGCTGAACAAGGCAATCGACGCATTCCTCAAGAGTGATGAGTGCAGCAATCTGAAAAACAAGTACGGTCTCAACTGATCTGTTATGGCTGATATATTCACAAAAGACAACCTGCTGTTCATGCTCAAAGGCGCGGGATGGTCACTGATCCTTGCGATCGGGGGTCTTGTGATCGGGTGCGTGATCGGCATCATCTTCGCCGCCTGCAAGCGCTCGAGATCCCGTCTTCTGAGACTGATCGCAAATGTTTACGTTGAGGTATTCCGGGGCACTCCGACACTGCTTCAGGTGTTGTTCTTCTATCTCGGCGTTCCCGTGATCTATCAGAGAATCACCGGCATGAGGATGAGTGCCAACCCGTATCTTGTCGGTCTCATTGCGCTCTCCTGCAACTCCGGTGCCTATCAGACGGAGCTGATCCGCTCGGGCATCCAGTCGGTTGACAAGGGGCAGTGGGAAGCCGGGGAAACCCTCGGCATCAGCTATCAGGTCATGATGAAGGAGATCATCCTTCCCCAGGCCTTCAAGCACATCATCCCGCCGCTGGTCTCGGAATTCATCACCCTGATCAAGGACAGCTCGCTGATTTCCAACATCGGTGCCCTGGAACTGCTCTACAGCGCCCAGGTGCTCGGCAAGAAGTATTACGATTATCTCGATCCGCTGATCCTTGCGGGT
>JAFWCM010000006.1 GCA_017536885.1 Solobacterium sp.
ATGCCGCAAAGGTGATGTCCTTCGGCAATGCCTACATCAAGGCATTTACCGTAACTCCCGAGCATGCACCTCTGCCGAATGCGGATCCCAGCTATCAGGGGGTATATCCCGGTGATCCGGCGACGATCTCTCAGCTTAAGCAGATCATGAATCTGCCGAAGTACATCATGTACGGTGCGATTGCAGTGGTCGCTGTGATCATTCTGATCATCGTCCTGATCATCGTTCTCGGAAACAAAAAGAAGAAAAAGAAGAAGGCTGAGGAAGAAGCGAAGAAAGCAGAAGAGGCAAAGAAGGCCGAAGCTCCTGAGAATGCGGAGAACTCCGATCAGCCCAGGGTTTAAACAAAAGGTCTGAGATAATCTGTGAAAGAAGGCATGCATTTCCTGAAATGCATTGCCGGAATCAGCTTCTTCAGATCTGAAAACAAATACCATATGGATCAGACGCTGTAACGAGGTCTCCGTCTCAGACAGATGAAAATTACTGAGATTCCGGGAATTCCCAGATTCTCAGTATTTTTTTATTCTTTACTGAAATGAAAGAAAAGTCTGCAGAAATCACTATTCTGAAATCCGCAGAGAAGAGACCGTTTCATTTACCTGAATCATATATTATGGATAATTAAAATCTTATTCTTTTTTACGGGGTCTGCTATGATTTTTTAAAGAGCTCCGGGTGATCCGGAAGGAGGCAGCCGTATGCAGAAACGGTTTCGAAAAACAGTAATCTTTTTTGTTTTGTTTCTTTTTCTTTTCATGCATGTTTCCTGGACAGCAGAAGCCGGCGGACTGGAGATCACGGGCGATGAATTCTCCGATTATTACCGGGGGGTATTCCCAACCGAGATCACCTTTGCGGATACCGCGGCATGTGATTCTTCGGCAGACTACGCTTCGGTGCTTTCAAAGCTTTCCGGCCCCGGGGTGCAGTCAATGGATGCGCATTATTTTACGGCCCATCCCGGCGAGCGGTTCCGGTTTACGCTGTCCTCTTCCGCCCAGGTGAAGAAATCCCTGGTTCGGATCAATAAGAGCAGTTCCGGTGTATTAACCGATCAGGGAAGTTATGCCGTTTACTGGCAGAACCAGTATCTCGAAGTGACGGACTTCGGATTTGACAGCGATCTTTCAGACTGTTCCGGTAATGTGGTTCTGAACCTGAAAGGCTATGGCATTCCGATTTCTGAAAAGCAGGAACTTGACCGGGAAAATGAACGAATGGATCTTGCCCATTATCCCGATGCGGATGATTTTAAGGAACACTGGAGTGAAGTGGTTACGATCGAAGTGCGTGCAATTGGCAGTGCGGGTCTTATTCCGGTGGATGATCTCGCATATTACTACAATGGATACACAGAATACTCGGAGGGCCTGGAATCTCTCTACGGCAACACGGTTGGCTTTGAATTTGAACTGCAGCCTTCCTCTGACTGGGAAATCTCCATCGGCGGATCGCAGGCATCCTTCCTTTCCCGTCCGCTTCTCTGCCATGGCCCGGAAGTCTACACCGAAGGGTTTTATGATAAACAGGAATATGTAACACCCGTGATTGTTCTGATCGACAGTGATCTTCATCCCAGGGAATCCCTTCCGGTGAAGGATGCGGATTTTCCGGGGTTTGAGGAATCCAACGAAAAGGAGCTTGAAAAGCGCGATCTCGAAGGTGAGATACGCAGGGAAGAAGAGCGGAAAGCAAAGACTTCGAATCAGGAAAGCCGTGCGAAGGTGCAGAGCGGCAGGGCATCTCCGGCAAAACGGACATACAGCCTGACCACCGGTTCTATTACCTATCCGACCAGAAACGCTGCCGCCCGGATTCCTGCCGCGATTGTTCTTGCGGCTTTGAGCGCCGGCGCCTCCGCATTGCTTGCGGCTGTATGCGGAAGCTTCAGTGCCCCTGCGGGAGAAGGAGAAAAGTCGGAAGAAGAAACGAATCAGGAATGCTCGATCACCGTCAACGACGGAAGGGATCTTCCTCTCCTGCTTGCCGGAAGCAAACACCCCGTATCCGTCGCGATGCAGTTAAGCTCTGCGAAGGAAACTGCGGTGCTTTGGACGGCAGCGGTTCTCCCCGATCCGGATCAGGATCTTCAGAAACGGCTCGCCTGTCTCCATGTGAGCATTGCCGGAGACAGCCTCAGCGCCCGGCTGGTGATGCAGTGCGAAGCGGTGCCGGAAGAGTTCCATGCGACGATCCGCATCAGTGCCTCCGGTCTGCAGTCCAGAACAAGGCTCGCATCTGCGGTATGCAATGTCTCGGTGAAAAAAGCCGGTATTTTCGAGAAGAAAGAGAAAGGGAAGACATCCGTAGTAGAGATCAAAGAAGGTGCGATCAAAGGAACCGCGGAGGAAACCGTCCTCAAAGAAGGCGAATATACAAGGCGGGAAGAGGAAGACGGAACGATCAGATATGAACTGAAGGAGGGAGCCGGTCATGAAGATGCGTGAACTCTGGAACTCTGCGGCTGAATACTTCAGAACCCATAAAAAGCCGATTCTGATTATGACGGCGATCTGGCTTCTGCTGGAACTTCCGGCAGTGCTCGGACACACGCCCGGATATCTTGTGCCGGTTTATTTTCTCACCGGCGCTTTGACCGGTCTTTCCGGCGGCGGATATCTCGGGCTAATCGGCGGTACGATTGCCCGGGCGGTGATTTATCTCTTCTTTGAAAAGTTTATCCTGATTCTTCTGAACAATTCCATTCCGTTTTCCGATCGTCTTTCGGCCTGCGGAAAGCTTCTGAAGAGCCGTCTTCTCGGGGTGATTCCCTATTTCGAAACGGTCAAAGAACTGCTTACAACCGATCTTCCGACGCTTTCGACGGAACTGTTCGGACTTGGAACCGCTGTCCTTCTGTCGCTGTTTCTTTCCGCAACCGGTGTTTTTCGGAACAGCTTTGTCAATGTGATCCTCTTTGTAAAACTCACAGAGGAGCTGAAGAACCGTTCCGGCTTACTGCATTCCATCACAAAGATGCTGTACCGCCGGCTTAAAAAGAAAGAGCCGGAAGAAAACCGGATCAGCCAGTTTCTCAATGCGCATGCCCTCGGCTATGTGATCGGCATTTTCGTCGGCGGATTCTTCCTCAGAACCTGGACGTTCAACCTCGGCGTCCTCCTGCTGTTTGCGGCATTTATCCTGACTCTGATTCCGGAAAAGGAGAATGATGCGGAAAAGAAA
>JAFWCM010000063.1 GCA_017536885.1 Solobacterium sp.
AATCTGCTCATCCTCAGAAGTGTCGAATTTGTTTTTGTCACGCGCTCAAGTGTTTGAAAGTGCACCGGTTGAAGCAGTTGTTTCCATACGACTGTCTTTTTTGTGTTCGATCTGTTTGACCGTATCAAAATAACCAGGAATTAGCTTTAGAATTTAGGTATCCATGATTAGGTTCACGGATTCAGGAGTCAGAAAAAAGTAAAATAATACTGTCACCCGCTCATGGTGCTTTGCCTTGGCGGACAGGGAATCAAAATGAAGGAACTACGGAAAGAAAACAAGTTTTGTTCAGTAATCCGGCCGGCCTTGGCAATGCGGTGCGCTGTTGTTTATTTCTGATACTTTTTGCTCTGAACTGCAGGAGGAAGATGTGTATGACAGTCAGACTGATAAAACCAATTCTCATCCTGTTCCTGGTGTTTCTGACCAGTGTCTGCTGCAGCTGCGGCGGGGCCGGTTCTCTTAAGCTGGAGAACACTTCCATCGAACATGAAACGGAATTTGGCGGTGCCTATATCCATATCACGATCCAGGATTTCCTCAATCTCGGATTTCAGTTCGGTGACAGTGTTCAGGTAGAGTTTTCAAACGGTTATATCCTGAAAGACATTCCTTTCTACAACGGATATTTCGTATCGAAAGGGGATCCTTTACTGATTGGCTATCCCGGTTATCCATATATCAAAGTTATATTCAACAGCGATGATGATCTTTGGGCAGCGGCAGGTCTTGATGAGAGTGTCACCGCCTCCGTCTTACTGAATGAAAAAGGGAAGTACATGGAAGTCATGGAGGAAAGAAGTCTTGTACAGCTGACGGACCGTGCCGCGTTTGACAGCGATGCGAGCTTTGCCAATTTCCGCAGTCTGAAAGGCGGCAGACTGAAGGAGAATTACATTTACCGCAGCTCCTCCCCGATCGACAACACCTATAAGAGAGCTGCTTATGCAGAAACCCTGATGGAAAAAGCCGGCATACAGCTGATCCTGAATCTCTCTGATTCCGAAGAAGTCCTCAGAAAACACATTGCCAATGCGGAAACTCCTGTGGATTACTATGTCCGTTTATATGAGGAAGGCAGAGTTCTTCTGGCACAGATGACCATTTCTTATTCCACTCCCGAAATGAAGAAGAAGACCGCGGATCTTCTCAGAACCGTGAGCACCCTTGAAGGCCCTTATTTCATGCACTGCGCCCTGGGAAAGGACCGCACCGGTTTTTTAAGCCTCCTGCTGGAAATGCTTGCCGGAGCACAATATCAGGAGATGCTTAATGACTACATGCTTTCCTATGACAGTTTTTACCACGTTACCAGACTCAGCGATCCGCAGAAATACGATGTCATCCTGAAGAATGATTTTACTGGATTGATCCGCGATATTATCAATGATGATTCTGTTGACCCGGCAAGTGCCAACCTTGTTTCTTACGCAGAGCAGTATCTGCGCGAAGGCGGAATGAGCGATGCGGACATCGATGCCCTCAAAGCCGCAATATTCAGGCAGTGATATGAACAATCTGTCTTAACCTCTGTTCCATTCTGAAAGAAGGATTTTCCGGGATTTGATCCTGTAGAATCCTTCTTTTTCCTTCCTTGCCGACTGAATTGTACTCTATATGAAAATTTTACATTAGATACCTTGACAGGTAAGGTATCTAGGATTAGATTATATATGCATTGAAAGGAGTATCTCAATTATGGAAAACCAGAACAGAACAAACATGACCCACGGGCGCAGTGAGAATAAAAAAACCAAGACATTCAATCATTCGGAGTTCAACGCGAACAAGGATGCGTTCTCCTGCTGCTACAGCGGAATTCAGTTTTACTATCCGAAACAGATTGTCAGGTAACTCATGGCCGGCATCGCATCAGACATGATCCGGGGAAACACAGATACGATTCTTCTGCGTTTTCTGTGTGAGAAAGACAGTTACGGCTACGAGATCAACAAACAGATCCTGGAACTGACCGACGGCCAGTACGGACTCAACGAAGCGACTCTTTATACCACGTTCAAGCGGCTGGAGAAAAACGGCTATATCACCTCCTACTGGGGAGATGAAAACAGCGGTGCCCGCCGCCGTTACTACACCGTGACAGAGGCAGGAAGAGCTGCCTATGCCGAGAACTGCCGGGAATGGCTGAATGCAAGAACCTTGCTGGAAAGGCTGATCAAAGATGGAACGGATTAGGGAAATCCTTGAAAACTGCTTCTCTGAATATGTGATGAGCGATGAGCTCACCAATCTGAAGGAAGAGATCCTCGCAAATGCGACCGACCACTATTACGATCTTCTCGCCCACAACGAAAGCGAAGAGGAAGCGGAAAAGACGGTCATCGCTTCGCTTGGAGATCTCAGAGCGCTGTTAAGGGAACTCGGGGCTCAGAAGAAAAAACCCGATACCGGGAAGTTCGATCCCTTCGGATCGGATGTCTTCCGGGGCTTAACCGATCCGGTAGGCAATCTCTTCTCGAATCTGTTTCAGGAACCGACCGGCACCCAGGAGATCAAAGAAGTCTTTGCGGACATCGAAGCCTGTGATATCCGCGGCATCAGTATGAATATTTACATCGCTTCCTCCTCCGACAGCCTGCTTCATACCAGAGCCACCGGAAACCTCGAGCGCTTGACCCTGCACAGCGACAGCGGAACGCTGTATATCGAGGAACGCAGTTCGGGGAAACTCTTCCAGAGCGGAATCGATCTCTGGCTCGAACTGCCGAAACAGATGAATGCCATGGATGTGCATGTCATCTCCGGCGATCTTCTGGCCGAGGAGTTATCCCTGGACTCCTTCCGTTTCCAAAGCGTCAGCGGTGATCTCGATTTTAAACACGGATCGATCGGGGATCTCGCAATGAAAACAACCAGCGGGGATCTGACCCTTCATCTGAATCAGGCAAGACGCCTCTATGCCGAGACGATCAGCGGTGATGTCACCCTGCGCTTCCGACATGGGGGAGAGATTGCGGTCTCTTCGCTGAGCGGAGATATCGATGCGATCATCACCGCCGGTTTTGAGTCGATCCGCATCAAGACAAGAAGCGGCGATGTCTCGGTAAAACCGGGCAGTGCCCATCCTGTAAAGACAGACCTTGCGACGATCTCGGGATCGCTGGAAAACAGCGTGGTCTCCATCGACGAAGGAAAAGAGATTTCCGTCCGCACAATCAGCGGGGATATCCTGCTTCACTGAAATGAAAACAGTTTATCGCCTGGTAAACTGTTTTTTTCATATTACTTCAGATTTAAGACGGTGCCGCCTTCGATGAGTTCCACCGGATAGATCGTCGGAAGGCGATCGTATTTCGAAGGGCTTTCTATCATCGAGATCAGGCGCTGAGCCGCGGTCTTTCCCATGAGGTCGGTGCTCTGGCGAATGGTGGTCAGCTGCGGTGACATCGACTGCACCAGCGGAATGCCGTCATATCCCATAAAGGAGATATCGGCGGGGATGCGGAGTCCGAGTTCGAGCGCCGCGTCCTTGGCTCCGATATACGCGATATCATTCGGCAGAAGAATGCAGGTCGGCCGGTTTTCGAGTTTCAGAAGCTCTGTCACCAGCTTGCGGGTCAGAGGCACATCATCATAGAGACCGTCTTTGATGTACTCCGGAGGAACCGGAAGCTTATAGTATGTCATGACATTGGAGAACTGTTCGATTCTCGTCTTTGTCACGATCGAATTGTTGTGTCCATGTATCAATGCGATGCGCTGATGACCTTTTCCGATCGCATATTCAAGAAGCCGGCGGATGCCGTTTTCATTATCGGAAAGCACGGCGGGAACCCGCTTGAACATGTGGTCAATCGTAAGGCACGGAATCCCGCTTTCCACAAGGGCGAGAACCTGGGGAGAGGAGAAATCCACACAGACCAGACACACGCCATCGAGCTGATTTTCCCGGCACTGGCTGACATATCCGTCCGCGTTCTGATTCCGTACGGGATGCAGGAATGTGATGTCATATCCCCTGGACTCCGCTTCCGTTTTAAACTCATTCAGAATCAGAGAAAAGAACGGATGGGTGAGACCCCGGCTGCTCTCCTCTTCATATACAATGCCGAGGCGGTGCGGTTTGCGCTGATATCCCATCTCCTTTGCGGTCTTCAGGATCATCTGAATCTGATCTTCCGGAACCGCATCGATTCCGGCATCCAGAACCTTCTGTACCAGAGACTGTTCCAGGCCGAGGGCATTGCTTACTTCACTGACTGTCGCTGTCATGTTCTGTTCCTCCTGATGATTATCTGATTCTTTAATACTCTGTATTTAGGATAGCATGCATCAATCGGGTTCTTTCACAAAATCTCCCGGTTTCTCTTCTCTTCTTTCAAGAAACTCCTCCAGAGTCAGGCCGCTGCTTTGAATCTCTTTCCCATATTCCTCTCCGACATAGCGCAGATGCCAGGACTCGGGGTTATAGCCGGTGATCATCTCTTTGCCTTCGGGATAGCGTTCGATAAATCCATACCGGGCAAAGACGGGATTGTATCGCATCTCAAGATCACCGAAGAGAAGATCATACTCCACATCCACTGCCAGTCCCGTCTCATGTTCGGAAAATCCCGGCAGGGCGCAGTACTGTTCCGCATATTCCCTGCCGCCCTCTTCGATCTTTTCCTGAAAGATGAGCTCCTGCTCTTCTCTTGAGCGATAGCCGCTGACCGCATTGATCCAGAGACCTTCTTTTTCCATGTCTTCCTTCATGGCAAGAAATGCTTTTCGTGTCTCTTTCTCGAGAAGAATCTCTTCCTTCTGGTGGTTGATCAAAGGAACAAGTTCCATCTTTTTGAACCAGTCCGGATCCACCGGATGTGTTTTGTTTACAAGAAGCAGATAGTCATTCTTTTGGCGATCTAAGATAACTCGGGGTGACACTGATTTGAATCCGAAATAATTCGGGGTCACCGGAACCCCACGGACGTTTAGAGTTCAGAGATTTTTAGAAGAGAGAGGTCCAATACCGCCTGTCTGAGGACGGTAGAGGAC
>JAFWCM010000064.1 GCA_017536885.1 Solobacterium sp.
ATCGTGTACTTGTCATTGACAAAGACAGCCGTGTAGGTGGTGTTCTTCGTTATGCCGGATACCGTGATCTCCTGATCCGTGTATTCATTGCCGTCGGAATCCACCCACTTCTGGAACACATACGAGGTGTTGTCCATCGGCTTGGCATCCAAAATAAAGGTATCATCCGGGCTTACCCGATAGGTGGTTGAGGTTGTGACATAGCCGCTGTTATTGAACTGCACCTGACCAAATCCGGCCGGGGTCGACTCAATCGTGATTTCAATCGTCCCGCCGAAATGCGCAGTGAAGGTTTCATCGTTTCCAATGCCGGTAATCCTGAGATCCTCTCCGTAGAGAATCGTGCCAGTTGATGTAGTCCAGAAGAGGAACTCATACCCCTGGGCTTCATTCGCATGCGCCACAAGATGAACCGTACCTCCGGTATTCACATACGTGCTGGTCTGCCGCAGAGACTCATCATCCCCTTCGCCGTATACATCAGCGGTGCCGCCGGCTTCCGGATCCGCAGCTGCGGTGACGGTAAACCTGTCTTTGACAAAGACAGCGGTAAATGTCATATCTTCCTGAACATCACTCACGTGCAGTTCGGGATTTCTGTCTTCCGTTCCGTCACTGATGACCCACTTCACAAAGGAGTAGGAAGAATTGTCCAGCGGTTTGGCGGATACGGTGAAGTCATCTCCCGGTTTTACGGTATAGACAGTGGAAGAGGTGACATACCCGCTTTCATTGAACTGCACTTGACCATACCCGCTCGGAGAAGGTTCCAGGGTGATCTGAATACTGCCGCTGAAATGCGCGGTGAAGGTCTCATCATTCTCCACACCGTCGATTTCAAGCGTGGCTTCGTAATACTTCGTCCCGGAAGAACTGGTCCAGTACTGGAATTCATAGCCTTCGTTCGGCTTTGCGATCAGAACGATATCCTCGCCGCCGCTGACCGCAAGGCTTGTCTGCGGATTGCCGTGCAGTTCGGCTTTGCGGTACACATCGGCCGTGCCTCCGTTTGCCGCATCGGCGATTGTACGGATGATGTATTTGTCATTGACAAAGACGGCGGTATAGGTCGTATCCGCATCGATTCCGGAGATATCCAGTTCGCTGTCATAGATCACCCTGCCGTCGCTGACGACCCACTTTTCAAACTTGTAGGAACTGTTGTCCGCGGGTTTGGCAGAGAGGCTAAACGGTTTTCCTTCTCTTACGAAATACGTCGAAGAGCCGCTGAAATAGTCATTTCCGTTGAAACTTGCAAGACCGTATCCGGCCGGTGAGGTTTCCACCGTCACTTCAAGACTGCCGCTGAAATGTGCGGTGAAGGTTTCGTCATTCTCCACTGCCAGGATACTGAGTTCCTGGTCGTAGTACTTCGCACCGGTGGAACTGGTCCAGTAACGGAACTCACAGCCGACCTCCGGCTCTGCGATCAGAATCACACTGTCACCGCCGTTAACCGCGACGCTGGTCTGTTCATGCGTTCTTGGTTCACTCAGACGATACACGTTCGCCCGGCCTCCGTTCACCGGATCGGCAATCGATCGGATGATGTATTTATCGTTGACAAAGACCGCGGTATAGGTCGTATCAGAGTCAATATCGCTGATCGTAAGATCCGGATCAGTGTATTCACTGCCGTCGCTTGCGATCCATTTTTCAAACTTATAGGAACTGTTGTCCAATGGTCTTGCGGACAGCGTAAAGGATTCGCCTTCCGTTACATGGTAAGCGGAAGAAGCTGTCACGTACCCTGAGCGATTGAACATCACCTGACCATACCCGGCCGGAGATGGTTCCACAATCACTTCGATATTGCCGGTGAAATGCGCGGTGAAGGTCTCATCATTTTCCACACCGTCGATTTCAAGCGTGTCTTCGTAATACTTCGTTCCGGTGGAACTGGTCCAGTACAGGAATTCATACCCGTCGTTCGGCTTTGCGATCAATACGACATCATCACCGCCGTTGACCGCAAGGCTCGTCTGCGGATAATCGCGCAGCACATCGTCTTTGCGATATACATCGGCAGTACCTCCGTTGGCCGCATCGGCGACAGTCCTGATGAAGTACTTGTCATTGACAAAGACCGCGGTATAGGTCTCGGGGCCTTTGAGTTCCTCTACCGTAAATTCCGGAACCTCACTGACTGTTTTCCCGTCTTTATCCACCCACTTTTCAAACCGGTAAGAGGTGTTGTCTGTGGGTCTGGCGGACAAGGTAAAAGAATCCCCGATCGAAGCACGGTAGGTTGTGGAAGTGGTGACGTAACCATTCTGATCCATCTGCACTTCACCATAACCGGCAGGGGTCGCTTCGATCGTCACCTCAGCATCACCCGCAAAATGCGCGGTATAGGTTTCATCATTCCGGATGTTCAGAAGTTCAAGATCCGCAGAGGTCAGTCTTGTTCCGGCCGTATTGGTCCAGAACAGGAAGCGATATCCCTCTTTCGCTTCGGCCCGGATAAACGCATCCGCACCGTTCTTTACTTCATATTCACTCAGTGCAGAAAGCGAACTTTCATCGGCTCCGACATATACTTCGCCATACGACGCCGGATCGGCAGCTACGCGGATCTTGTACTTCGCTTTTTCAAACTTCGCGATATAGGTCACGTTTTTACTGACGGAGGAAGGTGTATACGGATTGGCTGTGGAAACCGAACCGTCAGTTCCCACCCACTGCACAAACCGATATCCGTCCTCCAGACTCGGGAAAGCCTCGAGCGTGACAGATGCCTGGGAATTGAGATCCAGCTCGGCGGCGTCTCCGTCCTCTGCGGTTGTAATCGACGTATCGCCGCTGCTCAGAGTAATCTTATTGAATCCGGTGTCCCCGTCCGCTTTCACCGGCTCCGGTTTAGCGGAAACCGTAAACTTTGTCTGTGTGAAAACAAGATTCAGCCAGATATCTTCCTTGATCCCATCCAGGGTAAACACCGGAGAATCAAAGCTGTGCTTGATTCCGTCCATGGTGGTATAGTTCACATTCTGGAATTCATATCCTTCATACGGAACGATTTCCACCGTTTGTTGTGCATTGTACTCAACATTTCCCAGTCCGGTTTTCACATATCCGCCCGCTGCGGGAGAAACGGATGCGACATTGACCGTATGTATTCTTTTACGGAAAATCGCCTTAAAGGAGACCATGCCGGCGACCTTGACCGAAAGAGAAGCCTCCTTCGAAGTCATCAGTTTTCCGGTCTGTTCATCAAACCATTCCCAATGGTCAAACTGATACCCGTCATTCGGGGTAGCACGGATATTGCCGGTAAATGAACCGGTGGATGCCATGTCACCCGTAGTAACACCGCCTTCCGCAGGAAAAGCCGAGGTTGTCAAAGCACAGGTGTAGTTAAAGGATGAATCATACCCCTTGTAATGGATGAAGATATCCGTATCTCCCTTCAGTTTATCTCCGCCCGGAAAACTAACGGCTTTGAGATCATTCCCCGGATCCCAGGTATTCAGATAACCCGTACCGTAAACGGAACTGACATAATTGACATGCGTGAGCGTATACTGCCTTACAGGATCATTTCCCGCTTTATGGTTGCCCGCATCCGGAAGATAAGCTCCGAAATACAGATAATAATTCGTGACCGGCAAAGAAATGACGGTGGCAACGGAGCCGGGATTCGTTTCATCGTTGGAGAAAGCATCCAGTTCGCTCTGGTCCAGCTGGTGATCGAAAAAACCCACGCCGCCGATTGCCGGAATCATGGAAGCGGTAACGATTGTCACATCTTCTTTCCGCGCAAAGGATGCGTACAGAACATCTCCCTGCTGAAGCTGGAAATCCACCGGATCAGGACCGACGTACTCGTATCCCACACACAGCTCCGCATCATTCGATATGACCGTACGGGAACCGTTCCGATCGAGATACCATGACTTGAATTCGTACAGATCCGGGTAATTCGGCTTCGCGACAAGGTCAAGATCATCACCTTTGGCAAGCGTTCCGCCGCCGATCACGGCACCGCCCTCTTTATCGACAGAAAGATGACCATCTCTGTCCATCAGCGCCTTCGGCACCACTTCAATCGTTTCCTGTTTTGCAAACTCAGCGACAAATGCCGCATCTTCGCTCAGCTTCGGTGTGATATAGGAAGGCGAATAACTGACGTATGCATCGGACTCGTCTTTCCAGCCGACAAAGCGGTATCCATTGGCCGGGACGGCATTCAATGTGATTGAGGTACCGGAAGGAATGGAGGCACTCGGCGTGATGGTTCCGCCTTCCTGCGGGGTTCTGGAAGTCGTCACCTCGATCGTGGTGATGGTTCCTTCCCCTACCGTCATGCCCGCATTGCTCAGCTCCTCATAGATGAATTTTTCCGTGAGGGATTCCTTCTGCCCTCTGAAAAGACCGACTGACGCGATCGCCATCATGAACACAACGCCGAAAAGCGCTGAGATTCTCAGCGCTTTTGCGGCATTGGGTTTTAGTACACGCTTACGCGGCTTTCTGCTCAATGTATTCCTCCAAAGTTATCTTGTTCTGCGGTTTACCGCTGCACCGTCAGCGGTTCCTCCGGTTGCGTTCGGCTTGCTTTCTTCAATTGCCGCCGCACTGTTGAACTGAATCGCCACCGCTCCGGTCGCAGCGACATTGGTCCATGCCGCAACGGTATTGACAAGAACGATCGCAAGGCCTCCGACAACAGCCGCAGCTGCCTGGAAGACAGTCACCGCAATCGCAAGTTCAACCGCTACCGCAACACTTGTCACAGCACCGACTGCTTCGGCGACGAACACGAAGAATGCCGCAAACAACAGACATCCGCCGTTGACCATTTCAAGCTCTTCCGGTGTCAGTTTTTCCGGGCAGAGCGGAATCGGAAGGTAAACGGTATTCGGATTGTTCTGATAGATCTGCCACTTCCAGTCGGGCAGAAGAATCTGTTTGGAATCGGTATCCGAAAGATCCTTTACATGCTTGGCGAAAATATCGGTGAGCTGCGTCATGGCCGGCTTGACGCCTTCATAGGGCAGGACATGGATAATCGTCTTTTCAGGAGTGTCAATGATCTTGTAGTCTCTGTTTTCATCGTAGTTGATCTCATATTCTTTGAAGATCGCCTTGGGATCAGAGATAAACGCCTGCTTAAATTCATCGCTTTCCCAGCACTGAGAGAATACTTCACCGAGTTTCTGAAGCTGGTCGTTAAACTGACGTTTCAGTTCTTCTTTCTGCGATTCGCTGAGTTTGTCGATTGTGTTGTCCTTTACTTCTTCTGCCATAAACTTTTCTCCTTTGACTATCCTTTAATTATGGTCTTTAAATTTTTCCGCTTTCGAGTTCCAGAAGTCCCAGTTCCCACATGCGGTTGATGCAGTAATGGAAGGTATCCGTCATTACAGGTTCGGTATAGTCCTTCGTTAATTCGGAAACGATCTCACGTTTGGTCAGATATCCCGATTGAAACAGAGCGAACATCTTGTCGTAAAAGGTATCCTTTCCCTGCGGATCGATTGTAAACTCAGACCCTTTGCCGTTGGTCACGGTGATCACACCGTTCTCACTGATTTTTACGCTGAGTCCCTGCCTTAATCTTACTCTGTCTTTGGGAGAAATGATATTCATCATGTGCTTTTTGATCATTTCCTTAATGCATTCGATCAGCGATTCATCATCCGTAAACTCCATGCGGTCCAGAATGATCTGTCCTGTAGGGTGCTCATGGTCGGCCGGGGTCGGAGTGGTAAGCCGGACGGTCCGGTTGGCGAAGTTTACAATAAAGCCGCTGACACAGGAGATCGTATTATCGTAAACCCCTTCTTTCTCAGCCCTCCTGCCGACATTCGCAAAGGATTTTCCGGGGGCCGCATCAAACTGCGGCAGAAGCTCGGTATAAACGAGCTCCTCCGGGGAGAACTCCCGGAAGATATCTTCCGCCATCTTCTGAGAGAGCACGGAGAAGCGGTAGATCGTATTTCCTTCTTCGTTGATCTCCTTCAGAAGCTTATGAAGGCGCCCGGCATGACGCATGGAAGCGGCAGTGGTGATCTGGGGAATATTGTCTTCATAGATTTCCTCAAAATCTCTGAGGAACAATTCGTAGTCGGGATTATCGAGCGGTTCGCTGGCAAAGTACATCGTCGCCTGTTCCACCGCCGGTCCGATCAGTTCCCGAATCTTCCAAAGGGATTTACGGAACAGCCTGCCGTTTTCCTCGGTATGCCGGAAAACACTTTTCAGTTTTCCCGCGGCCAGGCCGCAGAACTCACAGCCGACGGAACACCCGTCCGAAAGTTCGATCGTAAAGGGCAGATGGATCAGAGCATCGGTACGTGCTCCGAGCACCGCCATGCACCGGCCGGCCTGGCGTTTGTGCCATTTTCTCATCGCCGGATGCGTCGGCACGCAGATCTTCTTGAGTTCATCGCGGTAGCCGAGCTTGGCGCTCATGAACGCCGCATATTTCGATGCGCCGCTTTCCGGGTATACCGGCCTCATTTCCCTGATGTTGTCGAGATTTGGATAGAAGGAAACATCCTTTGCGGTTAACGGGAAGCCGTACTTCTTCAAAGCTGCTTCCGGATCGCTGACCTCTTCCTCATGAAAGCCGGGAATCATGGTTTCATATTCCATGAAACGCTTGATCCAGCCGATGATATATTCATCTTCTTTTTTTGCAAAACGTCCCATATCACTATCCTCAGAAGAAACGGCTGTCAACGATCAGACCCTGTTTCCAGAACTGGTTCAGCAGCCAGTACAGGTTTGCCGGGGCAATGCCGTACTCCTCCATCAGAGAACGGACAATCTGATCCTTTGTATAGCGATTTTCCATCAGCTTTTCGACAACCTTGACCGCCGGGTTGACCAGTGTCTCCTCCATCGGGCTTTTGCCCAGTTTTCCAAGCGGCAGGCGATAGCCGCTCTGGCTGCTCACCAGCATGATTCCTTCATCACTTTCTTCCAGATTGAGGTAATTATAGCACCGCAGAATCTCGTTTTTCGGAATTTCCGCAAGCATGTATTCATCGATCATCTGATTCAGTTTCTGACGGAAATCCTCACCGTCCGTAAAGCTCACTGCCGGGGTTTCCGAGATGCCGTTGGGATACTTCTCACTCATATGGCACGGTGTCAGAATCCGGATTGTTCTGTCACACATATTGATTCGGAATCCATCCACACAGCAGATCGTTCCGGGATCGACGTGTTTGAGATCCTTCATCCTGCGGATTTCATTCTGAAGCACCGGCGCATCGAGGCTGTCTGCCAGGGCTTCATCCATGATCCTTTTGGTATGAGGTCCCTTCTGTCTTTCCCCAACATGTTCCCGCTCACTTCCCACCACCGTGTAGGGAAGGAAATACGGGCTGTCTTCATACTGCGTGATCAGTTCCACATTGACAAGTTCCTCCGGCGTGAATTCGCGCAGTGCGGTTTCCGCCATCCCGAGGTTTCTCAGACTGAAGCGATGGATAAAGCCGGGTTTTTCATCGAGCTCATGGACCAGGGCACGCGTCCGTTCGATATTGCGGTCAAACACCGCGGTGGTGATCTGGGGGATCATGCCGAAGACGTTATAGTAGATATCTTCAAATTTTTCATAATCCGGGTTGTCGAGAGGTTCCGTCGCAAAGTACATCATGCCGTACGCTGCCGCCTGGCCGAGCACATCTTTGAGGACCGTGAGCACCTCTTCAAAGAGCTTCGCGTTTTCCTCATTGTACCGGAACAGCTTCGTCAGCTTTTCGGCACTCAGCCCGCAGAACTCACAGCCGACCGAGCAGCCTTTGGCAAGCTCGATGGTAAGAATGGCGTGGATAAAGGAGATATTCACCCCGCCGAGCGCCGAGTCACAGCGCTTGTTGTTGCGCTCGCGCCAGGCAGCTGCCTTCCGGTTGATCGGAACGCATCCTTTATCCCTCAGAAAATCCCGGAAGTACAGCTTGTTCTGTACAAACTGCGCATAGCGGTACATCGACTCGGGGATCAGGTCGAGCACCTTGTCGGAGGTAAACATCTTTTTCTTTTCCTCCTGCCGTTCGGTGAGAAAGATCAGTCTCATCTCTTCGGGATCGAGGTCTTCCAGACCGTACTGTTTCAAAAATGCAGGCGTATCCGCTTCAAATGCTTCGGTGGCGCCGGGAATGCAGGTAAACAGGTCCGCAATCCGCTTGATCTTTCCGGTAAGGACCTTAATCCTGTGATATTCTTCCTCTCCCATCTGTTCCCGGCTCATCAGTGCCAGTTGCTTTTCTCTTTCGTTCATAATTTCACCATCTGATTGGCAATCTGCCGCTGGGCGAATTCATAGAACAGCCCGCGCTCCGCCATCAGTTCATCATAATTACCAGTTTCCTTGATTTCCCCATGATCCATGACTATGATCCGATCGCATTTTCGTACGGTGGAGAGACGATGGGCGATCATGATTCGTGTCACATTCCGGTTTGCGAGATTCTCACAGACTTTCTGCTGTGTGATGTTGTCAAGAGCTGAAGTAGCCTCATCAAAGAATACGATTCTGGGATTGTTTGCCAACGCTCTGGCGATTAAAATTCTCTGTTTTTGTCCGCCGGACACAGATCCCGAGCCTTCCGATACGCTGGTGTAGACCCCCATGGGCATGGCCTGAATATCATCGTAGATCCCAGCCTCTTTCAGAACTTCCTCGACTTCGTCGATCGAAAGATCGGGGGCTGCGATCGTGACATTCGTCAGGATCGTTCCCATGACCAGCTGTCCATCCTGCAGTACGGTTCCGATCTGCCGGCGCAGGGCGCTTTTATCCAATGTATCAATATCCTTGTCATCGTAATAGATTTTTCCCTGGGTCGGTTTTTCAAATCCCAGCATGCATTTCAGCAGGGTTGATTTTCCGCTTCCCGAAGGGCCAACGATGCCGATGTATTCTCCCGGCCTGATCCGCATGGAGACATTTTTCAGCACCAGATCTCTCTGGCCTTCATAGGCAAAGGAGACATGATCCACTTCCATGGCGCCGGTCAGAACTCCCGGCACAGTGCTGGCAGCAGTGCTTTCCGCCTCTTCTTCAAAGATCGGACTGATTCGCTCAACGACGGGAAAGAGATTGGCCATCGTCAGGAAGAAGCTGAATACCTGCTGTACCGCCGAGGTGAAGAAGCCGTAGGCGATCATGAAGGATGAATATTCACCGATCGAGAGATCCGCCCGCTTCTTTACGACCGTGTAATAGATCAGGCCGACAAAGAGCACATGCATGACGGTGCTTACAGCATTGCCGAGATTGGAGATGTTGGAGGAGATGATATCCTGCCGCATCGCTTCCGTATTCTCCTTCTGGAATTCATAGAGGCTGCGGTTCTCGATGCCGGAGACCTTGAGCTTCATGACCCCGGAGATCATCTGATAAAGCATACTGTTGGCGTGGGTGGTATAGCGCTGCTTTTTTCTCTGGGAGGGAAAACGGCGCACACCGAAGTACAGCATGATCACACCGGAGATCAGGGTTACGATGAGCCCCCGCCAGGCAAGCGTCTTGCTTTTTTCAAACATATGCCAGACATAGAACAGCGACAGGATCAGTCCCATGAGAGCGGTAACCCCGGTGGAGACCGTCGAAGAAAAGACCTGCGGAATCGCGTTGGTCCGGTTGACCAGCTCCATCGTTCCGAACTTTTCAACAAAATCCTGTTTCAGACGGAAAATTCTGTCATAGGATGCCGAGACAATCGAATACTCCATTTTCTTGATGCCGCGGAAGGCAGCGAGATTCTGTACCAGGGAGAAGAAGATATTGGCGCTCATGACGGCGAACAGGACAACTCCGACCTGCCAGATCGCCTCCACATTTCCAAGCGGGATCAGAGTATCGTAGAACAGCTCATGAATATGCGGCAATAACAGTCCCAGGAGCGTTACCACAAGATACATCACGACAAAGCGGACCATATCGCCCCTTCCGATATGTCTCAGCCCGAACAGCATGACATCGGACAGATGAAGCTTCGTACCCGGCAGATGTTCATATGCCACATAACCGAACTCCTCCAGTTCCTCGCTGTTTTCCGGTTTCATCCTGGCATGGCTCGAATTGACAAGGTCATAGATCCGGTAATGCTTTCTGCGCTTCAGGCAGATGACCGGTGACTGATCTTCCTTTTTAAAGGTGAGAATGGCCTCTTCGCTTTTTTTGTACCATTCCCCGTCAAGACTCACCTTGCGGATGACAAAATGAGACAGGGCCGCGATGTCATAGACCGTAAAGGCATCCCCGAAACAGGTCTTGAGGGCATGAATGGAACAGATATCGATGTTCTTATAGCGGCAGTAGGCGCTCATCGCATTATAGAGCGCGGAATCGGAATCCGTCTGGTAATGCAGTTCCCGCTCATCCCGGAACAGAGATGCCATGAGGCTGAGCTTGCTTTCGTGGACTTCCTGTTCCTCGATGCGGCGGTTCTTTATTTCATCTTCTTCCCGCTTGAGGTTCTGATAATACCAGTCGATCAGAACATAGGAGAATCCCCTGTTTTCCGGATCCTCCAGCTTCACCCGTTCCAGCATCGCCTTCTGATCCGCATCGGTATTGACATCGGCCCTGGCTTCCAGGACTGCGCTTTCGGCGGCGACCAGCAGGAAATGAAAGTTGAGACCGTCTTTCTTTCCGGCATCCAGGGTAGGGATTACCGTGCCCTGTTCACATTCGCACAGGAAAAAACTCCGGCCCATCACGTCGCTGCTTACAATGCATACATAGACGTAGACCTTTCCTTCCAGAACCGCAAAGCACTCCGCAGGCAATGCGGTGAGAATTTTTTCCGAACCGTTCAGGGTTACTTTTTCCGTTCTCATCTCACTCTGCCTCAGACACCAGTTTCCGGTACAATCCGCCGTACGCCATCAGCTGGTCGTGGGTTCCCCGCTCACGGATAATCCCTTTCTGCATCACGATGATTTCATCGCAATCGCGGATCGTGGAAAGCCGCTGCGCCGCGATGATACAGGTGCAGTGACGTTTTTTGATATTGTCGAGAATCTTCTTCTCGGTCGTGGAGTCGAGAGAACTGGTTGCCTCATCCATGACGAGAATCGTCGGATTGACTGCCAGAGCCTTCGCGATTTCAATGCGCTGTCTCTGGCCGCCGGAAATATTCGAGCCGTTCTCCTTGAGCACATAGTCATAGCCGCCCGGCTTCTGGGTAATCTCATCATGAAGACAGGCATCTTTGGCAGCCCGGATCACATCTTCCTGCGGGATCGTCGTATTCCAGGTCGTGATGTTGTTGTATATGGTCGTATCAAACAGTGTCACATCCTGGGAGACCACGGTCAGGGAATTATGGAGGACATCAATGGGAACCTCATCGATATTGACGCCGTCAAAGAGAATCTCTCCGGTCCATGGTTTGTAAAGACCGCTGACCATCTTGGCGACGGTGGATTTTCCGCACCCCGATTCTCCCACCAGGGCGACGGTCTGCCCGCTCTGAAGAGAGAAATTGAAATTGCGGACCAGGGGATAGTCGAGTTTGCCGTAGGCAAAGGAAATACCTCTTACCTCTACCGAGCCGAGCAGTTTTCTTCCCTTCATCTCATCCCTTTTTTCGGTGCTGTAAAGATCATCTTCCCGGTAGTTCATGACATCTTCGACTCTTGCGGCGTCATTGCGCACCTGCTGAAGGGAACGCACAAAGGAAATGATCTCCTTGAACGGCGCCGAAAAGGAGCCGAGAAACCCGGTAAACGCCATGATCATACCGATGGTCATATCGCCGTCCACCACGATCAGCGCACCGAACACGAGAATGACCACACTGTTGACGGAACTGAGCGTCTGGGGGATGACATCGAGAATGGACTGGGTGAACCCGAGCTTCTGGTCATTGTTGTTGGTCTCGGTATAATAGCCCAGCACCTTTGCGGTATAGGCGTATTCCCCGCCTACCGCCTTCAGGGAAGAGCTGGCCGCAAGGCCGTTGTACAGAGCGCCGAGCAGTTTGGCGTTGTCGATTCCGAACTTCATCGCCATGGTGTAAACCTTGTCGGCGATGATGATCGCGGCGGAAATGGAAATGATGGAAATCAGCACACCGACCACCGCGAGCTTGACGTTGTAAAGCATCATGATGACAAGATACACCAGGGAGTTCAGCAGGCTGATCAGAACCCCGGTGAGCCTTCCGGAAAGAAAATCGGAGACCGCCATATTGTTGCTGACACGCTGAACGAGGTCACCGGCATAGCGCTGCTCGAAAAAATCCATCGGCAGCCTCAGCATGTGATAAATCATGCGGTCGGTCGAAAACATCGACATCTTGGTTCTCAGAAGCAGCTGCAGGCGGCTCGAGAGATAGCTGAAATACGCATCATAAAGCGCCGTCAGAAGCATTGCCAGAAGCAGCCATGACGTCCAGTTGAATTTTCCGTCAACGAGAATATCATCCGCAAAGATCTGCGAGAATACGGAGTTGAGCACGCCCGGCACAATCAGAGCAGTGCCGATCAGCACCAGGGCCCACATCGTTTTCTCCTGTCCTTTGACCCGTTCCCTCAGAAAGCCGAGGATCGTCTTCTTCCTGCCGCTTTTGACAAACTGTTCGGTCGGTTCGAATTCGAGTTCGGTCCCGGAAAACCCCTCCCGCATCTCATCTTCGCTGAGGCGGCGGCGGCCCATCTGCGGATCGTTGATATAATAGGAGCCCCATTTTTTCCCTTCGAAGACGACAAAATGGGACCAGTTCCAGTGAAGAATGCACGGCAGCCTGCACTTTTCGATCAGACGGTCGAAATCCCGGCTGTAAGCATCGACCTTGAGGCCGTAGTGCTCTCCCGCATAATACATATTCTTGGCATTGCAACCATTGCGGGAAACACCGGTTTCCACCCGGAGTTCTTCCAATGCCACAACCTTGCCGTAATATTCGAGAATCATGCCGAGTGCCGCAGCCCCGCATTCAGACACTTCCATCTGATATACCGTAGGCGTGCGCACATACCCGAGCCGGCGTTTCTTTCCGCTGTCTTCCTGCCGGGCTTCCTGCTGGGCTTTCTGATGATATTTTCTCGCTATTTCCGCTGCGGAACTCTTCTCACTCATGTTGTCCCGCCTCTTCTATTTCCATATCGAATCGTTCTCTCAGATACGGGATAAACAGGTCCAGCGGACTCTTTTCTTCGGTGATGATCTGGGCGGTAACGGTGGTTCCCGAATCCAGTGCGATATCCTTGCCGCGTTCGGAACTCCACTTGTAGCCGCTGACGGTATTGGAATCTCTCTTCAGGGCACATCTCACCTCAACCACAGGTCCCTTGGAGGAGAAGTCGGTGACCAGGCTTTCACTGCCGAGCTGTTTGAGCATGTCATCGTTGCTTGCGACATGTCCCGAAACATAGGTGACGTATCCTTCCATATGCCCGTATTCCTCTTTCTTGACGGTGGAAGGATATACATAGACCTCCAAGCCGGTACGGACCTTTTTGATATCATCCACCCGGACGTAGAAAATCACCGTGTTGTCATCCTCGGTTCCCGATGCCAGCAATGTGGCTACCTTGGCGCCGCGGGCGACCGCTTCCCCCGGATACAGGGAGATGTCGTATACCTTTCCGTCGCTTGCCGAACGGACATCACCCAGGGAAGCACTGTTGAAAATGCGGTCCCGCTGTGCCTGCAGATCCAGAAGAATCGAAGATTTCAGATTATTGAACTGCGCTTCGTAATTCTGCGCATCATCCTTTGATTTTCCCTCGGCAAGAAGCACCGTTTCCTGGAGATTGTCGATTTCATCACTGAGGGCCTGATACTGTGCCCTGGCGGTATTGAAATCATTGAGGGCTTCGCTGTATTCGGTGGAAGCCATGACGTTGTCGGCCTGGATGCCCGAGATCGAATTCAGATATTCGAGATATTCGGTTCTCGTTTTCTCCAGTGTGTTGTTTGCGCCGGTCAGTTTTTCCGCCGCCCGGTTCATCAGGACTTCGTAGTCATCCGACTGAACCCGGGCATTCTCCACTTTCGCAGCCGCTTCATCATAGGCCGAATTCTCCTCTTCGGAGTGATCGGCCGGGTCATAGCTTGCGTATTTTGCGTCGAAGTCATCCCGGAGGCTGTAATAGTTCTCCCGGGCATTGATATAGGTATTCCTCGCCTGCTCATACTGGGTATACAGCTGGCTGTAATCCGCATTGGCTTCGTTGTAGCGCAGCTGCGCCTGATCATCGGTGATGTTCAGCGAAGCGTAATACGCCTCCTTGTACCCCAGCATGGTGTTCTGCTTTTCGTTGATCAGATTCGCAAGCCTCGCAAGTTTTTCCTTGCGAAGTTCGAGTTCCGCCTTCTGGTTCTCGTAATCCCGGTCGGCTGCCCTGGACTGCAGCTTGATGTTCGCCATCTCTCGGGTATCGGCCGATACGATGTCGTATTCACTGTCAAAGGTCATCGCTTCGACATACTGAATCCGGTTGTCCAATTGTCTCAGCTGAAACATCTCCTCTTCCGTTCCGAGAGTGACGATCAGATCATCCTTGTAAATCTCCTGTCCTTCCTTTGCGCTTACACTCAGGACAAACCCGTCTTTCTGGGAAAACACCTCCACGGTGCCGCTGCTGTTCATGAAAATACCGCGGGCATCCACACTCGTCGGCAGTTTCCCGAAAAACCCCCACAGAAAAAGCGCACCGATCACGAGAAAAGCACCGACAATGGAAATCCACGTTGCCGGTGAGGCAAGAACAATCATTTTGTCGAGACGATCTTCAGAAACCAGACGGTTGATCTCGTCCCGGTTGCCCGGTTCTCTCACATTTCCTCTTTAAACTTCAGTTCTCTGTCACAGCTTCGATTCCACCATGGGAATCATAAGAACAGCCCCCAGGGCCTGAACCAGTACCATAATCAGCATGAAGATCAGGTACTGCTGTTCATTCAGACCATTCGTGAATGCCATGGCGATGATCGTGATTACCAGCTCGGCGGCACCGATGATCATCAGATTTTTTGACATCAGCTGCTGTGCCTTGTCCCAGTTCTCCTGACTGGATTTGGATTTTGCGGTACGGTAGCCGAAGGTACTGTTGATGTCTTTTGCCGGCTTGAATCTGCATAAGAGGCCTGCCGCCAGCAAGAGCACGGGCACTATGAACAATATCACTTTCATAGAAAAAATTATAACTGAACCTATATAAGAGTGAACAGTGACTTTTACCAGTGCACCAATGTTTTTTTCGCGCCGCAGGGAACCCATTTCCAGCTTTTGGAATCAAAAAAATCATCGGTATCTGGCTGTTGTTGACAGAGGATAACTGCAATATAATCTACATATTGTATGAAAAAGATAGAACACCGCAATAAGATTCGGATCGCCTTTGCGGCGGCCTTGCTTGTCATCGCCGCAATCTTTGGTCTGAGCCTCTGGAAAACGGAGACCTACAACCATACCGTTCACCATGAGGCATTTTCGGGACCGCCGCTGTTTTCTTCCGCGGTAGCCCGGGGCAAACCCGTCACCGTGAATATCGCAACCCGCAGCGACACCTGGAACAAGAGCTTTGACCTTGCCGGCACGGGGAGTTCTGAAGAGAATGTGCAGGCATTTACGCATGATTTCATCATCACCAACAACACGAATGATGAAGTTTCGAATTTCACCTTTCAGCTGACCTTTTCCAAAGATGTGTTCCTCTCTTCCGCATGGAACGGCTCTCTGGAAATCCACCAGTTCTCCTCCGGCAGGGAAACCAGCGATACCATACCCGATCTCAGAAAGTTCAATCCTGCCGAACATTCGATTGAAGTCTATGAGACCGACGGAGAATCCTTTATCGTCATGCATGCCGGCGATTATCTGATCTACCATCCGGATACCGGCGTAAATGCGCTCGAAGTGCCGATCGGCCCCCATGAGATCACCTCTCCCGGCATCATCATGTACACAGCGCTTGGAAAGGATATTCGGGACTCCGTCCTCGATCTTAATTACACGCTGTACCGGCAGCTGAGCGAAGAACCGCTGTTCTGGGTATCTCTCGGGTTTCTTTTCTTCTGGCTGATCGCCCTCATCATCTTTGAAATCACCACGGCGCAGATCAGGAAATACAACCTCCGGCATGAGCGCGACAACGAGATCATCCGCGAGTCCATCGAAACCTTCACCGGCTTCATCGATGCCAAAGACCCGTATACCAACGGTCATTCCAAACGCGTCGCCGAATATACCAGGCGGATCGCAAAGGAGATGGGATTCCATGGCGAAGAGCTCGACCGGATCTTCTACACCGCCCTGCTTCATGACTGCGGCAAGATCGGCGTTCCAGACAACATCCTCGGAAAGCCGGGCAAACTGACCGATGAGGAGTTTGAGATCATCAAATCCCATACCGTCCGCGGCGGCGAAATCCTCGCCAGCTTCAAGAGCCTCAAAGACGCCGATGAAGGCGCCCTGTATCACCATGAGCGCTATGACGG
>JAFWCM010000065.1 GCA_017536885.1 Solobacterium sp.
AAAAATCGCATAACATACATTATGCGAAGTAATAATTATAACTGGCCATGGAACTATTTTGCGCCATATGCGGTTTTGGATGCGGATTTTCTGTCCATTTCTCTTATATATCTGAGTCTTTGATCAGACGTGAAATTCTTCCCGTATAATCTGTTTTTCATCTGTTCATTTCCGATTCCATATCTGACATCTTCCGTGCATTTCCATGAACCTCAATGACAATGCCATTTTGAGTATTTGTTTAGATTGATCGAAAATTCCCCCGGCAGCCCTTTCTGTCATGACTCGCTGAGACGAATCGGGACGTATGATTGCCTTTAAAAGGATCTGAAATCCGCTCTCAGCGAATTGACCTTTTTTGCCGGAGACTCTCTGAGACGAATCGAGACGTATGATTACCTTTGGAAAGTACTGAAATCGTCTCTCAGCGAACCTGTTGTTTATTTCCTGGACTCGCCGGGAAAGATCGAACCGCAGAACTGTCCACGGAAGCTTTGAATCCGGATCTCAGCCAGACGGCCGATCCGGGCGTGATCAGCGCATTGCGTCAGAGCCGGAATTGCTGCCGGGGTCAGTTGCGAAATCGCTTCTGAGCCGCTTTTGAGATGCTGATGAAGTGATCGCTGGCCGGTTATGAAATACTGCATAGTCACGGACAGAATCCCAACCGGTTTATGGAATACAGCCTCCTCTGCCCTTTTAAATATCCAATATGTGAAAATATCACAAATTATGATTTCTTTCTGTCCTTTCATATTCCCCGTGCTTTTCGCATCTTCATATTGCAGTGTGGGATTTCTGATATCTCATCAGGACACCTCTGATCTGGATTCAGCGGAAGGATTTATGGTCCATGTGAAGATGCGGATGATCCGCCTATTTACTTCAGGAAGAAAATAACCTTCTCCCCTTCCGGATCAGGCATCCCCTGTATTTTTATCTGATCTCTGTTTTGCGGAAAGGACAAGCCCCGCAAAAGCATCAACGCGGCAGAAGCGCCGGCCAAAGGAGAGTTCAGAGGTTTGGTGCAGCAGGACAGAAAATAATTGGATGTTCAACCATTGTGAAATCAGGTTTCTCTGACGCCGAAAATCCGAGAAAAATCACTTGTTGGAAAAACAACAGATTTTCATGTTTTGAAAACACTTTCAAAACAATTGAAACGATCTTAATGAATCTCTGAAAACCTTTTGTTTATGCGGCTTTAAGAACTTTAAGGTATTTCATTCCTGTGCTTTTTCAAAACTGACTGAAATTGTTTTGCCATCCGTTTCGAAGGTCACGGAACCATCGGAATCCGTGCGGTAAATCCTGGCACCGTAGTCTTCCAGACGGGAAAGAACATAGCTGTTCGGCAGGTTGTGATCGTTGTCCTTACCAACGGAAATCACGGCATAGTCCGGCGTTGTTTCTTCAAGAAATGCGGTACTGGTACTGCCGAAGCTGCCGTGGTGGCCGGCCTGCAGTACGTCGCAGTGAAGATTGCGGTTGAGCATTTCAAGCTCGGCGGTATATCCGGCATCGGCGGTGAAGAGAAACACCGTCTTTCCAACCCTGAGCCTTGTCATCAGGGAATAATCGTTCAGATCGTCCGATTGCAGCGATTCTGCGGGACTGATCACATCGAGACGATAGGAATTCCCTTCCAGAAGAATATCGCCGGATCGGACCGTTTTACGGGGTATATGAAGGTTCTGCACTGTCCTGTCAAACTGCTGGACTGACCAGGTCGATGGATTGAGTTCCGATGGGAATACCGGCTCAATGATGAGGTACGGCTGACAGGCCTGGATGACTTCGGGAAGGCCGCCGATGTGATCCGCATGAGGATGACTGGCGATCAGAAGATCGAGATGACGGATGTTTTTCTCTTTCAGAACGGAGACGACCTTTGATCCGTATTCCTTCAGCCCGCCGTCAATCAGAACATTCTTTCCGTCACTGAGTTCGATGAGGATGCTGTCGCCCTGACCGACGTCAATGAAGGTGATGCTGGCACTCCCCTTCTCCCATGGGTTCTGTGAAACATAAGAGGTATAGAACAGCGCCGAGAGAGCGGCGATCATAACCGCTTTGATCAATACGGCAGAAGTGCTTCTGCGATGAGGGAAAAGGATGATTCCGGCAATCACCAGGGCAAATGAAACCATGGGCTGTGCTTTGCTGAGAGAAAAGCCGGCGCCGATCAGTACCAGAGATAAAACCATCCAGAAATTCCGGTGTTTCGTCATACCCTGATTTTATCATCAGTCTCTTGTCTCTCTGTGATTGATGCATTCCAATCCACAGAAAAACCGGAAAGAGAGACAGAGCTGTACTCTGAACGGTCTTTCCGGTGAGGTTTGAATGGTTTCCTGTGAAGGCTGCTCAATGCGCAGCCAGCCAGGCATCGATTCTCTCATTGACATTCTGCTGGATGTTGCGGTAGAAGAACACGATGTCATACACGTGATAGCTTTCTACCGGCAGGTACGCAACCTGGTTGGAATACTCCAGATAATTGATATCGTCGACTTTCAGTGCGTGCCGTTCCGTATCGTCAAGCCAGGCACTGCAGAACCCCGGTATTTCGTTTTTGATTTTTCCCGAACCGCTGACGAGAACATATCCGAGGTTTTCCCTGGCATTGGCTCTGGTGGAATCCGTCTTCCAGTTGATGGGATTGATCGAAACGTATTCTGTGCCCTTTTTAAGGACCATGGAATCTGTGACTTCCGGGGTCTCGGCGTCAAAACTGATCACAACACCGATATCGTCTTTTCCTTCTGCAGGGTGGAGATTGGGATGAGCATCATACCACTTTTTCTCCGTTCCGAAGCCGATGATATATGCAGAGACAAGATCATCACGGAGTGCCTTTGCCTCATCCGTATCGGGATTGAAGTACTCCTCCATAAGCCTTTTGATCATATAACCGCCCTGAGAGAATCCAAACAGAACCAGAGGTGTGCCTGCTTTGTGTACATGATCGAGATAATAGCGGAATGCATCCGAGACATCCTGGTATGCATAGTCAGCGTAGACTTTCGCGTTCTCACTGACGAAATCATCCAATGTCATCTCCCGGTAGTGCGGCGCATAGATCGTGCACCTGTCACTTACCATACCGGAGAGACGGTTGATGAATTTGGTCTGCTTGGACAGAAGATCATCCGTGAGTGCCGCATTCCCCACAGGAGCCTGATATATGGTCGCATTGACGAGAAACGCATCTGCCTTTGCATTTGCGTCTGTACCGAAATAGCACCAGTTCTTCGAAGCGGAATAATCGATTCTCTCTTCGGAATCCGTAACCGGAACCGGTTCGACGGCAGAGGAAGGAGGAATGGTTTCCTGCGGCTGCTCTGCGGCTGGTGCCGGGTTTGCCTGGGGTGAAGTCTCCGGCGTTGTCTCCGGGGAAACTGCGGGCGTGCTCTCTCCTGAAGAGACAGGTGTCCCGGCGGTTGTGGCGGGCATACACCCGAGAAGCGAAAGCGCCGCAATTGCAATCATCAGTTTTCTGATCATCGCTGTATATTACTTTACTTTATTGAAATCATACAAAAACCGGTTTCCCGGTTTCTGTGTTTTTTCTGACTCAGCGGACGATGTCCTTCAGGCTCTTGGAAGCCTTGAAACTAGGTACTTTGGATGCAGCAATCTCAATCGTCTCTTTGGTCTGAGGATTGATTCCGGTGCGGGCGGCTCTGGTCTTGACTTCGAATTTTCCGAAGCCGGTGATATCAACCTTAGCGCCGTCCTTCAGACTTCCGGCCATGGTATCAAAAATGAGATCCACAATTTCGATTGCTTCTTTTTTCGTCATGTGGTGGCGTTCTGAAATCACTTCAGCGATTGTTTTCTTATTTACTGTTTCCATTCCACTTCTCCTTTATTCCACGTGACTGTTATATTATCACGTAATACACTCAATTCAATACTTGACATCAGGCAATTTTTGTCGGTGTTTTAGCGGGAATCCGCTCATACAGCTCCATGATCATATTATCGAGCTGAAGCGCTGTGATGTCCTTGACACCGCATGCATTCTTATGACCGCCGCCGCCGAATTTTTCGGCGATGTCGTTGATTGTGACGGTTTTGGAACGAAGGCTTGCTTCATAGAGCTTTGTCCCGTCACTGTCCGTCTTTTCGGTAATGATGGCGAAGACTTCGAACTCCTTGACGTCCTTGTACGTACCGACGAAGTCCCTTGCCGCCGATGCGGTATAGTCCCATTCCCTGAGCTCTTCTTCATTGAGAATCCGGTAAGCCATGCAGTCGTTGATCAGTGTCACCGTATCCCTGAGAAAGTTCTCAAATCGGAAATCACGGAGGCTCTGGTCAAAGAGCTGCCGGTTGAGCTCGGGAATCCGGACGCTGAACTGGCTCAGCCAACCGGCGATCTCCAGCGTATGTGAACGGGTGTTGGCCGTGCAGAACCGCAGCGTATCGGTCAGAAGACCGCGGTAGAGATTCTCGGCTGTCTTCTGGGAAACCGCCAGGGAATACTGCTCATTACACTGACGGAAGAATTCGCCGAGAATCTCACAGGCCGCAGCCGATTCCTCAAAGACATACTGCCGATGGCCGTACGGATCCCGGTTGGGATGATGATCAATCTTGATGACCCTGCGGGCATCCGCAAACCGCTCATCATCGACGCGGGGTTCATTTGCGGTATCGAGGACAATCGCAAGACTGCCCAGTACCGTCTCATTGGAACACTCATCACTGACTGGCCAGCAGTTCCCCTGCTGACAGTACTCATTGCCTAAGGCATAGACCTTTTTCTCCGGAAAGTTGTCGTTCAGCCAGGATTTCAGGCCGAACTGACTTCCTACCGCATCGCAGTCTGGGCGGACATGACGAAAGATCGTAATCACGTCAGAATACTTTATTTCGTCAAGAAGGCCGTCAAACTGATACATCTTACAACCCCAGGAGTCTGCAGGTATCTCTTGCGATCACGAGTTCTTCGTTGGTCGGGACCACATAGACAGCGATCTTGCTGTCAGGCTTTGAAATCAGGCATTCCTTGCCGTGAATGGTGGCGTTGAGATCATAGTCGATGGAGAGACCGAGCGCCTCTTCGACACCCTTGAGAATCCGCTCACGGGTATTGGTGTCGTTTTCACCGAGTCCGGCAGTGAAGGCAATCGCATCGACGTGGCCGAGCTGGGCATAGTAGCCGCCGACGACGTTGACAACGCGGTTGGTATAAAGATCGGTTGTGAGAATAGCCCGCTCATTGCCCTTGTCTACCGCAGCCTGAATGTCTCTGGCATCGCTGGAGATACCGGAAACACCGAGCATTCCGCTTCTCTTGTTGAGAATGGTATCCATGTCATCGGGAGTGCAGTCGAGCTTCTTCATCATGTAGAAGACAACGGTCGGGTCGATGTCGCCGCATCTGGTTCCCATCATGATTCCGCCCAGCGGTGTAAGACCCATCGAGGTGTTGACAACCTTGCCGTTTTTGATCGCGGTGATGCTTGCCCCGTTGCCGAGATGGCAGGTGATCATGTTGAGCGTGCTGACATCCTTGCCCATGAGTTCCGCGGTTCTGCGGTTGACATACATGTGACTGGTGCCGTGAGCGCCATAGCGGCGGATGCCGTACTGTGTGTACCAGTCATACGGTACCGGGAAGAGATAGCTGTCCGGTTCCATGGTCTGATGGAATGCGGTATCGAATACGAATACGTGGCCGATATGCGGCAGAGCTTCGCAGAATGCCTCATAGCAGACAAGATGTGCCGGATTGTGCAGCGGCGCAAGCTCGGAGAGCTCTCTGACCTTGTTTACGACATCCGCATCGGCGACAACGGACTGATCATAATACGCACCGCCCTGGACGATTCTGTGGCCGGCACCCTGAATCTCTTCGAGAGAAGCGACGATGCCGTTTTCAAGAAGTGCATCGAGAAGCAGTTTGACCGCGGTTTTGTGGTCGGGAATCGGCAGATCCTTCGACTTCTTTTCGCCGTTTACCTTGATGGTGAAGGTACCGAGCTGCTGCCCGATCCGCTCGGCCTGTCCGCTGGTGAGGACAGTCTCTGACGGCATGTCAAACAGCTGAAACTTCAACGATGATGAACCTGAATTAACTGAAATAACCTTACTCATAATTTCCTCCGATCAGTTCTGTTTCCAATAGGTTATTGAGATATTTCACAGCGCCGGAATCCTCTTCCATCCGCCGGTAAATCCTGTTTCTTGCTTCTCTTGCTTCGGCGCAGCGAAGCACTTCTTCATAGCGGCACAGCTCCGCCTCGCATTTTTTCACCGTATCGTGCACGGCGCTGCGGCTGATTCCCTCCAGTTCCGCAATTTCCTGCAGGGACAGATCCTCCCGGTAATAATACCGGCAGATCTGCTGCTTTCGTTCGGTGAGCAGACCTCCGTAATAATCCAGCAGAGTGTTGATCCTGATTTTACTCAACATGTTCCTGGAGTTCCTCGGAGATGCTGTAGAGATAGGCCTGAAGATCGAACGGACGCAGATCTTCGGGACGCTCGCCGAGGCCGATGAAATAGACCGGCAGATGGAGTCGATGCTTGATCGAGATGATGATGCCGCCCTTGGCGGTTCCGTCCATCTTGGTCAGGATGATGCCGGTGAGATTGGTCGCCTCATTGAAGATCTCCGCCTGGGCAAGACCGTTCTGTCCGGTCGTCGCATCCAGCACGAGCCAGGTGTTGTGCGGAGCGCCGGGGATTTCCCTGGCGGCGACGCGGTTCATCTTCGAGAGTTCCATCATCAGGCCGGCCTTGTTCTGAAGCCGTCCGGCCGTATCGCATAACAGGATGTCGATGTTGTTTTCCTTCGCATACCGGCATCCGTCAACGATGGCGGCGCTGGGATCTCCGTTCTCCCTGCCTTTGATCACATGAATGCCAAGGCGGTCCCCCCACTGCACCAGCTGGTCGATGGCGCCGGCCCGGAAGGTATCCGCTGCCACAAAGGCAACGCTCTTTCCCTGGTCCTGATACATCCTGCCGAGCTTTGCGCAGGTGGTCGTCTTGCCGCTGCCGTTGACTCCTTCAAGAAGGATCACCGTCGGCCCGTTTTCATTATAGTTGATCGGCGGGTCAATGCTCTCCTCATAAATCTCCTTCATCGAGCGGATCAGGAAGTTCATGGCCCAGTGGAAGGTGACGTTGACGTATTCCCTGCTGGTGGCCCGGAGCTTTTCGCAGATCATGTCCGCAAGCTCGATGCCGACATCCGCCTCGAGAAGTACGATGGTCAGCTGTTCCAGGAAGTCATCGTTGACTCCCTTGTACTTCAGCTTCATCTCATTGAGAGCACCGCCGAAGGAATCCTTGGATTTCCGGAATCCGGAAAGATAGATTGCCTTGTCGTCCTTTTTGGAAAACGCATTTTTCAGCGCATCAAGAAAGCTCATTGATTACCTCCTGTTTCCGATTCCTCCGCCATGTTCACGGCATCGCGCAGTTCTACCTTAAGCATCTGGGATACCCCCTGTTTCTGCATCGTGACACCATAGAGAACATCGCAGTTCTCCATCGTGCCGGGACGGTGGGTCACCACGATAAACTGCGTCTGGCCGGTGAAGTTGTGCAGGTACTGGGCAAACCGTTCGACATTGGACTGGTCGAGGGCCGCTTCCACCTCGTCGAGAATGACGAGCGGCACCGGTTTGACCTTGAGAATGGAGAACAGCACGCACAGGGCGATCAGAGACTTCTCTCCGCCCGAAAACAGCATGTTGTTCTGCACGGCTTTTCCCGGAGGCTGGGCATCGATGTCGATGCCGGTGTTGAGAATATCGGTGGGATCCTCCAGGATCAGCTTCGCCTTTCCGCCGCCGTACAGCGTCCGGAAGATGTCGTTGAATTCGTGGTTGATGGAATCGAACATCTGCTTGAACTGGGTGGTCATGACTCGGTCCATCTCTTCGATCGCCGCCAGGATCTTGTCCCGGCTGCTGGTCAGCTCTTCGATCTGCTTCTTCAGGAATTCGTAGCGGTCGTTGACTTCCGCATACTGTTCGGGAGCTTCCATGTTGACGTTGCCGAGGCGTTCGATATCCGCCCGCAGCTGCATGACCTCTTCCCTTGCGTTGTCCACCACGGTATCGCTGACTCTTGTTTTGGCGAATTCATAAGTCAGCTGATATTCCGAAGCCAGCCGCTGCAGGTTGGTTTCGATCTTGGTCTCAAGCCGTCCCTGGTCAATGCGGATCGCATTGGCCGCCGCTGTCGCCCGGTCCTGATCTTTTCGTAACTGGCGGATCTGCTGGTCCTTGCGGTCGATTTCCCCGGTCACGATAATGCGCCGTTCCCGCTTCGCCTTGATTTCCGAGGTGATGCGGTCGCGTTCGGAATACGCCTTGTTGAGCCGGAGGATGGTGTCATCGCTCTCCTCTTCATCGAAGGATTCGATCATCCCGTCCGGCGCCAGCAGTGCCAGGTCATTCTTGAAGCGCTCGTATTTTGCCTGCTTGGCATCGACAACCGGCTGAAGGCTGGCAGCACTGATGCGGTTCTGCTGCAGGCGGCGGGTGATTTCCTCCCGCTCCTGAATCGCCTTGTCGCTTTCCCTTCGGGCAAGTTCCACCCTTGCTGTCTGGGCATCGATCGACTGGCGGATGTTCTCCGCTTCATGAGCTGCCGTAATCGGTGTCGTGGAGCGCTTCATCTTACCGCCGGTCATCGAGCCGCCGCGGTGAATCACTTCGCCGTCGGTGGTCACGATGTTGTACATGCGCCGGGTCAATGAAGACAGGGAGTTGCCCGCCTCCATGGAATCGACAACGAGCACGTTGGAAAGAAGATAATCTACCACCGGCTGGAAGCGGGGATCGCAGTCGACAAACTGATCTGCGGTTCCGAGAAACCCTTCCGTATTGGCGCAGATCACCGAAGCTTCCTGCGAGACATTCCGCTTAATGCATACATTGACCGGTAAGAAGGTCGCCCGTCCGCTCTGGTTCTTCTTCAGAAAGCGGATCGCGTTTCTGGCGCATTCTTCATCCTTGGTCACGATATTGTACATCGCTCCGCCCAATGCTTCGGAGATCGCCTGTTCATACCCGTCTTTGGCATGGATCTCCTGACCGATCACGCCGAGAATTCCCCGTAAGGCATTCCGGTTTTCCATGATCGACTTCGTACCGGCATTTCTGCCGCTGGAAAACGGATCCCGCAGGATGTTTTCGAGGTACATCTGCTGGTTCTGAAGGCTTCTAAGCAGGGATTGGGCCTGCTCGTATTCGTTGCCGTAATCGAATACCTTCTGGGCCACGAGGCCGAGCCGTTCGCTGTCGAGCTTGATTTCGTTGTTGATGGCATCAAGGCGCTGTTTCCGGTCTTCGTATTCGATCCTTGCGGTATCGAGCATTTCCTTGGTTTCCCTGGCCTTCTGCTCGCGGTTGCCGGTTTCGATGATATATTTGCGCCGCTCATCCATTTCCGTACGGCGCTGTTCGAGGCCGGTGATGTCATCCATCGCCTTCATCAGCGCTTCCTGAAGCTCGGAGATCTCTCGCTCCAGCACTGCCGCTTCTTTTTTCTGATCGGCGATCTTCGCTTCTCCCAGCTGCAGTTCGGTCGAGTAGATCTGGGTTTTGGTCTCGATATCAAACAGTGTTTTCTTCGCTTCGTCGATCGAGGCGTTGAGCTCATTGACCTCCTGGACGAGCACCGCGATTTCGATCTCCTCCAGGCGCTTCTTCTTCTCCCGGTAGATCTCCGCCTTGCGGGCCTGCCGCTTCAGGGGGCTGACCTGCTTTTCGAGTTCGGCCAGGATATCCTGGCTGCGGTCGAGATTCTCCTTGGTTCTTGAAAGCCGGGAGATGCTTTCGATCTTTCTTTTCTTGTATTTCGCCACGCCGGCCGCTTCTTCAAAGATGCCGCGGCGGTCCATGGGCTTGGCTTCCGCGAATGTGATGACATTTCCCTGGGAAATGATGCTGAGACTGGATTTGCCGAGTCCCGTATCAAGAAACAGATCCACCACATCCTTGAGCCTGACGTTATTCCGATTGATCAGATATTCCGCGTCCCCGCTGTCCCGGTACAGGCGGCGGGTCACTTCCAGTTCTTCCTTTTCGGTATTCAGAATATGGGCACTGTTGTCGAAGACCAGTGTCACTTCTGCCATATTCAGAGGTCTGCGGTCCGCGGATCCCGAGAAGATGACATCACTCATCTTCTCACCGCGCATCTGCCGGCTGCTCTGTTCGCCGAGCACCCAGCGTACCGCATCGGTAATATTTGACTTTCCGCATCCGTTCGGACCGACGATTCCGGTGATCGGATGCTCAAAGGAAATAACGGTTTTGTCCGCAAAAGATTTAAATCCCTGCATTTCGATCCGTTTTAAAAACATTGCACACTCCTTAAAAGTACGCGCATATTATATCAAAAAAGGCGCTCTTCATGGGGAAGTATTGCAAGCTTTCCTTATATAAGAAAACAGACAGCTTTCAGCGGTGAATTCCGCCCTGCTTACTCCTGAAGGATCCCCCTTTGCGGCGAGTCTGCCGGATGAAGAGTGAACGGTACTCATACGGCAGCGGATCAGATCCTCTCCTTCTCAACGGGAACTCGGTATTCACAGATCTTCAATCGCAAAAGATATGATTCTTACTGCAAGAAAATACGGCATCTCGATGATGATGCTGGCAAAAAGAGCGGAGACCCTTCGCATCATAACCACTTCGGCCGCAAAAGACTTCTGCATCAGAGCTTCGAAAGCAGGCTGGAGGACTAACGAGCCGTCACGGATTAACAGGGGAAACCCCCGTGTTGTTCGAACAGCTTGTTTATCGCGCCGTGAATGAAGAAGATATCAGTGTTCAGCGCGGTGCGGAGCTGCTCAGAGTTCCTTACGACAAAGTGCTCGCCATGCAGGGGTTTGACTGGATATCGCCTGCGGCTGGTCATCCGTGATACCGATGAATGCGGTGAATCGGGAAGCACGGGTACCCTTTCGTCTGCTCCGAATCCTAAAGAACGCAAACCTAAAGAAAACGGCTTTACAAGAGGATTTCCGCTCTCATAAAGCCGTCTTTTATTGTTTCTGTCCGAATACCGGCAATGATCAGATGATCCGCGAAATGATCTGAACAGCCGCTGAACCGGTTCTGAAGTATTACTTCTTTTCCTTGAGGATCGCAAGAATTTCTTCCAGCGCCTTGGCCTCGTCGCTCTTGACGGGAGCGGCCGGCTTCTCTTCCTTCTTCGGCATCAGCTTGTTTACAGCCTTTAACATCACAAACAGCACGAATGCCAGAAGGATGAAGTTGATGATCGCCGAGATGAAATTACCGATCCCGAGGCTCACTGTGTCGGTGATGGGAATTCTGACATTCGAGAGATCCATCTGAAAGAGAAGACCGATAATCGGGTTGATGATCTCTTCGGTCAAAGCCGTGACGATGGATGTGAATCCGCCGGCGACAATAACGCCGATCGCCATATCCATGACGTTCCCCTTTAAAGCAAACTTCTTAAATTCTTCCAAAAACTTCTTCATACGCTTCCTCCTTTATCGCTTCCGATTCTTCCCTGCTTTCCAGCGTGAAGATCAGACAGCTTCCCCTGCAGCTTCGGTTTGCCCTGCGGTATGGCTCATTTTCCAGGATCACGGTACAGCCGTCGGAGTTTATCAGAGGATACATCCTTCCCTCAAGATCCGTCAGATACGGATGTTCAAACGGATATTCCTTAATAAACATCATCGGCCTTCGTCCGTAGACCAGCTGATAGGCATTTGCCTTTCTTCCGGTTCGCTCCTCAAACCCCTTCATCATGGCTGCGATCAGCTCATCCGTGCATTCACTGGAGAAAATCAGCGCATCGATGCCCGGCATGGACAGCAGATATTCCATCGTCCAGGAATTTGTGATGTTGAAGGTCAAGCCTGCAGTGCAGTGCGAAAGATCCATCCATAAATCCCCCGCGTTAGAGATTACGGATTTCACAACAGCCATTTTATCACTTTCTTCTTCGTTGACCACAGGAAGTCGATGCATTACAAATTCCGAAGTATCACGGTTTTTCTCTTCCCGCTCATCGAGAATGATCAGTGGATTTCCAAACGGCACTTCTTCGATCGAAGATACCGTATAGGCAAGCGCTTCGCCCCTCAGATGGCGGCGGGCCCGGACTTCGCTCAGGGAAGCGTACAGCTTTCTTCTTGTCTCATTGAGCTCATTGACGGGAAGAAACACATCGCCGGAAATCTTAATCTCAATGTCCGCTTCATAGGGAAAACCGGCGGTTTTTTCCAGCGCCTTCCGGATGCGTTCTTCGCTGAGCGGTGCCTTCTGCGCCTTCTGCAGCGGCTGATCACTGAAGGCAAGGACAGTGTTTCCGCTGCTGTCGGTACCTGAGAGTTTCAGCGGCTTGCCAGCGCTTCCTTCCGCAGTGACATGGACTGAGATCTTTCGCTCGCTTTCCCGCTGCTCTTTGCGCAGATCTTCCAGCAGTGCGGTATCACTTGTTTTCAGCAGGGGCTGACCGGGCTTGGGGATGGGTTTGGAACGGCACTCCAGCCAGACCTCTTCCCCGGCCTTTGCGGCACTTACAAGTTTTCCCCTGGTTTCGATCTTGACGGCGGTTAAGCCGGTATCGATCGGTTCATTGAGAATCCGAAGTCCGTCATGCTGTGTTAAATTGCCGCTGAGCCTTACCAATACCCTTCCGTCTTTATAGCGGAGCACCTTTCCGATCGGTACGCCGCGATGATTCGGGCGGTCCATGCTCATTCGCTTTGCAAAGGAGTCATGAAAGAGATAACCCTCGGTAAAACCGCGGTTGAACAGGCGTTCGAGCTCCGATTTCCGCTCTTTGGATAAATGCCAGCTCTTCCCTGCATAATACGCATCGATCGCTTCCCGGAAGGTTCTGGTCACAAGATAGACATATTCGCTCTTCTTCATCCGTCCTTCGATTTTGAGGCTTCCGGCCCCGGCTTCAATCAGCTCGGGAAGGCGTTCCAGCACGTTGAGATCCTTCATCGCCAGCGCAAATTCCCCCTGCGAGGAAGGGACGCGGCCGCTCTTCTCACTCGGGTAGAAACGAAGCCGGCACATCTGGGCGCAGACACCGCGGTTGCCGGAGCGGTTTTTGACCGACGAGGACATCAGGCACTGGCCGCTGTAACTGACGCACAGCGCCCCATAGGCAAACACCTCAATCTCTATGCCGGTCTTTGCACAGGCTCTCACCGTTTCGATCGACGACTCCCTTGCAAGCACCGCCCTGCTTGCGCCCTGTTCTTTCATGAAGCGGCATCCGGCGGGATTGTGGATATGCATCTGGGTGCTGCAGTGCAGTTCGAAGTCGGGATACTGAACCCTTATCCTGTGAAACAGCCCGTAATCCTGGATTAACAAGGCGTCCACATCGGCGTGATAGAGGAAGTCAACCTCCTTCATCGCCTGTTCCATCTCCGTCTCATAGATCAGGGTATTCATCGTGACATACACTCTGACATCCCGGATATGGCAGTACTTTACCGCCTCGAGGAGTTCTTCATGATTAAAATTGCCGGCGAAGGCGCGGGCAGAGAAATTCGTACAGCCAAGATACACGGCATCGCATCCGGCACAGACCGCCGCGGTCAGCGCTTCCATATTCCCGGCCGGGGAAAGCAGTTCAATCTTTTTCCGCATAGTCTCTTATCATCCTGTAGTACACAACAAGATCCGTTTTTTTCATTCGGGCATTGGCCGCACTCGTGGAGGGAAGTGCGATATGCCTCGTATCGGTCTTAACGTATTTTTCAAACAGATCGGAAGCCTTTCTTCCGGTGGTGAAGATCGCCCTGACCTCTGTCTTTTTCACCAGGGCATCAATATCGTTGACTCTGACATTGGCGATCGACGCGTCCGAACTTGCATGAATGGTACATGCATTAATCACATCCCATAAGGCGATATGGTGACGATAACAGAAGGCAATGCGGTCTTCCGCACTGTCTTCAAACACCTCTTCCATGACCGGCCAGAAGCGGTTGGTCGCATTGGCGTAGTAAAAATTCTGCTGTCTTGAAACCACCGAGGGAAACGAGCCCAGAATCAGCACCCGGGAATCCTCCCGGTACAATGCATCAAAGGGATGGGTCAGAAGCTTATCTTCCATTCTGCAGATTCCTTAACAAAAACATCTCCAGCGGTTCCGTGCCGCTGTACTTTCCCGTCTTGATTCCCTGATCAATTTCCGCCAGATCCGCCAGCCGCTCCAGAAACCAGAGCGAGGAATGACTCCCGCAGGCATCGAGATCCCGATCGGGAAAGGTACTGCCGGTGCGGGCCTTGATCGCATCATTGCTGAAACCCCTCTCATAGCATCGCTTCACCGCAAACAGTTTTTTGAGACGGTAGGCAAGGGTCGGAATGATGGCGAAGACATCCATGTCTGCATGTTCCGTCATCTCCTTCCAGCATTCGATCGTCTCTCTCCTTCTGCCCCGGATAAACGAGTCGGAGAGCTTCCAGACATTGACTTCGGGATTGAAGGAAACAAGGCCGATGATCTCCGCCCGGCTGACCTCTTTCTTGCCATAGAGATCGAGCTTGTCAAGAGTCCGGTAGAATTCCGTCGCGGAATCTCCGATCCGCAGTTTCAACTCCTGCATCGCATCCCGGGATAGATGATAGCCGCGGGTCCGCAGTTCCCTCTCGATCAGAGTCTCGAGTTCGCGGGGACTGGGATTGGAGAACGTGATGAGGCTCACCGTCTTTCCGGCATAAGAAGAAAGCACTTTGTATTCTTTCGTCCGCTTGTCGGCGAGAAACCCGTCGCACACAAACAGAAGATCGGTATCGGGATTGGGATTGCGGCAGTACTGATCGAGAAGATCGGAAGGACTCTTTTTCGGGTTCTTCTTCGAAGACGACTTTTTCTCCGTGCCGCTGCCGGCCTTGAGAAAATACGGGTTGGACAGAAGGATTACCCTGCGGTCACCGAACAGGGAAATGGTCGAACACTGATTCAGAGCGGCCTCCATGGAAAAAGCCGTCCTGGAAGAGGCGTCCATGACGATGATATTTTCTCCGTCCGCCTTCGAATCGCGGATCAGCGCCTGTTTTCTGGCATTGAGCTGATAGCTCTCTTTCCCGTCGAGTACAACAATCACGGATCAATTATAACAGCATTTCGAGACCCTTGTCCCAAAGCGAAAGGACCGGCATTTTCCGGTCCTTTCGTGGAAAAACATGATGCATCAAGTCCTCTCAGTCCTGTTTTTCTTCCGGCTTCGGTTTCCTTTCGGAAGCCTTTTTCGCTTCGGACTCTTTCTTTGCCGGTGCTGCGTCCGCTTTTGCGGCGGGGGCCTTCTTCCCTTCCGCTTTTTGTTTCTCTTCCGGATCTTTTTTCTCTTTCGATTCCTTCTTCTCCGGATCTTTCTTCTCCGGGGCTTCTTTCTTCTTTTCCGGTTCCTTCTTTTCTTCCGATACTTTCTTTTCCGGCGATGTCTTCTTTGTTTCGGATTCCGGGGTCTCCTCTTCCGGGAGATCCTGCGGAGGAATCGCCTGTTTTGTCACCATGAATTCCGGCAGGGATTCGCTGCGGTCGGAGAGCACCACCTGCGGGAACGGAACGACAATGCCGTGCCGGTCAAACATCGCCTTGATCTGTCTGCGCATTGCCCGCTGCACATCGACATGATCTTCATTCCGGCAGTTGGATGCGAATTTCAGCAGGATGCCGGAATCCTGGAATTCTTCGATGCCCTTGAGCCGGAGGTTCCTGATCGGGTACTTGATATTCTTCTGCATCACCGGGATCTCTTCCTTCACGATTCGCTCGAGAATCGCATAGTCCTGATCGTAGTCGACCGCAATGGTGACCGAGCAGTCGGAGAGGGTTTCGGAATAGTTGATGATGTTTCGGATCGTGCTGTTGTTGATGACCTTGACGTTGTTTTCGATGCGGTCGAAGATCCGGGTATTCCGGATGCCGATCTCCCTGACCTGGCCGTGCCACTGATCGATCGTGATCATATCTCCGACCTTGTAGGTGCCTTCAAAGATGATGAAGAGACCGGAAAGAATGTCCGCCACAAGACTCTGCGCGCCCATCGAGAAGATCAGGGTGACGACACCGGAAATCGCGACCAGAGAAGATGCCGGCGCCCCGAGCATGCCGGCACAGTAGATGATCGTGCCGATCGTGACCGCATACTTCAGAACACTCATGAACAGCCGCAGGATGGTTTCCTGCCGGGTCGGCAGGAACGGATAGAGCGCCTTCAGAATCAGGTTGATCGTGTTATAGACAAACCAGGCTGCGATCGCGGTCAGTAGGCAGCGGGTAATCGAATAGATGTGAATTCCCTTTGCCCAGTCATTGACAAAGACATAGAACGCCATATCGTTGGAATGCAGAAAGA
>JAFWCM010000066.1 GCA_017536885.1 Solobacterium sp.
AGCGCAAGGATCGCCGCTTTCAGTCTGTTAAGAATTTGTTTTCCCGGATTGCGTTTCATTCTGTCACCGCTTCAGGCTCAATCATATGCGCATTGTCTCTCGGAACAGGATCGTGAAGCACATACGGAATGTGATTCTCTTCCAGCTCTTTCAGCACTTCCCGAAGGACAATATCTTCTTTGAATTTCTGATGTACGGAAAGGAAGATGCGACCGCTCATCGCAGCGATCTCGATCAGGAGATCATTGGCGATGGGCACATGGGTGCGGAACTCCTTTACCCACGGTTCAATCTGGTGATATTTCCATTTTCCGACATAGCTCACCATATAGGTAAAGTATTTCCGCCCGCAGTCCAGCGACATGCCGAAGGTCATCTTCTTCGCCTCAATGTCTTTTGCCTTCTGCAGAACCATGCCTGCAACACCGGCAGAAAATGCCATCTGTTCCATAACCTTTTTTTCGCTGGCAAACTGAGCCGTGATTTCCCTGTGAATTCTGCACTGCTCTTCAAAGGAACGGTCTCTGACCTCATCCGAGAATTCGAATTTTACGGTCTGCACACAGTTATGGATCGTCTTTGAATCATTTGCCATCGGCCTGGCGTTAATGATGTAGGAATTCATCAGGGGGCTTTCCCGCTTCGGAAACAGACGGTCAATCGCCCGGGAAAACAGAACACAGGTCATTGAGCCGGGACTGGCGAGATGTTCCTTTGAGAAACGAACGAATTCCTCTTCGGGAATCTCAATATCGTAAATGACCGGCTCCGATGGGGTAAGACCGGCATCCTTCAGCAGGGAGAACGCATCCGGCATCTTCGGCCGGTTTAACGCTGCCGGAGGAAGCGGGGGCACAGTCTCTGCCGGATCCATGCTTTCTTCTGCGAGGATCGGATCTTCGAGGGTCCGGATCCCGGTATGATCCGTAAGCCCATAGCGTTCTGCGCAATAGTAATACAACAGGGTTGAAAGCACCATGTACATGCCGGTGCCGTCGGAAGTGCCGTGGCTGATATCGAGATGAATCCTGTCATCCTGATAAGAGACTGCCCAGATATGATAATTGGATTCGAGGCTGTTCAATGTAATCTGTTCATCGCCGTGAAACAGAACCACCGGCGATGAATTCTGTTCATAGCAGTATTTCTCTGCATTCCTTCGGATACGAAGCGAAAGATACGGATACCTTTTCTGCGTTTTTCCAAGCGCATCCTTCAGAATCTCTCCGTTTACCGGATCACTCATCCGTACGCTCAGCCTTACGGTATAGTCCATTTTCAATCCATAGCTTCCATAAAGATGCATTGCATCTCCTCTGGTGACTTCAATCATAGTTTTGCTCCTTTGCGAAATATCATAATGAATTCCCCCGGGGCATGCCTCAGCCGCCCATCGGACAGCTGAGGGCTGTGATCGCGGCGCGGCCGGGGGTTCTCTGTCCCGCTTCGCAATCATGACAATTCCATCATGAAATACAACTGTACCACGAATATGAGAGATATCTCCTTCAAACAGCTTAGGCAGCTGTCTTTCCGGACAATCATATCCCATGCATTTCCTGTCACCAACATGCAGTTCAGCTCTGCCGATCCGCGCGAACCTTCCGGAAATACGACGGGAATGTTCAGAGGAATTTTTATGCCCGGCATCGGGGAACTGCGTATAATAATGCGGGAAGCAAAAAAACAATGAGTGAAACCAGCATTAAGAATCAGACAGACGAAGTAATCCGGGAAGTCTCCGAACTGACTTCGGACGAAAAAGAGCAGGTTGCCGGAGGAAGCGCAGAGGGACTCTGCCCCGCCGGCATGAATCTGATTTCTCCATATGAAAGCGCACAGAACCGCAAACCGGAAAAGAATCAGTAAGGACTGCCGTTTTTTCATCGGGAGTCATGCATGCGGTTATGCACTCCCGCAAAGCAGAGAGTCAATCTCTCTGTTTTTATATTTCGAAAAATACATTCGCATCAGAAAAAAAAGACCGGCTGACTCTTCCGGCGTTCCGCCGATGAGGATTTACGGCCTGTGATAAAATGAACATTGACTGAAGAGGTATAACTATGACAATACAGGAAGCTTTGGACCAGTATAACAGCTGGAAGTTCAGACTGTCGGCCTATGAGATGGCCCTCAGCATTATCAATATCGACCGCATGACGGTCGCCCCTTCCGACGGAAGCGCCTACCGGGATGAAAGAACCGCATATCTTTCGGGCGAAAAATTCTCGATCGAAACCGATCCTTCGATTCTTCCGGTGCTCGATCTTCTGATCGGCCAGCCCGGTGTCGACAGCGACATCCGCCGGGAAGCGGAGCTGTACCGCCGGGAGTTCATGAAGATTCATGTCATCCCCAAGGAGGAATATGTCGCTTTTTCCAAAGCCGCCACCTCCTCCTATGACGCCTGGCTGAAGGCCAGACAGAATAACGATTATTCGATTTTCGAACCGCATCTGAAAGGGATGATCGAATGGCAGAAAAAGCTGTACGGATACCGCAAAAGCGACAGGCCTCTGTACGAACAGATGCTCGATGATTATGAGCCGGGCACAGACATCGCTTTCTATGACCGTTTCTTTGACCGTCTGAAAGAACGTCTGATTCCGCTGATTCAGAAAGTGCAGAATGCCGAGCCGATCGATGACTCCTTCCTGAAGCAGAGTTTTCCCGAGGAACTTCAGAAGAAGTGGACAAGTGACGTATTGCTTCCCTACCTGGGCTTCACGAAGAACTGGGGATATCAGAACGAGACCGAACATCCGTTCACCGCATGGACCTGCGAGAATGACTGCCGCACTACCACCAGATACGAGGAATACAACATGACCGCGGCGATCTTTTCCACGATTCACGAAGTAGGTCATGCCTGGTATGAACACAATGTTTCTCCGAAGTTTGACGGGACGATCCTTTCCACCGGCATCTCCTCCGGCATGCATGAATCGCAGTCAAGGTTCTGTGAAAACTACCTGGGAAGATCCTTTCCGTTCTGGAAGGCAAACTACACCTCCCTGCAGAACACTTTCCCGGACCAGCTCAGGGACATCCCGCTTGAGCAGTTTGTCCGGGCTGTAAATGCTTCAAAGTGCGGTCTCATCCGCACCGCTGCCGATGAGCTCACCTATCCGGTCCACATCCTGATCCGCTACGAGCTCGAAAAGGGACTCTTCGGCGGAAGTATTCCGTTTGAACAGCTGAAGGAAGCCTGGAATGATCTGTACCGGCAGTATCTCGGCGTTGAGGTTCCTTCCGACTGCGAAGGCATCCTGCAGGATGTGCACTGGTCCGACGGCAGCTTCGGCTACTTCCCCACCTATGCGCTGGGCAGTGCCTTTGCGGCGCAGTTCTATCACCGCATGCGGGAAGAGATCGCTGTGGACAACTATCTCGAGCGCAGTGAGTACTGCACCTGCATCGACTGGCTCAAAACACACATTCACAGATACGGGGCTTTGTATCCCGCCGCAAAGATCATGGAGCTCTCCACCGGCGAACCGTTTAACCCCGGGTATTACCTCGATTATCTCGAGGAGAAATATTCCCGTCTGTATTATCTCTGATCCATAGAAAAAAGCTGGCGAACCAGCTTTTTTCCATGCCCCCTCACAGAAAGAAGTTATCTTGCTTCGAAAACAAATGCGCGGTCGTATGCGGAATGAAGCGCATCGAAGATCTGACCGCCGCGGCGGGAATCGCCGGCGAGAACCAGCTTGTCGCCATAGGCTTTCTTCAGCGCATCATAATCCGGACGGTTCGAGCGCACACCCATCGCAAGCACCACGGTATCGGCAGGAATCGAAGCGACCTCTTCGCTCTCACTTCCCCTGACGGTAACCGAACCGTCTTCGATGGAAACGAGGGTCTTGCCCTTGGAAATTGCGCCGCCGCTCTTCATGATCTCCTGCACCAGATGCATGACAATGCTCGGATAGAGATTTCCGCCGACCTTGTCGAGCATCTCTACCACTGTGACCTTGTGATCTTTGGCGAGGGTTTCCGCGGTTTCAAGGCCGGTGACACCGCCGCCGATCACCACGACATTGGTACCTTTCACCTCTGCTCTTCCGGCCAGCACATCCTCTGCCGTAACGGCTTTTTCAATGCCCGGAAGATTCGGTTTCACCGGTGTTCCGCCGGCGGTGACAAACACCGCTTCGGCACCGGTCTTTTTAACGTTGCCGAGAGTTCCTTCCGTATTCAGAAGCACTTCAACGCCGTTGACTTCGAGTTCTTCCTTCATGGTATCGACGAGTTCTTTCAGCATCGTCTTGTTGGGAGGTACTGCCGCAAGATTCACGGTGCCGCCGATCTGTCCGCTCTTTTCGAGCAGGGATACCTTGAATCCTCTTCTGGCAAGAACCACGGAAGCCTGGATGCCGGCAGGTCCGGCACCGATCACGGCGACCTTTCTTCCGTTCCCGTTGCGGACGAGCTTCTCTTCGCCCCATTCAAACTCTCTGCCGAGGATCGGGTTCACCGTGCAGCCCAGAGGCTGACCGTCGTTGAGAATGCGGAAACACTCCATACAGCCAAGGCACTTGCGGATGAGGTTGTCTTTTCCTTCATACGCCTTTTTGCCCCAGTCGGGATCAGCGAGGAATCCGCGGGCGATGCCGACAAAGTCGCTGACGCCTTCTTCCAGCAGTTCTTCCGCAAACGCAGGATGCTTGATGGTATTGACGGCGATCACCGGAATACTCACAGCCGCCTTGATATTCTTCGCAAGGTGTTTCTTCCAGCCTTCCGCATAAAAGCTCGGTTCGATGATCGTGGAGCCGGAGTCATACATGCCGCAGCTGATATTCAGGCAGGCGATCCCGAGGCTTTCGAGATACTTCGCAATCCTGATCGCATCCTCTTCGGAAAGACCGCCCTCCAGGAAGTCGTTTCCGTTCATGCGTACGGAAATCGGGAATCTGGGTCCGCAGTATGCTTTGATGCCGAGGATGATTTCGGTGAGGAAGCGCAGTCTTCCCTCAAAGGAACCGCCGTACTTGTCTTCGCGCTTGTTTGTATACGGGGAGAGGAACTGGCTGACGAGATATCCGTGAGCAGCGTGAATTTCGACGCCGTCAACGCCCGACTTCTGAGCGATCACAGCTCCGGTCACAAACTTCTTTACCATTCCTTCCACTTCTTCCGTGGTCAGAGGCCGCGGCTGTTCGCCGATGACCCTGCAGGTGACATCGGATGCGGATACCGGCTGCTTGCCGCCGATCAGACGGCTCGGTGTCTGGTTGCCGGGATGATGAAGCTGAACGAAGAGCTTGGTGTCATAGGCGTGAATGGTTTCCGCAAGCCGGTACAGCTGCGGAACCATATGCGTATTCGTAGCGCTGAGCTGGTTCGGGGTGCCGACGCCGGTCTCATCATCGATTCTGGTGATTTCGGTGATGATCAGTCCCGCTCCGCCTCTGGCGCGGTCGGCGTAGTATTTGATGATCCTCTGCCCGGCCTCACCCGTGCTCTCCGCAAACGAACATCCCATGGCCGGCATGACAATGCGGTTTTTAATCTCCAGGCCGCCGATCGTGCCGGGTTCAAACAGTTTGGTGTAAGACATGTGTTCTCCTTTCTGTCGTGTTCATTATCTTTACACGCTGTAAAACTTCTTCTACATTTATTGTAGCGCCGCAGATTCCTTCCATGCATTAACACTATCGGGAAATCTGGAAAGATTTCTTACATTGACAGGCAAAGTGTAAAGGAGACCGCATATGAATCTCAGAACTGAAATCACCCGCCGGCTGATCCGGTCTGCGCTTCTGAAAGAGATGAAGGAAAAACCGGTCTCGAGAATTACCGTGAAGGACCTCTGCCTTCGGGCCGAGATCAGCCGGCCGACCTTCTACCAGTATTACAGAGACGTCTATGATCTTGCGGATCAGACGGAAACGGAGTTCATCACCGCATTGACGCAGGCAATCGGTCAGACCCCCGCATTCCGGAAAGCGGACCGGGTGCGCATCTACAAATCCTTTTGCGCTCTGTGTCTTGAAAACAGGGATCTCTTTCTCTGTTTCTACGGACCCAACGGAGACCCTGCCTTCATTCACAAGATCATCGACAATGCCCCGGCCAGCCAGACGGGCTTAAAGACCTCGTACGATCTTCATTACTCCCTTTCCTTTCTCTACCACGGCACCGCAGCCATCATCTACGAGTGGCTTCTGAAAGAGGAAGACCGGGAAACCCCGGAACAGATTGCGAATGTGATCATTCATCTCACGTTTGAGGGAATCAGCCAGAAATACCTGCGGTAATGATCTGATACGCTTTGCGCTTGCCGCAATTGTTTACTATACTATTCAGAAACCATGACACAGGATCTTACAAAAGGACCTATCCTTCCTCAGCTGGTGAAGTTTACGCTTCCCCTGATTGCGGGCAATCTGCTTCAGCTGACCTACAATGCGGCCGACAGTATGATTGCGGGAAGATATATCGGAAAGGAAGCGCTCGCGGCAATCGGAACGGGAAATCCGCTCATGACGCTGGTGCTGCTTTTCACTAACGGCATCTGCCTGGGTGCCGGATTGCTTGTCAGCTATCAGTACGGCGCCAAAGACCACAGCACCCTGAAGCGTCAGGTCAGCACCGGCCTCTGCGCGGGAGCGGTGTTCTCTTTGACCGCAGGGGCAATGATCGCCCTGTTCAGCCGGCAGATCATGTCTTTGTTAAGAGTGGATCCCTCCATTCTCTCCCTGGCCTCAGGATATCTGCGCATCATCATGGCGGGGCTGATCTTCAGCTTTATCTACAATTATCTCGCCTCCATGCTCAGGGCGATGGGAGATTCCAAAACCCCGCTGTACTTCCTTGCCGTAAGCACCGGACTGAATATTGCCGGTGATCTTCTCTTTGTGGCGTATCTGCGCATGGGAGTTACCGGCGCCGCATTAAGCACCGTGATATGTGAAGCGCTCTGTGCCGTTTTCTGCTGGATCTATCTCTATCAGAAAATCCCCTCTCTGCGCCTGGGGAAAAAGTGGCTGGTCGTCGATCCCTGCCTTCTGAAGAAGACGCTCTCTTTCGGCATCGTCACCGCTTTGCAGCAATCGTCCGTTCAGCTCGGAAAAATCGTCGTCCAGGGATTTGTGAATACGCTCGGCGTCACCAGCGCCGCCGCATTCAATGCGGTCAACCGCACGGATGATTTTGCGATCGTCCCCGAGCAGAACATCGCTCATGCGATGAGTTCCGTCATGGCGCAGAATGCCGGTGCCCACAAATATAACCGGGTGAAAGAAACCTTTGCCTGGGGCATCGTGCTGGAACTTGGCTTCTCGTTTGTCATCGCCGCGGTTCTCTATATGTTTGCCCCGCAGATCATGCAGTTATTCACTTTGGATCAGGGGGTTATCGCCGAAGGAACCCAGTATCTCCATCTGATTGCCTTCATGTATTTTCTGCCTGCACTCACCAACGGCATCCAGGGATATTTCCGGGGCATCGGCGATCTCAGAATCACCCTTGTGAGCTCAATCATAAACATGACCGTCCGATGCATTACCTGCTGGTTTCTCCTCTATCGCTTCGGCTTCTCCTTCACGGCGATTCCCTGGTCCTATCTTGCCGGCTGGGCAGGGATGATTCTCTATGAAGTGCCGATTCTGATCAGACATCTTCGAAAAGGCGGTCAGGACGCCGAGACGGCACTGAAATAAGACTGCCGTTTCGGACCGAAGGAAAAATCAGCCGGGCAATGGTCGGAGGGCAAACATCCGTTCCCAATGGATTTCACCGGTCAGTACATATATCATACTGGTAAGAAAAGAGATATCCCGGAAGGGGATCTGAATCTTTGAGAGGAGAAAAAACATGGACGAAAAGAAGGAATTGACAGAACAGGAATCAAGCAGGTTAACGGCGCTGAATGGGACGGCCATCATATCTGCGGGATCTGCGGAGCCGAAATGACGTATCTCCGCGCTCAGCCGGAAAACAACAGTGTGGTTTACCGGTGTCCCCGCTGCGGGGAACTGGATGCTTTCCCCTATTGATCCGGGCAAAAGAGACACGGAAAAAAGTTTCTCGGCATACAAAGTAAAGGCAGCTCAGCTGCCTTTTCAGTTGCCGGAAATGCCGTGAACACTCTCCGCAAGAGAAGCCGCGAATGCTTTCACATGCGGGACACAGTCCCTTCCGTATTTTGCGATGAGTTTTACAATCGCCGATCCCACAATGGCTCCGTCGGACATTTCGGCCATGCGGCGGGCCTGATCCGGATCGGAAATACCGAATCCCACCGCGCAGGGGGTATCTGTCACCGAGCGCACCACGCCTGTCAAAGCGGCGATGTCGGTTGTGATTTCCTTTCTTGTGCCGGTCACTCCCATGGAGGAGACGACATAGATGAATCCCTTTGCGCCGTCTGCGATTTTTGCGATCCTCGCTTCGCTTGTCGGGGCAATCATCCGGATGAATGCGATTCCGTGCTTTTCCGCTTCACCTTCAAATTCATCCTTTTCCTCGTACGGCACATCCGGCAGGATGATTCCGTCAATCCCGGTTTCTTCACAACGCTTCATGAACCGTTCGATCCCATAGGAGAAGATCACATTCGCATAGGTCATAAACACCAGCGGGATCTTCACATCCTTCCGAAGATCTATGACAAGGTCGAAAATCTGATCGGTGGTAACCCCGTTTTTCAGCGCTCTTTCATCCGCGTCCATGATCACAGGGCCTTCCGCGGTCGGATCGGAAAAAGGAATGCCGAGTTCTATGAGATCCGCTCCCGCATTCACCAGTTCCCGTACCAGCTTCCCGGTCGTTTCAAGATCGGGATCACCGCAGGTGAGAAAGGGAATAATCGCCTTGTGCTGAAATGCCTGTTCTATTCTGTTCATTCGGAAAGGTCCTCCCCCCGGTATCTCGCAACACTGACGCAGTCCTTGTCACCGCGTCCCGATACATTGACCACAATATTCTTTCCCTTCATGTCCGGAGCGATCTTCATCGCATAGGCCAGGGCATGAGCGCTTTCGATTGCCGGTATGATGCCTTCCATGCGGGAAAGGTATTCAAACGCTTCCACCGCTTCCGCATCGGTGACGGGCACATAGTCTGCCCGGCCGATATCGTGAAGCCAGGCGTGTTCCGGGCCGATGCCGGGATAATCCAGTCCCGCGGAAATGGAATACACCGGAGCGATCTGCCCGTACTCGTTCTGGCAGAAGTACGACTTCATGCCGTGGAAGATTCCGAGTTTTCCGGTCGCGATCGTCGCCGCAGTCTCAAAGGTATCCACCCCTCTGCCGGCTGCTTCACAGCCGATCAGCTGTACTTCGGGGTCATTGATGAAATGATAGAACGCTCCGATCGCATTGGACCCGCCGCCTACACAGGCGATCACCGCATCCGGAAGCCGGCCGGTGAGTTCTTTCATCTGTTCCTTGATTTCCCGCGAGATCACTGCCTGAAAGTCGCGCACGATCACCGGGAAGGGATGCGGCCCCATGACCGAGCCAAGACAGTAATGCGTGTCGCTGACCCGGTTTGTCCATTCACGCATGGCCTGGGAAACAGCGTCTTTCAATGTGCCCGTTCCGGTGACGACCGGAACCACATCCGCCCCGAGCAGTCTCATCTTATAGACATTGAGAGCCTGGCGCTCGATGTCCTCCTTGCCCATGAACACAACGCACTCCATTCCGAACAGCGCCGCCGCGGTGGCAGTGGCCACCCCATGCTGGCCGGCTCCCGTCTCAGCGATGAGTCTTGTCTTTCCCATCTTCTTCGCAAGCAGCGCCTGACCGAGCACGTTGTTGATCTTGTGGGCACCGGTATGATTGAGATCTTCCCGCTTGAGATAAATATCCGCACCGCCAAGATCTCTGCTCATGCGCTTTGCGTGATAGAGACGGCTGGGTCTTCCGGCATAGTCATTGAACAGTTCGCTGAGCTCTTTCTGAAACTGCGGATCGTCCTTGTATCTGTTATATGCTTCCTCGAGTTCAATGACCGCATTCATCAGTGTTTCCGGAATATACTGTCCGCCGTGAATGCCGAATCTTCCGTTTTCATTCGTCATATTTCATCTCCCTTATGCGCTCTACAAACCTGCGCATCTTTACCGGATCCTTGATTCCTCCGGTTTCTATGCCGGAGCTTGTATCCACCCCATAGGGATGAATCTGTCCGATCGCTTCCCGCACATTTTCCGGTGTTAACCCTCCCGCCAGCAGAAACGGGCGCTTCAGGGATTCCAGAAGACTCCAGTCAAACGTCTTTCCTTCTCCCGTTCCCCCATCGGCCACCACGAGGTCCGAATGGGATTGTTCCGCCCGTTTTACCGCTTCCGGGGAATCGATTTTCACCGCCTTCAGAACCATGCAGTTTCTTCGCTGCTTCAGCGCATCGATCTCGCTGTCGGTTTCGTGACCGTGAAGCTGAACGGCATCGATCAGTCCCTGATCCAGCAGGGAAACAATCCTGTCCATCGGTTCATTCACAAACACCCCGACTGCCGTTATCCGCGGATCCAGAGCGGATTTCAGAGTTCTCAGTTTCTCTTCATCGACCGATCTGCGAAAGCCGGCAGAGCAGATAAACCCCGCATAGTCGGGCATCAAGCGGTTCACCTCTTCTATTGCTTCGATTGTGCCAAGCCCGCAGAGCTTGATTTTTGTCATGCATTACTCCCGGAGATATAAGCGCACATGGTTTCAAACGCCTTTCCGGAATCGATCAGTTCTTCGGCGAGCTTGATTCCCTCGGCAATACTGCCGGCCTTGCCCGAAACAAACAGGGCTGCGCCGGAATTCATAAGCACTGCGGTTCTCTTGGTATCGCGGATGGATCCGTCGAGAATGCCTCTTGTGATCGTCGCGTTTTCCGCCGGCGAACCGCCGCGCAGTTCTTCCATCTTTCCCCTCTCGAGTCCGAAGTCTTCCGGTTTGATCACAGTTTCTCTGGTATATCCGTCCTTGAGTTCCATCACCGCTGTCTCACCGACCGCAGAAATCTCATCGAGCTTATCCTTTCCGTAGACGATCAGTGCCCGTTTGACGCCAAGGCGGTCAAGCACGCCAGCGATCGGACGAAGCAGATACTCGTCATAAACACCGAGCAGAAAGTATTTCGGCCGGGCCGGATTGGTCAGAGGCCCGAGAATATTGAACACCGTACGGAAACCGAGCTCTCTTCGAATCGCACCGACGTATTTCATCGCGGTGTGGTACTTCTGCGCGAAGAAGAAGCACATACCGGTCTCTTCCAGCAGTTTTTTCGCAAGGGCCGGGTCCTGCTGGATATTGACGCCGAGCGCCTCCTGGCAGTCCGCTGTGCCGCAGTCGCTGGAAGCTGCCCGGTTTCCGTGTTTGGCTACCTTTGTACCGGAGGACGCCACCACAAAGGCGGAAGTGGTCGAAATATTGAACGAATGGGAATTATCACCGCCGGTTCCCACGATCTCCATGACATCAAGATCGTCAAAGTCGGCCGGGATCGCATGTTCCCGCATGGCCAACGCACAGCCGGAAATTTCATCGATGGTTTCCGCTCTTGCGCTCTTGGTGGAAAGCGCGGCGAGGAATGCCGCATTCTGAGTCGGAGTGGTCTCCCCCGACATAATCTCATTCATGACGGTATAGGCCTCGTCAAAGGTAAGGTCTTCCTTTCCGACAATCTTGATAATCGCTTCCTTAATCATGCTTTGTCTCCTTTCAATTTTCTGAGCATGGCTTTTTTATTCTCACTGCGCATCAGGGTTTCCCCGATCAGCACGGCATTGACATTCGCTTCTTCCAGCACGGCGATATCTTCTCTCGTCTTTATGCCTGACTCTGCCGTAAACAGCACTTCCGGCGGCACATAGTTCCGAAGCGTTACGGAGTTGTGAATATCCACCGTAAAATAGTGAAGATTCCGGTTGTTCACTCCGATCAGCCTGGCACCGCACCGAAGGGCGGTTTCAATCTCCTCTTTGTCATGTGCTTCAAACAGAGCACTGAGGCCAAGGCTGTCGGCAATTTCCCTCATTCTGTTCAGCTCCGCGTCGGAAAGCAGCGATACGATCAGAAGCACGGCTGAAGCCCCGAGCAGCTTCGCCTCATAAATCATGTATTCATCGACCGTAAAGTCCTTGCGGAGCACCGGGATCGATACCTCTTGTGCAATCTGTCTGAGATACTCATCCTTTCCGAGAAACCACTTCGGCTCGGTTAAGCACGAGATCGCTGCGGCTCCGGCTTCTTCATACTGCCGGGCAATCCGCAGGTAATCGAAGTCCGGATCAATCAGTCCTTTGGAAGGAGATGCTTTCTTGCATTCACAGATGAAGCTCATACCTTCTTCTCTGAGCGCTGTCTCAAACGGGAAGTTCTTCTCTCTGACCGAAGCCAATGCCAGTTCCCTGATCCTCTCTTCGGGCAGAATCTCCTTCTTCTGTTTCACCCGCTCTCTTGCGTAATCCGCAATGGTTCTGAGAATGTCGTCCATGCCTTCTCCTTTCCGGAAAATAAGAAATCCCTGACAGAAAAATCACTGTCAGGGACGAAATAACTTTCGCGGTGCCACCCTGCTTCACGACGATGCGTGCGCTTCATTAAGAGATACTATCATATCTCCGGAACATAACGGAGTCCTTCCGTCAGAGAATACTCGGCTGACCTTTCCTTCTGCCCTCAGCGGTCCATTTGACAGACGGTGATTCTGCCCGGCTCTCACCTTACCCGGGCTCTCTTTCAGATCCTGACTGCCGTTATCTCCGCTTCTTCGGTTTCCATACTCTTTTTACCATGCATGCAAAAGCCGGGTCAATAACAATTACAAAAATATTTCTGAAATTCTTTTCAGAAACACTTTAGCAATGAAAACATTTTCATCATTACAGTCTGCTCGCCCACTGCACGGCAGCGGCAGTGAGAAGAACAAGCACGATGATCACAATCAGATTTCCGTTCATTACCTGTCCTCCGGTCTCTTTCTGAGAATATAATGGTTTACCACTTTGACCGCCACATAAGCCCAGGCAACAGACAGCACAACACCAAGAAAACCGGTCCCGAATCCCAGAACCGCGAATGCAAGGAAGATCATGGCTGGAAGATACTCTTTCAGATTCATACAGCAATCATTTTATCTGATCGCCGAAATCCTTGCAAAACCTTTTCCAATCCTTCTGAATTTGTGTAAAATCAATACTGTTATGCAAGACAAACTCGATTTTTTCAAAGTTTCACTCGTCCGGCTCAGTTTTGTTTTTCTGGCCTGTGAAACCATATTCCGTCTTCTTTCCTTTCCCCCTCTTCTCTCAAGAGCGTTTTTCACGGCAGAGATCTTTCTGCTTTCCTCTGCGTTTTTTCTTTCCTGGTTTGCCTCGCTGTTTCCGGTGAAGTTCGGCAAATTTCTGATCGAGCTCATCAGCTGGCTGTTTGCGGCATACGCGATCACCCAGCTTCAGTTCATGAATTTCTACGGCTCCTACATGTCGGTAAAGGCAACCTTTGACGGAGCGGGGAGAATCGCCCAGTTTGCGTGGCAGTTTATCGCTCTGATCAAACCCGTCTATTACACGGAGTTCCTCGCTCCGCTTCTGTGCACGCTGCTCTTCAGAAATATCCCCCTGCGGGAAAGTGAGCGGATCTCTGTCACAAAGCTCGCTCTGATTCCTTTTCTGATTCTCGAGACCATGGGTACTCTTCTGGTGGCAGATGCCGGCCTGCTTCGGCTGTACACCAATCCTCAGTTTCTCAACCGCGCCATCCGCGAATTCGGCATCGGCAGATTCCTTGTCGTGGATGTGCTTTCCATCGGAAACAAGGAGAGTTCTTCTCTGATCATCGAGGAGACACCTCTTCCTTCCCCCAGCCCTTCCCCATCTCCTTCGCCATCGGCTTCTTCCACGGAAGAACCCGTTATTCACCGCCGGGATGAAATCGATGATTCGGAGTGGATCGGTCTGAAGGACGCGGAGAGCAGCGAAGACATCAGAACCATCGACCAGTATCTGATGAACCGGACGGTCACCGATTATAACGATCACACCGGGATGATGAAGGACTACAATGTCGTTTACATCATGATCGAGGCGTTTGATTATATGGGCATCGACAAGGAACTCACCCCGACGCTGTATAAGATGAAGGAAGAAGGGTGGGACTTCACCCATCACTACACTCCGAAATTCTCCTGTGCCACCGGGGAAAGCGAGTTTGTCTCGGAGGTGTCCCTCGTTCCCCAGTCGGATCTCTGCACCCCGAACCAGTATGCGGAAAACAGCTGGAATGAAAGCATCTTCTCGATCTTCGATCACGCCGGCTATTACACCAGTGCCTACCATAACTGGAAAGATGAGTTCTATGAGCGGCGCACGCTGTATTCCAACAGCGGCTGTCAGGCGTATCTCAACTACGATGACATTCATTACACCCAGCTCTGGGGCTGGCAGTCCGATCTCGAGATGATGGAACTCACCCTGCCGTACTGGATTGACAAAGACCGGTTCTTCACCCTCTATGTCACAAGCTCCACCCACTTTCCGTATGATCAGGGAAGCGATCTCGGCAACCGGTATCTCGATGAGATCGACAAAATCCATCCGGACTACCCGATCGAGGTCAAGCGGTATATCTCCAAATCCATGGAACTGGACAAGGCCATGGCCTATCTCATCGATCATCTGAAGGAAGCCGGAAAACTCGACAATACATTGATCGTTCTCTTCGCGGATCATCATCCGCTCGAGACCGCCATCAAGACGCTGGATGATTACGGCGGATATGAAGCAGACCGGCTGGACGGGCTCAATGAAGACCGGACGCCGATGATCTTCTATTCCGGATCGATCACAGGGAAGAAGATCGATGAGATCAACAGCACCTTTGACATCCTGCCGACGGTGGCCAATCTCACCGGTCTGGAATATGATCCCCGTCTCTATGTCGGAACGGATATCTTCTGCGACACCCCAAAGACCGTCATCTTCCCTAACGGCAGCTGGATCATGAATGAGAATACCTACTATGCTTCGGATGACTCCTTCGAAGGAACGCTTACCAAAGAGGAGATCGAACACAAGAACAATGAGATTTCCAATCTCTTCAGCATCTGCCGCCTCATCTACAAAAACGATTACTTCAAACTCCGGAATACCATCGCTTTTCCGAAGTACCGAAAGCTGTTCTGATACAATATCATTCATGAACAGCTTTTTCTTTCGGATCCTGTCAGTTCCTGCCTGTCTTGCTATCCAGCTGATCCTTTCCCGCCTGATGCCGGGAAGCGGAGATGCCCTGGCGGCCGGTTGTTTTATCATTCTCTTCATCGGGGCTGAGCTGACTCTGTTTAAAGAAGATACTTCTCTTCAGAAACCGGAAGTCCCATCACTGTTTCTCTCCCTTGCGGCAGGATTTTCCTTCTGCACGGCACTGCTGTTTGCGATGGAAGCGATCACCATCGACAGCGGTATTCTCACAAGTCTGGAATCCGTCTCGGAGTTCTGTCTTTCGAAAAACGCTTCTCTGACGTGGAGCCTGACGTTTTTCCTTCTGCTTCCATCAGCGGAAGAACTCGTGTTCCGCTCTGGCCTGCAGAAGGCAATGCTTGAGCGCTTCGGAATCCCTGCATCTATGATCGCTTCCGTTGTCTCTTTCTGCCTCTATGGCCTTATCAGAGACGGGGCCGCCGGTCTTTTCTTCTGCTTTTTCTGCGGCATTCTCGCCTCTTTGTTTTTCATCTTCTATGAAAACGCCTGGGTCTGCATCTCTCTTCACATCGGCTGTTCCATTTCACTGGCGTTTCTGTATCTCCGCTATTTTTTCAATCCGACTGCCCTGCTTGTGATTGCGGGGATCTCGTTTGTTTCCTCCGCCGCTTTGATCTATCATGCCTTCTGCATTTACCGCGACAGCGAGGATCAGGAAGAGGAAGATGATGAAAATGAAGAAGACGATGACGATGAGGAAAACGAAGAAACGGAAGAGCATCCCCTTCCGTAACTTCTGTTATTCTACTGTCACCGATTTTGCAAGGTTGCGGGGCTTGTCGATATCGCATCCTTTTTCCTTTGCGCCGTAATAAGCGAACATCTGAAGCAGAACCGCGGAAGGAATTGCCGCAAGTTCCGGAGAGATTTCCGGAATTCTCACTACATATTCAAACTCCTCTGCCGGCATATTCTCCCCGGTGATGAGGATTACCCGGGCGCCGCGGGCGATGGTTTCACGGATGTTGGATACCGTTTTGGAAGCGACCTCCGGCTGGGTGGCCATAGCTGTGACTACCGTATCCTTTTCAATCAGTGCGATCGGTCCGTGCTTGAGTTCTCCCGCATAATACGCATCCGCATGCACGTAGGAGATTTCCTTGAGTTTCAGGGCTCCTTCAAGAGCGGTGGGATAGTCCAGCTGACGGCCGATGAAATAGGCGTCTCTCTGATCGATTAACATGCCCGCAAGTTCTTTCATCTTCTCTTCCTGGCCGAGCACCTGTTCGGTAACCTCAGGCAGACGCTTCAGATCGCTGATCAGCCGGCTCTTGCCTTTGACCTTGATGCCGTACATCTCCGCAAGCTTCAGGACCAGTACATGAAGCAGAACCAGCTGGGTGGTATAGGCCTTTGTGCTCGCAACCGCGATTTCCGGACCTGCCGCGGTATAGAGCACCGCGTCCGTCATTCTTGAAATCGAAGAGCCCAGCACATTGACTACCGAGATCGTGACGCAGCCCTTGGCCTTAGCCAGCTTGATCGCCGCCAGGGTATCTGCGGTTTCACCGGACTGTGACACAAAGATGCACAGGGTATGTTCATTGACATTGGGAGAGCAGTAACGGAATTCGCTGGCCGGAATAACCCAGCTCACCTTGCCCGTATACTTCTGATACAGCAGGTTTGCGTAAATGCATGCATGGTACGCGGTGCCGCAGGCGATAAATACCGTCTGATCGATCCGGTCCCATCTCACATTCATCTGATCGATCATCGGCAGCACGGTTTTTGTGCCGCGGAATCTTCCCCGCAGGGTTTCCCGGATCACGGAAGGCTGTTCGTGAATCTCCTTTAACATGAAGGAGTCATAGCCGCCCTTCTGAGCTGCCTGCACATCATACGGGAAATGAATCCATCTCGGCTCAATCTGTTTCCCCGACGCATCAAACACCTCAAGGCTGCCGGCGTTCAGAATTGCGCTCTGACCGTCCTGAAGCGGAAGAATCTCTCTGGTATATTCGAGAAACGCCGGGGCATCACTGGCACAGAAGGTGCCTTCCTTTGACTGGCCGAGCACCATCGGACTTTCCTTCTTCGATACATAGATCGTATCCGGTTCAAAAATGGAAGTGACACAGATTGCATAGGAGCCTTCCAGACGCTTTACGGTTTTCGCCAGCGCTTCTTTCATGACCGGGTTTTTCCGGTAATAGAAATCGAGAAGCTGAACGATGACCTCACTGTCTGTTTCGGAATGGAAGATATATCCTTCCTCTCTGAGTTCTTCCCGGAGTTCCTGGTAATTCTCGACAATGCCGTTATGAACGACGGAAATCGTTCCCTCTTCGTTCATATGGGGATGGGCGTTCATATTGCTCGGAACGCCGTGCGTCGCCCAGCGGGTATGGCCGATCCCGCAGGATTCCGCCAGATCTTTTGACAGCAGCTTTTCGAGTTCGGAAAGCCTTCCTTTTGTCTTCCAGGTACGCAATGCCTTCGAGTTGACCAGTGTCACACCGGCCGAGTCATAGCCCCGGTACTCCAGCCTGGACAGACCCTGCAGTAAAAACGGCAGCGCCGGCTGCTTCCCGGTAAAACCGATAATTCCACACATGAAAAAATATCCTCCTGTTCCATATGGAAAATGGTCATGAAGGATACCGAATGGATCTGTTCAGCCCTCACGGACTGTTTTTTCCCATTGTTAAGGCCGTATCAGGCCTCCGGGTCATCCGCCGAATCTTTCGATAAATACCCGGTCCTCGTCACCTGCGCAGA
>JAFWCM010000067.1 GCA_017536885.1 Solobacterium sp.
CTCAGCGCCGTTCCCTTCATGACCAGGGAAGAAAGCGACGCCATCACCTCGGCAAGAGATCTCAACAGTATTCCTCTGATCATGGTGGAATTCCGGAAAAAATCATTCCGCATCCTGTTTTACAACACCGCCTTCGAGCGCGTCGCTCAGAATACCGGCATGTTTGCCTTGAATTTCAGCGAGGATATTCTTCGCCGTGATATTCCCTATCATCTTCTGTCCGAACGGATCATCAATCTGATGGATTCCACCCATGCGGAAGGAACGGGAAAGATGGATTTCACGTCCCATGACGAGTATTACGAGATCAATACAAAATGTTTCGCATCCACCCCGGAGAAGTACATGATCCTTGCGAGCATGATCAACCTCTCCAAAAACGCAAAAACCGCAAATACCAATCAGCTGGATGAATTTACCCGCGATATCTTCTCGGTGTATGAACGGGTCTCGATCATCGACGTCAGAAACGACCGGGTAACACCGCTGTTCATCGCGACCAGAGAGCACCTGGTGGCGGATACGGATATCGAATCCATGGTGAAGGCAATCGCCAAGCGCTACATCTTTCCGGAAGACCGGGAAGAGTTTATGGAGCTTCTCGATCCGTCCACCGCAAAAGAGCGGTTTGAGACCACCGGCCGCAGCCGGATCATGAAGTTTCTGCGCTCCAGCGTCCGCCATGGCCAGTATGCCTGGAAGGCCTTTACCCTGGCCCGGGTTGAGGAAGACAAATATATTCTGATGATTGCGAATGTTCATGATGCGATGATGGATCTTCGAAAAAAGGCAGAGCCGGATCAGAATCCCGAAAGCCGGGCATTTCTGCCGGGGAATCTCTGGCAGAATCTGATTAACTCCGGACTTCTGCGCATCTTCTGGAAAGACCATGACCGCCGCTTTGTCGGCGCCAGCCCTGCTTTTCTGAATTACTACGGATTTCAGTCCATTCATGATATCAAGGGAAAGAATGATGAGGATCTCGGGTGGCATGTGCACCCTGATGCATATATGAGCGATGAGATGCGGGTCATTCATGAGGGTGTCACCACGCACAACATTCCCGGCCAGTGCATGAACGAAGGGGAGAACAAGGAAATCCTTGCCTCCAAAACCCCGCTGTATGATGAAAACGGGGAGATCAGCGGACTGCTCGGCTACTTTATCGACAGGGAACTGCTGACCGAAAATGATCTGCGCGGCAAGGAAACCGGCCGCAGGGATCTGCTTACCGGACTGCTCAACAGCCGCGGCATCGCCGAAGAATCCATGAGCTTCCGGGATGCGTATTATCTCAGAGGAATCGATTTCGGACGCATTCACATTTCGATCGATGACTTTGCATCGTTGAACGAGCAGTACGGATTCGACTTCGGTGACAAGATCATCTATGCCCTGGGCGTTCAGCTGATGAAGCGGTTCGGAAGAACCTGCGCGGTGGGACGCGTCGCCGGACAGAAATTCGTCATCCTCTGCCAGAGCCGGGAGAGAGAAAAAATCCATGAGCTCCGAAAAGAGATCAAGAAAGCCGCCGCTGTGGTCAAGGATGTCGAGGGTATTCCGGTAACCCTCTATCTCTCGGTCGGTTATGTGTTGTTTTCCGAATATCTCGACCTTGATGAAATGCCGAAGATCGCGGATGTGCGCCTGCTTGCGGATCATGACCGCAGTATCGCACCGGAAAGCCGGATGACCAAGGCGTCCGACATTTTCCACCTGTTCGACAATCTGCCGGTTGTCTATGCGGTATTCCATGTGACGATCAACCAGGACGGATCGGAAGACGCGAAGCTCTTCTATGCGAACAGGAAATATCTGGACTACGGAACCCAGCCGGCATCCGTTCTGCTCGGACACAGCGTTCACGAACTGTATCCCTTCATCGGGGAAGAATGGTACCGGGATATCCGCAAAGCCGCCATGGACAATGAAATCGTGGAAGGAGATCTTCTGTTTACCCCCGACGGGAAAACCTATCATTATGTCGCCACCCAGATCATCTATCCCGGCTATTGCGCCGTCACCTATCTTCCCGGGGTATAACCTTTCAGTACCGGACAAGCGCGAAAGTCCCGCCGGCTTCCGGCGGGGTTTTCATAACATGGCATACCCGGCATCCGAAAGAGCTTCCGGTTCTGCCGCTGCGGAAGGGGGAGGCATGCTATGATTTTTTGTAAGTAAACAGAGGTGCGTTGCACAGGGGAGAGGAATCATATGCGCATACTGAATCTACATGATGATATCGCAGCAGAGCTTCGGGAACGGAGGGAGCAGGGAAAACGCCTGTCTTTCCGCCGGTCTCATATGAACCGGCTGATGGCCGGAGAGATCCTGACGAGTGCCGCTGCCTGCTGGTTTCGGGGAGATGAAACCTTTGAGGAGATGGAATCTCTGATCGGGATCACAAGAAAGGAAATCACAAAGCACACAAAACTGATTCTGAGTGCGGATGATCTTTCTGATGCGAATACGGAGCCGGAGTTTTTTCTGAGTGTGGAAGGAATGTGCGGCATTACGGATCATCCGAAGCAGAGAATCCGGCAGCTGTATGAACTGGGAGTGCGCATGGCGTCTCTTACCTGGAATGAAACGAACCTGCTCGCCACCGGAACGGAGGGAGATCCGGCCCGCGGTCTTACAAAAAAAGGGAAAAAAGCAGTAGAAGCCATGAATGAACTCGGTATGGTCATTGATGTCTCCCATGCCAATGAACACACCTTCTGGGATATTCTGAATGTCTCGGAAAAACCGGTCATCGCCTCTCATTCCAACTGCCGTTCCCTCTGCAATGCCCAGCGCAATCTCACCGATCAGCAGATTGCCGCGATTGCCGTGAGCGGGGGGCTGATCGGAATGAATGCCTATGGCCCCTTCATTGCGGAAGAGGAAGAAAAGCGCGGTGCCCGCATGCTGGCAAAACATGCAAGACATATCGCCTCGATTGCGGGAAGCGAACATATCGCCTGCGGTTTTGATTACACCGACTTTCTTGCGGAATATGCAAACAATTCAAAACACGATCTCTCCATGGCAAAGGATGCCCAGCGCTTTCCGGAGGCCCTTTCAGAAGAAGGGTTTTCCGAAGAGGAAATCAGAAATATCACATTCGGAAATGCCTTCCGCTTTCTGAAGGAAAATCTCTGACCCTCTCTTACGGCAAGAGAATCATCTGTAAAAGGATACGCAAAGGATGCGGCTTCGTCTCCGCTGTGTTTCTACTACCCCCTGAATCAGATGAAATGAGAAGAGGAGCTGTTTGCCGGAAGATATGTATTGGGAATATTCCTTTCTGACCTTCTGACAAAAAAGAAACCGGCGCTTTCACCGGCTTTCTTCATTCAAATGAGAGGGGGATCTCATTCTTATTCAGATTTTACGTTTCCAGTATAGTCGAATTCATGAGGGAAATGCGTTCCGTTCCGGAACCTTTTGAGATTTTTCGGATTCTGTATGCTTTGCATAAGAGAAGACCCGGACCGCGAATAAACTGCGGATTACGGATCTCTTCAAACGGCTATTCAGAGAAGAGAAACCAACAGAAAAACCTGTCCGGATTCCATGAATGCATGGTGTGGCTGCGGTTGTGCACGCGGGTGAAGCCCGGCTTCTTTTCACCCGCCGCTGTCATTGGAAAAAAGACAGAACCACCGGTTCATTGCCGGCTGCTTTGTTCCATCGGCGGCGGGAATATCACTGGAAAGGGAATCCCCGGGACTCCGTGTGAAGGAAGCTGAAAACAGAAGGAATCCCTCAGGCTTTGGAAACAGAATTCATTCCACGGAAAGAATCATCCGAAAAAAGCAGATACGAGTACAAAAAAATGACTTCCTGAACAGATTTAATAGGATTACATACAGCAAAGGGGAGAACACGCCGGAAAGGAGAAGGATTATGGCGATTCTGAGCACGGTGAACCTCGGGACAAAACGCCCGCTTCGGGTAGCGGCATATTGCCGGGTTTCGACGGAAGAAGAACTTCAGAACAACTCCTATGTGAATCAGAGGGAATTCTTTTCCAGAGAGATTTTCGAACATCCGGACTGGGTATCTGCCGGCATCTACGGCGACAGGGGAAAAAGCGGCACTTCCATAAAATCGCGTACGGGATTTCTGGAGATGATGAAGAATGCGGAGAAAGGCTGTATCGACTACATCATTACAAAGTCGATTGCCCGCTTCTCGAGATCTACTGCCGACACGATTCACGCAATCCGGAAACTTCGCACAAAAGAGATCGGTATTTACTTTATGGAACAGAATATCGATACCATGTCCGAAGCGGGAGACTTTGTGATCGAGACGCTGGCGGCGGTTGCGGAGATGGAAAGCGCCAGCATTTCCGAAAACACCAAGGTGATACTCGATCTGATGAATGCAAGAGGAACGCCGCTTCGAAGAAGTGCATACGGATACCGCAAGGAAGGTAAGGCGTGGTATGTGATTCCCGAACAGGCACTTCGGGTGAAACTTGCATTCCTGATGGCGGCAGAAGGGTATTCCTTTACGGAGATCGCAAGGAAGCTGAATAAATTTGAAGAAAAAGACCGAACGGGAAGAGTCTGGGATATCGGCAAGGTGAGATATCTCTTAACCAACGAGGTTTACATCGGCGATATCCTCACCAACAAACATGTGGTGATCTGGGATGAGACCGGAAGGAAAGAAGTAAAAAACGATAAACTGGAAGACAAGTATTATATTTCGGGACATCATGAACCCATCGTAGGAAACAGATTGTTTGAAATGATTTCCGAAATGTGCAGAGCCAAGAAACTCGCCGGTCAGAAAGATTTCAAAGGCATCCGTGAAGCAAGAGCGCTGGCGAAGAAGGATTCATTACTCAACAGCGTCAGGAAATATCTTCCTGCCGCAGGCGGCAGATGTCTGAAAGGAGAGAAAAAATGACCCTGAAAGTTTCTGCATACTGCAGAGTCTCTACGGATGAGGAAATACAGCTGTCCAGCTACCGGAATCAGATCCAGATTTATATGGACAAAATCCGCGCGAATCCGGACTGGGTACTGGGCGACATCTACGCCGATCCGGCGATCAGCGGCACTACCGAAAACCGGCCTGAATTTCAGCGGATGCTGGAGGATGCCCAGCGGAAGAAGTTCGATCTTCTGCTTGTCAAAAGCATTTCGAGATTTGCCCGAAATACGCTGATCTCCATCCAGACGGTGAGAGAACTCAAATCCCTGGGAATCGGCGTTATTTTTGAAAAGGAGAACATCGATACCACAAAGCCGTATTCGGAGATGACCCTTACCATACTCAGCGCCTTTGCCCAGGAAGAAAGCCGGAATACCTCGGAACGGGTGAAGAAGGGAATCCAGATGCGGATCGCCCGGGGGGAGATTTCCTGGACACCGCTCTATGGATATATTCGAAAAGACGGAGAGGAATACATCATTGTAGAGTATGAGGCAAAGGTGATCCGAAGCATTTTTGAGGATTATGTAAAGGGGATGAAGACCTCCGAGATCACAGCCCGGCTGAATAAGGAGGGAGTCCCGAGTCCCGGCGGGTGCCGGTGGCTTGATGCCGCAGTGGCCTTTGTTCTTCAGAACGAGCGATATTCCGGATGTGTGCTTACAGCCAAGCATTATACGGAGGATCACATCACCCACAAGCAGCGAAAGAATAACGGTGTATTCCCGCAATGCCTGATCAAAAACCATCACAGGCCGATCATAGACGAA
>JAFWCM010000068.1 GCA_017536885.1 Solobacterium sp.
CCGGGACGGTGATGACAGCCTTCTCAACTTTCTCACCGAGGTACGCTTCCGCATAGCTCTTGATGTAGGAGAGAATCATGGCGCTGATTTCCTGCGGTGTATATGCCTTGCCTTCCAGCGTCACCTTTTCATCGGTGCCCATCTTTCTCTTGATGGAGTAAACCGTATTCTTGTTGGTGATCATCTGTCTCTTGGCGGCGTCGCCGACGATGCGGTCGCCGTTCTTGAAAGCTACGACTGACGGTGTGGTGCGGTTGCCTTCCGGGTTCGTGATGACCTTGGCTTCCTTGCCGTCCATGACTGCCGCACAGCTGTTGGTTGTTCCCAAATCGATTCCGATAATTTTGCTCATAAGTATTATCCTCCTTCTTGCGATTTACTCGCTCACCTTTACCATCGCTGCTCTCAGCAGACGATCTTTAATCTTGTAACCCTTCTGCAGGACGGCGGTCACCTTGCCGGGTTCCACCCCGTCGGTATGTTCCGTCATCATCGCCTGCATCCAGTTGGGATCATAATCCTGATCCTGTGCTTCAATCTCCTCGACGCCTTCTTTCTTCAGCGCTGTGAAGAGATTCTTCGATACCATTTCGAACGCTTTCCGGTACACCTCATCCTGGTCATCCTTGGCCGGGATCGCGAGTGCTCTTTCGCAGTTGTCCAGCACCGGCAGGATTTCCAGCGCGAAGCTCTGAATATGGTACTTCATGTTGTTCTCATATTCCCGTGTAAGCCGCTTGCGCGTGTTTTCCGTATCGGCATATGCCATGGCATAAGCGTTCTTGAGTTTTGCGATCTGCCCTTCCTGATCGGCGATCAGTGCCTTCAGGGCAGCGACATCATCCTTTGCGGGTTCTTCTTTGCCTTTCCCCTTTTTCTCCGGGGCTTTTTCCTTCTTCTCAGCAGTTCCCGCTTCTTTTTCTTCTGCCTGCGGCGCGGCTTCCTTTGTTTCAGCCGCCTCTTCCGCATTTACCTTGTTTTCTTCACTCATGGTTTACCTCCGCCCTCTTTCCGGTACATCCTTTCAATCATCTGCGCGACATAGTCGAGCATGCTTACGACCCGTTCATAATTCATTCTGCTCGGGCCGACGACCATCAGCTGTCCGCTCTCCTCTTCCGAAACCCGGAAGGTGCTGCGGACGATGGCAACGTCGTTATACCAGGTAAGCTGTGCTCCCCGCGCCGTTGTCATCACTGCCCTCTCATCGCTTCCGATCTTCTTCCATACCGCGGAATCATCCAGCATCATCATCAGCTCCTTCAGCTTGGCGATGTTCTCAAACTCCGGCTGATACAGCATGCGGTCTTTTCCGCTGAAGTAGACGTTGTCCGAGGCAAATCTCACGAATGCCTTGACAAAGGCCGTAAAGAGCAGATCATGACGCTGTACGGCAGAGGCGAGTTCGGGACGAAGGTCTTCCATCCGCTCCGCGAGTTCCGCGATCGGAACATTGCGCAGCCTCTGATTCAGAATATCCGTACAGTTCTCGATATCCCGGAACGAGACATCTTCATCGAAGTGGAAGTTCTTTGTCTCGGTATGCCCGGTGCTCGTGATCATCACGACGACCGCGTTTCTCTCATCGATCGGGAACAGCTTGATGTGTTCCAGCCGCTGAGCAGAGTTGTCGGGGCCGATGGCTCCGGTCGTCATGTTCGTCATCTCCGAGAGGATGCGGCAGCTCTGCTGCACCGCTTCGGAAATGCTGAGATTCGAGATCTCGAACGCGTTGCGGATCGCCACCTCCATCTTTTTATCGATGGAAGAGTTCTTCAGCAGGTTCTCACAGTAGAACTTGTAGCCCTGCGTGGAGGGGATCCTGCCGGAAGAGGTATGGGTCTTTTCGAGATACCCCATTTCCTCCAGCACCTGCATGTCGTTGCGGATTGTGGCGGAGGAATACGGCAGTTTGTACTTGACCTGTAGTGTCTTGGAGCCGACAGGTTCGGCAGTCCGGATGTATTCGTCGACTATCGCCTTGAACAGTTCAATCCGTCTGGGTGTCAGCATTCTCCGCTCACCTCCTTTAGCAATCACACCTGGTGACTGCTAACAGTATAGTACGACAATTTAGCACTGTCAAGCCCAGTGTGCTAAAAATATTTGCATTCAAAAAACCGCATATTTATGCGGTTTTCTAACATTCCAGCCAGTCTGACATGAAGATTGTTGACAAAGTTTTTTTATCACTCTTGGGCCATGCGGTAGTATGAAATCTTCGTAATTCCGTAACTGCTTTCCTTTTTCCTGCGCAGAGCGCCGATTTCTTCGGGAAAGCTCTCCTCCTTTAAGGACTCCACCGCAACCTCCGCCCCGGGGTTCAGAAGTCCTTCTTCGAGAAGTGCGGTGAGGATCGCTTCGTTCTCCTGTTTTTTATAGGGAGGGTCAAGATAGACAAGATCAAACTTCTTCCTCTCTTTCCCGAGCAGAGCAATTGCCTTCCTCGCCTTCATCTTCAGAATCCGGATCCGCTCTTCCTTCAGCGCTTCGGCATTTCTGCGGATCACGGCAATTGCGGCGGCGCTGACATCGCAGAAGACAGCTTCCTCCATTCCCCGGCTCAGTGCTTCAAAGCCGATCGCTCCGCTGCCGGCATAGAGGTCAAGAACCCTTCCGCCGTCAAAGAATCCGCCCAGGGAGGAAAACAGCGCTTCCCGGATCTTGTCCTGGGTAGGACGGGTATCCATGCCCTGGGGTGCTTCGAGCCGGCGGCTGCCATAGATCCCGGCGACGATTCTCACTGAATCGCTCCTCTCCGGTACTGATCGATGACCGCCTGGCCAAGACCGATCGCCGCCATGAAGGCAAGCGTGGACGATCCGCCGGAGGAGATCATCAGAAGCGGTACGCCGGTCAGCGGAATCAATCCGGTAACCCCGCCGATATTGAAGAGGCAATGGACAACGAGATACATCGCCGTTCCGACGAGGATGATCTTTCCCTTTTCGTTCTGGATCTTCAGGGCATAGCGGAACAGCTGGATGATGATGATCATATAAGGAATAAAGATAAGCGCGAAGCCGATCATGCCGAGTTCCTCGACGACGATGGCGAGGATGAAGTCGGTGTTGGCGGCCGGGAAGTTGGTATACTTTCGGACCGAGTTTCCGAATCCCAGGCCCGTCCAGCCGCCGGTCGCGAAACTGACCAGTCCCGAGATCAGCTGATAGCCGGTGTCATACATGTCGACAAACGGGTCGACGGAAGAGAGGATGCGGTTGATCTGATATTCCCGCAGCGGCAGATGACGGATTACGATCTCGCCATAGGGAGAAAGAATAAACAGCGTCAGCGCCACGCCGACGAGAAGTCCGGTAACGATCAGCCTCTGCAGGCCTCTCATCTGCGGATGGCTCGGGATCAGCAGGCAGAACACCGAGATAAAGCCGATGACGACGGCCGAGCCAAGGTCGGACTGAAGCACCATGACGATGAAGATATAGGCACCGATGAACATCAAGGGACGCTTGACCATCTCCACCTGATTGGGATAGGTCTTCTTCACCTCTCCGCAATAGGCGGCGACAATCAGGATCACCATGATCTTGGCAAATTCCGACGGCTGAATCGAGACGTCGACGGTAGAGATCGGAAGCCGGATCCACGCCCGGGCGCCGCCGACCGGCGCAAAGGCAAGACACGACAGCAGCGCCGCCATGACACCCAACGGCCAGGTCGGAAACGAAGCGGATTTCAGAAAATCGAGCGTGAAGCTGTTGGCGAGCCAGGTCATCATGAGATAACCTCCGACCAGGAACACGAGCTGCTTGACGACGATCAGGGCAAGACGGTTCGGCTTGCCTACGGTCAGTCCCATCGAAGCGCTCGCGATCATCAGAAGACCGAAGACAGACAGCACCAGCATCGAATAATAGATGGCGCGGTCGCTGTATTTCGGCATGCGCAGATAAAAGAGCCGGCGCTCACTTTTCGCCGCTGTCCGTTCCCTCTGCATCCTTACAGGTTCTCTGAGTACTGTCATTGCAATGATTTTAGCATAGGTACATGTCTTTACAAAGAAGATTCATCTGATAGAATAACCCCGGGAGTTATAACCATGATACTGATCAATAATGACACAATTAAAAAGGATGACGATCCCGTGATCCGTACAAAAAGCGAGCCGGTAACTCTGCCGCTGAGCGAAGAAGACAAGGAGATTCTCACCTCCATGTTTCAATATGTCAAAGACAGCACCGACGAGGAAAAGGCAAAGGAAAACAACCTCCGGCCGGCGGTGGGCATCTCGGCGATTCAGATCGGCATTCCCCGTCAGCTGACGGCGGTCATCGTGCATGAATACGACAAAAATGATGAGCCGGTCACCTATGAATACATGCTCGCAAACCCGCGGATCATCTCACACTCCGAGCAGCCCGCCTATCTCGAAGGGGGTGAGGGCTGCCTTTCGGTTGCCGAAGAACATCCCGGCCACGTGGTGCGCAGCGCGCGGATCAAAGTCAAAGGCTATGATCTTCTGACCGACAGGGAAGTCACGATCCGGGCGAGAGGTTATCTTGCCATCGTCCTCCAGCATGAAATCGATCATTTCAGCGGCATTCTGTTCTATGACCGCATTGACCGGAGCGATCCCGCCAAGGATATTCCCGGTGCCATGGTAATCTGAAGAAATGTCACAAAACTTCACTATATGGAAGCCTTTTTGATGTTATAATTTCAATGAAAGTACTCCAACTTCATAAGGAAATGAGGTAACAATAATCATGAAAAAAGAAACGACGGCCAGCGAGACCGGACGTCCGGTTCGTTATTCGCAGGTACAGGAGCCTGATTACAGCCAGAATTCCATTGACCGAAAGACCGATACCCTGGTCTATGCGATCGGCGGACTCGGCGAGATCGGAAAGAACATGTATTGCGTGGAGCACGATGATGAGATCATCATCATCGACTGCGGCGTGCTCTTTCCGGAAGAGGAACTGCTCGGCATTGATTATGTCATCCCCGACTATTCCTATCTCGTCCGCAACCAGTCGAAGATCAAGGCGCTGATCATCACCCACGGTCATGAAGACCATATCGGAGGCATCCCCTTCTTTCTGAGATCCGTGCATCTCAAGCAGATCCATGCGCCCCGCTTTGCCAAGGCGCTGATCGAAAAGAAACTGGAGGAACATCATCTCTCCAAGGCATGCAAGGTCATCGAGATCGACGGCGACAGCCGGGTCAAGACGAAGTACTTTAATATCGGCTTCTTCGATACCGTGCATTCCATCCCCGATTCCCTCGGGGTTCTGATCAACACTCCCAACGGCCGCATCGTGGAAACCGGCGACTTCAAATTCGACCTCACCCCCGTCGGCAAAAACAGCGACTACCAGAAGATGGCCTACATCGGCCAGATCGGCGTCACCCTGTTGCTGTCGGATTCCACCAACTCCAGCGTTCCGGGATTCTCCATTTCGGAAAAACAGGTGGCCAATGCGATCCTCGATCAGATCCGCCGCACGCCGGGAAGACTTCTGGTCTCCACCTTCGCTTCCAACGTCAACCGTCTCAATCAGATCCTGATGGCGGCGGTTGCCTGCAACCGGAAGGTGGCTGTCTTCGGACGGTCGATGGAAAACGTGCTTGAGATCGGAAGAAAAACCGGAAACATCAATATTGACGACAGCAGCTTCATCACCGGCAATGATCTCAACACCCTGCCGGCCAACCGCATCTGCATCGTCTGCACCGGCAGCCAGGGCGAGCCGATGGCGGCCCTTTCGCGAATCGCCAACGGAACCCACAAATACCTTCACATCATCCCCGGCGATACGGTGCTGTTCTCCTCGAACCCGATTCCCGGCAACGGCGTCAGCGTCAGTGCGGTCATCAACCAGCTGACCAGAGCCGGCGCCAACGTCGTCACGAATTCCCCGCTGACCAGCTTCCACACCACCGGTCACGCCCCGGTGGAAGAGCAGAAGCTGATGTTGAATCTCATCAAGCCGAAGTACTTCATGCCCAACCACGGCGAATACAAGATGCTGATCCAGCATTCCGCAACCGCTCAGGAAACCGGCGTGCCGGAAGAGAACTGCCTGATCTGTTCCAACGGCGACATCGTCGTCATGCGCAATGAGGAATGCTTCGTCGCCAATGAGCGCATCTCCACCGACGCGATCTATGTCGACGGCAACGACGCCAGCGGCCTCTCCACTTCGGTCATCAAGGATCGCCAGATTCTCGCCGACTCGGGTCTGGTAGCGGTGATCGTCACGATCGACAGCCGCTACAACAAGATCCTCTGCCGGCCAAGCATCGTATCAAGAGGCTTTGTCTACATCAAGGATTCCCAGACCCTTCTGAAGGAAGCCGAGCTTGTCGTCTATGACGCCCTGAAGAAGAAGATGCAGCAGAGGACCACCTTCGGAGAACTCAAGAACTGCATCCGCTCCTCGCTCGAGCCCTTCCTCTTCCAGAAGACCAACCGCAACCCGATCGTCATTCCGGTCATCCTGAACCAGAAAGCAGCGATCGCCGAAATCCAGGCAAAGACAGCGAAAGCCAAAGCCTGATCATAGATTCACATCGCCCGCCCAGCGCGGGCGTTCTTTTTTTTCCTCCCTGCCAAGCGGCAGGGATTTTTTCGTTTCCGGCAGTTTGAGCACCCAATCCCAACCCTCATAAGAAATTTTCAAAAAAATAATGCATTTTTTCTTGCACGAACAAAATGTTCTGGTATAATGATTGGTGTACCAATCATAGGAGGTGAATGCGCATGAGTCAGAGACTATCTGAAAAAGCCCGCAAGAAGAGACGGGCCTACAACACGAATTATCAGAAGCAGTATGTGAAGCGATATGTGTTCAAACTGAATTCCAAGCATGACAATGAGCTCATTCAGATGCTGGAACAGATTGACAACAAGAATGCCTGGTTCAAGGCAAAGCTCGAAGAAGCAGCCCGCTGAAGAAATCAGACATTGCACCGATCCTTTTACGGAACCCGATTCCGTACGGGACACCGATTATCCCTGATTGCCCGGACTCAGACGTCTTTTGATTCCTGCGGCGGTTTGGATAATCCCCGGGCAGCTCCTTCGAAAGGTGCACCAACGCGTTCTTTTCCGAACGTCTCTTTGAATCCCCTGTCCGAAAGCAATGCCCTTTCGGAATAATTCCCCTCTTTCTCAGGAACAGAAACTGCCGCATCTGCGGCTTTTCTGTTTCTACCCTTTCCATGCATGCATGTTTTCCGGACGAAAAGAAAAAAGAGAATACGGCAGCCCGATTTATTCCGGCACTATTCTCTTTTCTTCCTGCCCGGGCCGAAGTCATGTATGCATGGTTCTCGGACGCCGCCCGGGCCGATCAGCTACCTGTTTGAAATGCCCGCATCAATACACCCATCTATCCGCCGGTTCAGCGTCAGAGCAATCCTGTTTCATCACTCATGATCATTCTCTCTCAACAGAGTCACAGTTTTTCCCGTGCTACCGCAGCACTTTTTTAAAGGTGCCGGATTGTAATATAATTGGAACTATACCGAAAGGCCCGGCAAAAAGAACCACGCTGATCTGAAGTCAGTATGTTTCACTGCGATGCACCGCAGCCGCCGGCAGAACCCGGAAAATGAAAAGGAGAACCATCGATGACAGAAAAAAAGAACAGCAGTTTTTTCGATCAGTTCCACACGGACCGCTATACAAAGCATGACTCCATGATCAAAATCATTTTTGTCGGAATTGTACTTCTGCTCGGAGGACAGATTCTCAACAGGATTCCGGAATTCCTGCTGGGGAAGATTCTGGGATCCTCTGATTTCGCCCTGACCTTCCAGCATTATGTCGATAACCTCGGTGTCTGGATCTTCTGCCTTGCGTGGTTCTGGTTTATCACCTACAACCGCCCTGTTCTGACTGCGATCGGCCCGAAGATGAAAGGCAATACCTGGAAGATGCTGGGACTCGGTCTTCTGGTCGGCTTTGCACAGAACGCTCTGTGCGTTCTTGGGGCGATTCTGCACGGAGATATCTATCTCTCCTATGACAGGTTTGAAGTGATCCCGATGATTCTGCTCCTTTTTGCCGTATTTGTTCAGTCTTCCTCAGAGGAACTGATCTGCCGCGGTTTTATGTATCACCGCTTAAAACGCGGATACCGCAGCCCTCTGGTATGGATTCTCGGCAATTCCATTGTCTTTTCCGTGCTGCACTTGCTCAATCCCGGCATTACCGCGTTTTCCTTTCTGAATATTTTACTGATCGCAGTCTTCTATTCCCTGATTCTTTATTACTTTGACAACAGCATCTGGTTTACGATGGCTGCGCATACAGGCTGGAACTATACTCAGAATATCGTCTTCGGGCTGCCTAACAGCGGCCAGGTACTCCCGTATTCCTTCATGAAACTGGATGCGTCAAACGCCAGGAACAGCTGGGTCTACGATGTTAAATTCGGAGTCGAAGGAACTGTGCTGGCATGCCTTGTGATTCTTATTTCAATCGCTGTCATCTGGTTCTTCGGATCGAGACGCACATTTACCGATCAGGATGTATGGGACATGGTCGATGCCCGTCCCTGAGCCTTAAAGCCATAGGTTCATCCATTCCCCGTCCTGCCGCCGGGTGAATTAACTCCATAGCCTCCGACTCAGCCTTTTCCTCTTCTGTCAGAGGAATCATTCCATTTCCATAATCAGCACACCGGCCGGGCTTTTATCCACTGTCGGCACTTCACTGATTTTCTGATACAGGATTTGATAAATTCACCTTAATACCGGCATCCTGAATGCTGGTATTTTTGAAATTCGCTCCTGGTTCGTAATAGAAAAAG
>JAFWCM010000069.1 GCA_017536885.1 Solobacterium sp.
ATTCCATGATTGCATGTGTGATTCAACCGATTACAAAGTGCCTCTGTCAGAAGCACATCGGTAACGGTATTGTTATTACTTGCGGATTTCTATTCGCCGCCGATTTGCCATCGGCGTTGATTCTATTTTGCGGTGTTACAGCCATCTGTTCGCCGCAAACATGAAGAATCCTTTTGTACAGTGCAGAAAGGCAGAAGATCTGATAGTACTTCTCTCCGATCTCAGGGGTTACAAGTCCTTTGCGATCAGAGTGGATATAGGTTTCATCAATCTCGCAGAGACCGGAAATGGAGTCATTCGCCTGAGCCATTCTGAGAAAAGCCATGAGCTTATGTCTCATTCGAAAAGCGGTAGACACATGAATATGGAGAGCAACAGCACAATCTTCAAGACTGTCTTTGTAAATTGTCATCTCGATAAAGCGCGCCCATTTGGAAGGTGACTGATGAGAATAGAACGTCAGTGATCCAGTGTCATAGACAAAACGGCTTCTGCACTCACTGCACTGAAGCATCTGCTTTCCGCTTCCGGACATGCCTCCTTTTGTCAGTACAGGATGATCAACACCGCACTTCGGACAGCACTCAATCTCGTGTGTATCACAGTCTCTGTTTGCCTTGATGAAATCATTGATAAGGTTATTGATTCGCTCGAGCTGGTATTCTTCAAGAAGAGGAACATACTCCTCTTTCAGGCAGTAGTAATCCGGGTTGAACATAGACATGGCAGGATCCTCCTTGCCCATACTCTATGTGCCTTCCGCTAAATAACTGTCCCTTTTTTTGGGACACTGACTAATCTTCTCTAATATTCCTACCAAATCACCTCACTATTTTGCATCTATGGCCTATTTTTTTGGTGCAGTTTCTGCCGGGCGGAAGCGGCAGAAAGAAAAGGCTCCCTGTGATCAGGGAACCTGTGACTGCTTCATTGAAACAGGAGGAGTTTCCTCCTGTTGTGACAGGCTGTACAGCTTAGAGTGTGACACCCTGTTTGAAGATTGCGATGTCGTGATAACCGGCCTCTTCAGAACGGCATTTCTTTCCGTTTGCCGTTGCGATGACGAGATCGTACAGTTCTTCGCCGACTTCTTCGATGGAGCTGTCTTCAATGGCTCTGCCGGCATTGAGATCGATCCAGTTCTTCTTGTTGTTGGCAAGTCTTGAATTGGTTGCGATCTTGACAGTCGGAACCGCTGTTGCGAACGGTGTGCCGCGTCCGGTGGTGAACAGCACCATCTGGCAGCCGGCCGCTGCTTCCGCTGTTGCAGCGACAAGGTCATTGCCCGGGGTGGAAAGCAGGTTCAGACCGTTGCTTGTAAGACGCTCGCCGTATTCCAGAACATCGGAGACCATCGCGCTTCCGCTCTTCTGAACACAGCCGTTGGACTTGTCTTCGAGCGTCGAGATACCGCCGGCCTTGTTTCCGGGAGACGGGTTCTCATAGATCGTCTGATGGTTGGCGGTGAAGTACTCCTTGAAGTTGTTGATGAGATCAACGGTTTTCTTGAAGATTGCTTCATCTTTTGCACGGTTCATCAGCGCCACTTCAGCACCGAACATCTCCGGTACTTCGCAGAGAACGGTGGTTCCGCCGTCTGCGACCAGAAGATCGGAGAAGCGTCCGACGACAGGGTTGGCAGTGATGCCGGAGAGGCCGTCGGAGCCGCCGCACTTGAGACCGACGCGGAGCTTGGAAGCAGGGCATTCGGTTCTTTCGTCTTTGGAGACGATCTTTACGAGATCTTCGAGCTGCGCCATGCATGCGGCGATCTCATCTTCTTCCTTCTGCGCAACGACGAAGCGGATGCGCTCGGGATCATAATCGCCGATGTAGGGCTTTAATACATCGATGTTGGAGTTTTCACAGCCAAGGCCGAGGATCAGTACGCCGCCGGCATTGGGATGTCTGATCAGGTTGCCGAGAATTCTGCGGGTGTTTTCCTGATCTCCGCCCATCTGCGAGCATCCGTACGGATGCGTGAAGGCGTGGATTGCATCGATCGAGCCCGTGATCAGCGGACGCGCCAGCATTTCCAGTTTCTGGACGATGTTGTTTACGCATCCGACGGTCGGGATGATCCAGATCTCATTGCGGATACCGACAGTGCCGTCCTTGCGGACAAACCCCTGGAAGGTTCTGTGTTCCGCTGCCGGCTGCTCGAAGCGCTCCGGGTTGTAGCTGTATTCGAGAACCGAACCGAGATTTGTCTTGATGTTCTGTACGTGCACATGGCTTCCCGCAGCTACCGGAGCGATCGTATGACCGATGACCATGCCGTATTTGATGATGTTGGTATTTTCGGGAATATCAACCAGGGCGATTTTGTGTCCCTGTTCGATATCCTCGATGAGTGTTACGCTGACATCTCCCAGGGTGAGGGTTTCCCCTTTTACCAGGGGCATCAGGGCAACCGCCACATTATCCTTAGGATGAATTCTTACTGCTTTCTGCATAATTAACCGAAGTATTTTTCGAGGGCCTTTTCCATCCCTGTGGTACGGATTGCATCGAGGTATTCAGTCACCTTGTCTTCCAGACCCGGGATCTGTGTGAGATCCTGACCGTGGAATGCGGTGTTGGAGAGATACGCATGGACAAAGTCACGGGTATCCTTGGCGGAGTTTTCACAGAAGAATTTCAGGACTTCGGCGTCATCCTTGATGTCATAGACATCGGCGCCGCGCTTGCCCTTGAGAACTCCGTCAACGAGCTCACTGGAGGAATAGAATGCCATCAGAGAAGCGATGGAGAAGGTGAGGTGTTCCGGCAGCTTGCCGAATTTTTCGACATAACCCAGGAATGAAGGGAGACAGCGTGCCTTCCACTTGGATACGGAGTTCAGCGCGATCGCCAGCAGGCTGTGCTGAATGAACGGGTTGTTGAAACGGTCGACAACCGCATCCGCAAACTCTTCGAGGTCAGCCTTCGGAAGGGTGAGGGTCGGGATGACTTCCTCGTGGATGGTTTTCAGCATGAAGTTCTTCATGATCTCATCCTGCATGGACTGGTTGACGAAGTCGTTGCCCTTGAGATAGGAAGCGAGAACGAATGAGGTGTGGGCACCGTTGAGGATGCGGACTTTTCTCTGTTTGTAAGGCTTCTGGTTGTCGGTGAAGATGACGTTCATGCCGACCTTGCCTTCAAGTGCCTTGTCCATCGGCCATTCCCCGGAGATATCCTTTGCGGATTCGATTACCCAGAGAGCGAACGGCTCAGCAGTGTTGAGGATGTTGTCGCGGTAGCCGAGTTCATTCCAGATCTTCTCGGCATCAGCTCTCGGATAACCGGTAACGATTCTGTCAACGAGGGTGCTGGTGAAGATGCAGGATTCATCAACCCACTTTTTGAAGCCATCGCTCAGGTTCCAGAGATCGATGTACTTCATGACGCACTTCTTGAGCTCGATTCCGTTGTCATCGATGAGCTCGACCGGCAGCATCACAAGACCCTTGTCGGGATCGCCGTTGAATGTCTCATAACGGGTGAGGAGGAACTGTGTGAGTTTGCCGGGGAAGGTGATGTTCAGCTTTTCTTCAAACTTGTCATCGCCGTTATAAACAATGCCTGCTTCCGTGGTGTTGGATACGACAAAGCGCAGCGTGTCGATTTTTGCGACATCGATGTATTCCTGATAATCACGGAACGGGGAAACGATATTCTTCACCGAAGTGATCTGACGGGTCTCGACATAAGGCTCACCGTCAACGCGGCCGCGAAGCTGCAGGGTGTACTGACAATCCTGATCCAGGAACAGTTTGTCCATATCGCCGAAGCCGATCGGACGGATCAGGATGATACTGCCGTCGAAGAGCCCTTTTTCATTGGCAATGTCGATCATGTAATCGACGAAAGCGCGAAGGAAGTTTCCTTCGCCGAACTGTGCCACTTTTACAGGGCGGTCAACGGGATGAGTCATTTCTTTGTTTAACAGCTGCATGATTTTTTCCTCTTTTCTTTTATCTCTTCCGCTAGTTGCGTTTGGTGCTGTCGGATTCGTTGATTCTGCATTTGAGAATCCAGTTGGGTGCTTCTTCGTTATGTCCTTCGATCCGGTCGATCAGGATTCGCGCGGCAGCCTCTCCTTCATCATAGGCGGGCTGAACAATCGTTGTGATGGAGGGCTCTACGAGCTCCGTCCACTCCAGGGAATCAAATCCGATCAGGCCGATTTTATCGGGTATCAGGAACCGGTAATTTCTCAGGACCAGATATACCTTGTCGAGAAGCCAGTTATTGCATACGAAGATGGCGGTGGAGTGATCGGAGAACAGATACGGTTTCAGTTTTCCCTCCATGTCTTCCTTCGTCGTATCGGCATTTGCCAGGATGATCTCATACTCGATCTTTTTGAGATCCAGGCAGTCCGTAAATCCCCGGTTGCGCTCCATCCGCGTCTGCAGGACATAGGGATCCGCGGTAACCATCACGAAGCGTTCATAGCCTTCCGCAATCAGCTTCTCGGTAGCGTCATAGACCGCCTCATAGTTGTTGGTCTTGACCCACAGCTCATTGCTGGAGGGATTCGGAGAATCGAAGTACGCGATCGGTTTGCGGATGTTCAGTTCCTTCCACATCGTTTCGAAGTGAACCGTCGGCTGAACGATGAATCCGTCCACGCCCATCGCCGCCATGCCGGTGACGCAGCGCCGTTCGTTGTCCAGATGATAATTGCTGGATCCGACGATCATCTGGTAGCCCTTGCTGCGGGAAAACTCATCGATTCCCTTGACGATCTGGTTGGCGAAGGAATTGGTGATGTCACCGATGATGACGCCGATCAGATGCGTCTGCTTATAGTTCAGAGAGCGGGCGATGGTGTTGGGGTAGTAATTCGTTCGCGCGATCACATTCTCAAGCCTTGCTCTGGTCTCTTCCGACATCTTGTCGAACTTGCCGTTCAGATAAAAGGAGACAGTCGTTTTCGAAACGCCTGCAAGTTTGGCTATGTCGTTTATGGTCACTTTTTCGCTCATACTGTCTCCAATTTATGTTAACCGGTTTATATTCTTAGGTTAGAACTTTATACGGGTTCTGTCAACGGTAAAACGGCAAAAAAAGGGATCAGTACGCAATTTTCAAAAATTTTAAAAAGTTTTTGCTAAACCGGTTGACAAACTTTCAGATATCGGTTAAATTCTGAGTGTACCGGTTTACTAGAACGAGGTGCTCTCAGCGGGACACCAAAGTCCGAAACCATTGTGACCGGCATTCTAACCCTCCTTAACAGATAGCAGCAGTTAATGCCAGAGCTGCTGCTTTCTGTTTTTCGGGGGCTTTTTCTTTTTGCCAGAGGAAGGCAGAAACAAGAAAAAACCCGGAGACAATCGTTCCGGGTTTGAAGGAGCTGGATCAAAGACCGAAGTAACGCTCGGCGTTGTAGTAGCAGATTCCTTCGACGATCGCCTTGAGGGCTGCGTCGTCATTCGGGAATTCACCGTTCTCCACCCAGGTTCCGACGGTATTGCAGAGAATGCGGCGGAAGTATTCGTGACGGGTGTAGCTGAGGAAACTTCTGCTGTCCGTGAGCATGCCGATGAAGGCACCGAGAACCCCGAGTCTTCCGAGGATCTGCAGGTGGCGGACCATGCCGTCTTTGGTGTCATTGAACCACCATGCGGCACCGAGCTGGACGCGGCTCGGGACATCGCTGTCGCACTGGAAACATCCGCACAGGGTAGCGACCATATCCATATCGCTCGGGTTGAGGGAGTAGAGGATGGTCTTCGGGCACTGGTCTGTATAGGTGAGGCAGCTGAGGAGGCCGGCGATGCCCTGAATGCAGTTGTGGGCGGTCATCGCATCAAATCCGGTATCCGGTCCGTACTTTTCGAAGTACTTGCGGTTGTTGTCGCGGATGGCGTTGTAGTGCAGCTGCATTGCGACATCGTTGTCGTGATACATCCTTCCGAGACCAACCATCAGATAGGACTGCCAGTCACGGCGCTCCTCATCGCTGATCGGCTCGTTGGCCATGGCCTTTTTGAACGCGGCATCTGCTTCCTTTGCGGTTGCGCCGGTGTGGGAAATCTCTTCGATACCGTGATCGCTTGCCTTGCAGCCAAGGCTCACGAAGAACTCAAGGCGTTTCTTGAGAGCGGCGAGGCAGCTGTCGGCACCGGTGATCTCAATGCCGGAAACCCTGGCAAGCTGGCCCATGTAGGCATCGAAGCCTGCGAGGTGAACATTCAGCGCCTTGTCCGGACGGAAGCTCGGGCAGACCTGAACCTTGATGGAAGGATCTTCCTTAATCTTAATATGCCATTCGAGGGAGTCCACCGGATCATCCGTTGTGCCGACGAAGCTGACATTGCTCGTTTCGATGAGACCGCGGACGGTGCACTTGGGATCGTTCTGCAGCTTTTCATTGCAGATATCCCAGATCTCCTGGGCGTTGGCGCCGTTGATCGGCTTGGTGTAGCCGAAGTACTTTTCGAGTTCGAGCTGGCACCAGTGGTTCATCGGATTGCCGATGGTCTTTTCCATGGTCTCCGCAAACTTCTGGAAACGCTCGCGGTCGGACTTGTCACCGGTGATGTATTCTTCGCTGACGCCGTTGCAGCGCATCAGACGCCATTTGTAATGATCACCGAAGTAGTAGTCGCTTCCGTCTGCTCTCTTCTGGTGACCGCCGAGCCATACCTGTGTGATATTCTCGAATTTGCGGTCCTCATAAATCTCCTGAGGAGGGATGTGGCAGTGATAGTCGATAATCGGAAGTTCTTTTGCGTAGTCGTGATACAGATGCTTAGCGGTTTCGTTTTGAAGAAGAAAATCTTTACCCATGTATTCTTTCATAATCTCGTCCTTCACCTTTAGTAAACAGGTTTGCTAAAATGAGCCTTGTGAATTTCTGAACGGCCCGATAACATGGTAACATTGCCGTGATATTGTGTCAATGTTAACGAAAAAATAATAGTGAAACGGTTTACTAAATGGAAAATATGCGCTATGATCTCAAAGACGGCGGGTTTTCGGATACTGACCGGAAACAACCGCAGACATAAGACAAAGGAGAAAAAACATGGAATTAAGAACAGCTGCATCCCCGAAAGATGTTAAGCATTACACCACCGCACGCCTGAGAGAAGAGTTTCTCGTCGAAAACGTATTTATTCCCGATGAGGTGAGACTTGTCTACAGTCATATCGACCGCATTATCTTCGGCGGCATCACCCCGGTAACAAAGGAGCTGAAGCTCGAGGCCGGCGATGAGCTGCGTGCGCAGTACTTCCTGGAGCGCAGAGAAGCGGGATTTATCAATATCGGCGGTGACGGAACGATCACCGTTGACGGCGTCGCATATAAGATCGCCGCAAGAGACGGCATGTATGTCGGAAGAGGATCCAAAGAGCTTTCTTTCTCATCCGCTGATCCGAAGAACCCGGCCAAGTTCTACATGTGCTCGGGACCTGCGCATATGACCTATCCCACCAAGCGCATTCTCAAGGATGCCAAGGCGGAATATGACTATGATGTGGAGATCCTGCAGGTGAACAAGAAGGAACTCGGAACCCTCGAGGACAGCAACCACCGCACCATCTGCAAGTACATCCTTCCCGGCCAGGTGGAATCCTGCCAGCTGGAAATGGGTATGACACACCTGGAACCGGGCAGTGTCTGGAATACGATGCCGTGCCATACGCATGACCGCCGCATGGAAGTCTACCTGTACTTTGATCTTCCGGAAGATGCATTTGTCATGCATTACATGGGCGAGCCGCAGGAAACCCGTCATATCGTCATGCGCAACGAGCAGGCGGTCATTTCTCCGAGCTGGTCGATTCATTCCGGCAGCGGGTCGAGAAACTACACCTTCATCTGGGGAATGGTCGGCGAAAACCAGGACTTCGATGACATGGATGATGTAAGACCTCAGGACATCCTCTGAGAAAAGAAATTAAGAAGAATCCGGATGAAGACAGGACGCCTGTCTTCATTTCGTTCATTGGAAGGAGAAACAGAGATGACGCAGGTAATTTCCGACAACGGTATCGAGATCCGGGATCAGCTGTTCACCGGCAGTCTTCATGCAACTATGATTCACGCCGACGGCAGACCGTATCATACCTTTCGAACCCCGACAGTGATTATCAACGGGGCCAATGTGACATGCATTCAATGCACTTTTGAAAATACTGCCGGTCCGGGAAAAGAAAAGGGACAGGCGATCGCGCTGACGCTGGACGGAGATGAGATCGTACTGGATCACTGCACGCTGAAGGCGCATCAGGATACGCTGTTTCTCGCACCGCTTCCGGAAAAGGAAAAGGAGAAGGACGGATTTCTCGGGCCGCAGCAGTTTACCCCGCGAACACACCGCACGGTGTATATCCGCCATTGCCTGATCGAAGGGGATGTGGACTTCGTGTTCGGCGGCGCGACGGCTTATTTCGATGACTGCGAATTCAGGAGTATCGGCAGGGGATATGTATTTGCGCCCTGCACCCCGAAAGATGTGGAACTCGGGTTTATCGTGAGAAACTGCCGCTTCACCTGCAGCGATGAGGTGGAGGATCATTCCTGCTACATCGCAAGACCCTGGCGGGATCATGCGATGGTGAGGCTTGAAAACTGCGAGCTCGGCAGGCATATTCATCCCGACGGCTGGCATGACTGGAATAAGGCCTATGCCCATGAAACCATCCGCTTCAGCGAATACGGAAGCACCGGCCCGGGGGCGCAGGGAAAGCGTCCGGATTACGTGACGGTCGGATTGTGAGGACGCGGTTAACTTCCGCAGAAGAGACCATGCATTAACAGCAGTTTTCTTTCCCGCATCACGTGCGGAAGAGAGAACTGCTGTTTCCCTGTTGTGATGAAATGCGCTGACCGGAACGGCGAACAGTGATTTTCCGGCGAACCGCCGTTTTGTTTCATCCTGATGAGGGGTCTCTTCGGTGAATTGTTCATTTTGCGACAGGGTCCCGGCAATGGTCGGGTAAAATAGAACCGAATCATCTTCATGACAAAAGCGGCGGCGGGTACACCCCCCTGCTGAAAGAAGAGGAGGGAGTGAAAAAATGAGTGAAAATAAAACGAGTGAAAAAACGGTGAGATCCCATCCGTTCTGTCAGGCACATCCGGTGATTGCGATGATTCTGTTTTCGTTTGCCGGAATCGTTCTGATCGAACTTCTGGGAGGAGTGTTCACACTTCTGCTCGGCCTCATCATGGACACCAAAGCAGCAGGGAATATCGGGACTGCCGCAGCCGGTGTGGCTGTACTGGTGTTGTTTAAACTGTGGTTTTCTCCGCAGTTCAAAGGACAGAGCAAATCCAGCTTAAGCATGAAATGGACGCTGCTCATGACGCTTCCGGGAATCATCTATATTGTCTATACATTCATTTCTCAGCTGATTCAGTTCAATTTCTATTTCAAACCGTCATTTCTGTACGCAACCAGAGCCATGGCGGCAGGATTTGCGGAAGAGCCGATGTTCCGGGGACTTGCCATTCCCATCGGGATGGGATTTATCAAAAACGAAAAACGGGTATGGCTCGTTCCGATCGCAACTTCGGTATGTTTCGGATTGTTTCATCTTGGGAATATCACGGTCGGGGCGACGGTGTTCAACGGCATTCTGCAGGCATTCTGCAGCGGCATGCATGGATTCTATTACGGCGCATTGCTGGCTGCGACCGGAAGTATCATTCCTTCCATGCTGATTCATGCCGTATATGATTTCGTCTGTTTTGCCGGCGATCCGACCCTGAGCGATGGAATCATGGCGGGGGAGCTTACGACCTTTGCGGTGGCTGAAAGTGTGGTGGTCTCAATCGTCATGGTAGCGGCAGGAGTTTATCTGTTGAAGAAACTGGGTGATCAGAAGATGCTTTCGGTCTGGAAAAAGAAGTGGAGTCAGGATGATCCTGTTTCCGCAGAAGAAAACAATTAAGCTGAAAATCACGCAGATTCATTGAAACAAATGCGCATGGCATGGAATACCCATGGGTTGGCTCGGTCTGAAGAAGAGCATACCCTGGGTATTTTTTTCTTCAAACCGGGAACCTTCCAGCCGGAAGGGCGGATTCCCTCTCGGAATGGTACATGGTTCAGCTGTCTTCCCCAGGACAGGTGTTTCTTCCGGGTTCTGCCAGCCTGGAAATAACCGCTTCCGATTGAACCGGATAACATATATACAACAGATGTTGCACAACACATGTTGCATATTGTATGATGCAGGGGAAATGAGGAACAGATATGGCTCCCAGGGTGAAATTCCAGAAAGAAGAAATCATTGCGGCCGCTTTGAATGTGGTCAGGACAAAAGGAATCGAAGCTCTTACCGCAAGAGAAGTCGGGGCACAGCTGCAGGTATCGAGCCGCCCGATCTTTACATGGTTTGATTCGATGGAGGATCTGAAAAAGGAAGTCTCCCGCATGGCGATGGAAAAATACCGCATTTGCATCACGGAAGGGCTGAAGGAACCGATTCCCTTTCTCGGCGTCTGGCACCGGTATATCCGCTTTGCCCGGGAAGAACCCATGCTTTACCGCCTGCTGTTTCTTTCGAGAGCCGATGAAACGATCGGCGGAGCGGCGGAAGCGATGCGGTTCTCCCAGGATCTCGTACGGGATTCCGTCATGAAAATCTATCAAATGACGCCGCTTCAGGCTGACAGCTATTTCCGCAATATCTGGCTCGCTGCCTTCAGCTATGCGGCCATGATCGTCAACGGCGACTGTCCTTATACCGATGAAGAAATCTTTGCTGTGGGAACCGAGCTGAGCATTGCTGTCTGCAAGGCCTACAAGGAAATTCCCGGGCTTGCGGAGGGCAGCTATGACCGGGATGCGATCTTCCGGAAGCTCGTGAACAGCAGTTCTGTCTGAATCAATGCATTGATGCAAAAGGAGAAACTGTACATGAAACAACTGATTGCTTACTGCGGCCTGGACTGTGAAAGCTGCCAGGCACGTCTTGCCACACTGACGGATGATCAGAGCCTTCGGAAAAAAGTCGCAGAGGAATGGTCACAGCTGAACCAGGCGGACATCACTCCGGATATGATCAACTGCACCGGCTGCCGGGCAGACGGCGTCAAAACCCCGTTCTGCGAAAGCCTCTGTCCGATCCGGAAGTGTGCGCAGGGCAGAAACCTTGAAACTTGCGGTGCCTGCGGTGAAAAAAACACCTGTGAAAAACTGGCCATGATCGCTTCCGGAAACGAAAGTGCCCGGGAGAATCTCGGCTTATGAAAGAAGAAATCAGGCCGGAGGATTCCTCCCGGTTTAGGGCATATCATCTGTGGATGAAGGCACCGAATCCGATGGTCACCCTGATCCGGACCTTTGATGTCACAGAGCTCTGGCGTACGGCAAAGAAGAAAAGCCGGAAGAAGAATGCGCTTCTGGCTTACTGCATCGCAAAAGCCGC
>JAFWCM010000070.1 GCA_017536885.1 Solobacterium sp.
AGAAAAACCCGGTGCGTTGACCGGGTCTCAGCCTTGTCCCATCGATTTCATTACCGCCCGGATCTGCGCTTCGCTGGGCTTGCGTCCCATCTGCATGAACATCGCACGGATCTGCTTTTCGGTAATCGGAGGATTCTCCTTGATCTGCTTCTCGAACTGCTTTTTGGTGAAATAGAATCCGATCGCCGCTCCTACGACACCGCCGAGAAGAAACCACAGCAGGGAAGACCAGAATAAACTTGTCATTTTTATACTCTCCTTTTAGTTCAAGGGTCATTTTAACGGATTGCATGTCAAACTTCAATCATCGTGTTCCATAGTTGTATAATTCTTCCATGCGAAATTCAAAGTTATGTGCCGCGGTGCTTTCCCTGCTTCTCTGTTTCACCGCGGTAACGGCGGAAGAGCCGCCCTACAGCGAAGAAAACTTCCCCGAAGTCACCAGCGATTATGTCTGTCTTTATGATACGGCAAATGCCCAGCTGCTCTATGGCGAACGGATGGAAGAGATGATGTATCCCGCAAGCATGACCAAGATCATGACGGCGGTCCTGGCGATCGAAGCCTTTGATGATCTCGAAGAGACCATATATATCGAACCGCGGATGTGGGACGGGCTGATCGAAGCCAATGCCTCGGTGGCCGGCTTTCAGCCCGGGGACCAGCCGACGGTAAGAGATCTCCTCTACGGGGTGGTCCTGCCGAGCGGTGCCGATGCCGTTCAGGCCCTTGCCATCAGAGCCGACGGCAGTGTCGAAGCCTTTGTCGAACACATGAACGAAAAGGCCAGAGAGATCGGCATGACAAATACCCGCTTCACCAACGCGACCGGTCTTCATGACAGAGATCACTACAGCACGGCAGCGGATATCGCCCTGCTCTTCGAATATGCCCTGAAGAGTCCACTGTTCCGGGAGATCATTGCCAGCCGCGACTACCTGACAACTCCCCTTGCCTCTTCGCCCGGCGGGCTGCTGCTCGAGTCCACCTCCTGGGGTCTTATCAACAACGGCGAAGACTCCTATCAGATTCCCGGCTTCCTCGGCGGCAAGACCGGCTTCACCAACCCGGCCGGCAGATGCTTTGCCTCCCATGCGGAATTCAACGGCATGCATCTGATCCTGGTGACGGGACATTCCGAAAATACCGGCCATATCGCCGATGCCTCGGCGGTCTATACCTTCTATGAGCAAAACTACGCCTTCCGCACGGTGGCCGAGGCTTCTCAGGAAATTGCGAGAATCCCCATCGAAGACAGCTTCGATGCCGAAGAGATCGTGGTCCGCATGCCGGAGACGATTGCCCTCGATCTTCCCAAGGACGCCGAAATCACGGTGGAACAGGATCTGCCGGAAGCGATTCACGCTCCGCTCAGCCAAGGAGATCCCCTGGGCAAAGTAACCGTCAAAGCCAACGGACAGTTGCTGAGGGAGTTTGAGATCAGCAGTGACATCAGCGCCAGGCACAGTCAGCTGCTTCACTTCAAAAATCAGGCGATCGCCTTCTACAACAGCCACAAGACCCTGTGCATCTTCCTTGCATGCATGCTTACGGCTTTGATCCTTCTGCCGCTGATCCTGAAGCTCACCGGCCGGAAATCAAAATCGAAAAAGCGCCGCAGGCGCAGAAGACCGTCCCGTTAACAATAGAAAACAGTCCCGCGAAGAGACTGTTTTTTGATTTTACAAAGCCAGAAGGGCTGATATGTTCCCTCTTATGTAGAGGTGGGTGTTCTTATCCATCCATCGGGATTCCTGGCCGTACCAGGCATTCACTCCATGACGATAATCAGAACTCCCTATATCAATGTGTTGGAAAAATATGTGATCCTTCCGGCAATTTCAATATAGCAAAAACAAAGCGACTCCAACAGTCTTGACTTTATTCCGCTTTCGGTGCTTTAATATCTGTTTTTATTCCGAGAACGGCAAGCTGACTGTCATCGACGGTATTGGGCGCCTCGCTCATGAGATCGAGCGAAGAGTTGGTGGTCGGGAAGGCAACGACATCGCGGATGTTTTCCGTATCCGCCAGCACCATCGTCAGTCTCTCAAGACCGATGCCCACTCCGCCGTGCGGCGGGGTTCCGTAACGGAAGGCTTCCAGGAAGAATCCGAACTTCTCCCTTGCCTGTTCCATCGTGAGGCCGATCGCCTCAAACACCTGTTCCTGAAGTTCCTGATCATGGATACGGATCGAACCGGAGAGCAGCTCATAGCCATTGAGCACGAGGTCATACGCCCGCGAACTGCAGTGTTCCTGATCATTGAACAGCTTGTCTCTGTCCTCTTCCTTCGGTGCGGTGAAGGGATGATGGGCCGCAACCCAGCGGTTTTCCTCTTCGCTGTATTCAAACATCGGGAAGTCCGTGACCCACAGGAATTTATAGAGAGAGCGGTCGATCAGATCGTTTTCATGCGCAAGCTTCACACGCAATGCGCCAAGGGCGCTGCGGGCAATCTTCGCACTGTCGGCGATGAAGAAGGCAATCGAGTTGTCCTTCATGCCGAGTTCTTCGGCAACCTTCGCCTTCTCTTCCTCAGAAAGCGGCTTGGCGATCGAACCGGACAGGGTTCCGTTTTCCATCTTCAGCCAGGCAAGTGCTTTGGCCTTGAAGCCGGCCTTGAGGAAGTCCTGAAGCTTGTCGATGCTCTTGCGGCTGTAGCGGTCGGCGATGCCGTCAAAGGCAATGGCATCCACCTCTCCCCCATTGTCGATCACGCTGCGGAACACCTGGAACGAGGTGTCTTTAAAGAGTTCATTGAGATTGTGAATTTCATTGCCGAAGCGAAGATCGGGCTTGTCGGTGCCGTACTTCTTCATGCACTCCTCCCAGGGCATGCGCACGAATTTTTCATCGAGTTCGATGTTCTTTGTCTCTTTGAAGATCGCCCGCATGAGATCTTCGACGACTTCAAAGACATCATCCTCTTCGACAAAGCTCATCTCGATATCGATCTGGGTGAATTCCGGCTGGCGGTCGGCCCGCAGGTCTTCATCCCGGAAACATCTCGCGATCTGGAAATAGCGCTCCATGCCGGCGATCATCAGAAGCTGCTTGTAGATCTGCGGCGATTGCGGCAGAGCCCAGAAGCGGCCGTTGTAAATCCGCGAAGGCACGAGGTAGTCTCTTGCGCCCTCTGGCGTCGAGCGGGCAAGGATCGGGGTTTCAACCTCGATGAATCCCTTCTCATCAAGCACCTTCCGCGCCGTCATGCATATTTTATGGCGCAGGATCATGTTGTCCTGGAGGGGCTTGCGGCGCAGGTCGAGATAGCGGTATTTCAGACGGACATCCTCACTGGTATCCGTGTTGTCGGCGATTGTGATCGGCGCGGTTTCGGCCGAATTCACGATGCGGACCTCTTTGGCGAGCACTTCGATCTCGCCGGTATCCATCTTCGGATTGGCATCCTTGCGCAGCTGCACGACGCCGCTGACCTGCAGGATGTATTCGCTTCTGACATCCTTCACCTTCTCGGCCATGGTCTCATCGAAGACCACCTGAACGATGCCGCTGCGGTCCCGCAGATCGATGAATACGATCGATCCGAGATTTCTTCTCTTCTGACACCAGCCGACCAGGGTTACTTCTCTCCCCGCGTCGGCTGCCCGCAGGGTTCCGTTATGATCTGTACGTTTCATTACCCAAGCATCTCCTTTGTTTTTGTGATCAGTTCTTCCAGGGCAACGGTAAACTGCTGACCGTCCCTGCTGTTTTTGATGTTGACCTTTCCTTCTTTCAGTTCGCTCTCGCCGACGATCACGATCACCTCGGCCCCGTTCCGCTCAGCGCTTTTGAACTGCGCCTTCAGCGAGCGGCCGACGAGATTGACTTCCGCCGCGATCCCTTCCTTTCTCAATGTCTCTGCGATTTTGAGCGGCACGCTTCCGACTTCTCCCAGCGAGATCACATAGACCTGTGCCTTCTCGCTGTTCTTCGGCGTCCATCCTTCTTCCTCAGCCAGGGACAACAGACGCTCCAGGCCGATCGCAAATCCCATGCCGGACATCTTCGGGCCGCCGAAGTACTCGACCAGATGGTCATATCTTCCCCCCGCAAAGACGGTCGCCTGAGCACCGCTGTCGGGACGGGTGCTCTTGACTTCGAATACCGTGTGGGTGTAGTAGTCAAGTCCCCGCACGAGACGGTCATCGATCTCATAGGCAATGCCCAGGGCATCGAGGGCTTCCAGCACCCGGCGGAAGTATTCGCGGGACTCCTCGTTGAGGTAGTCGCGCAGCGAAGGCGCCCCGGCAAGAATCGGATTGTCTGCGTCCGCCTTGCAGTCGAGAATCCGCAGCGGGTTCTGTTCCAGGCGGCGGTGACAGTCACCGCAGAGCTCATCGATATGCGGTGTAAAGTATTCCTTTAATGCCTTGCGGTAAGCATCTCTTGAGGCATCATCGCCGAGGGTGTTGATGCATACCTTCACCGAGGAGATTCCCATCCGCTTGACAATCGAACAGCCAAGGGCAATCGCTTCGGCATCGATTTCGGGAGAGGATACCCCGATGTTCTCTATGCCGAACTGGGTGAACTGACGCTGTCTTCCCTTCTGCGGACGCTCATGGCGGAACATTGGCCCCATGTAGTACAGGCGCATCGGCAGTTCTCTGCCGCCGTAGAATTTGTGCTGGTCAAAGGCGCGGATCACCCCGGCGGTTCCCTCCGGTCTCAGGGTGTAGCTGTCGTGTCCTGTTTCAAAGGTATACATCTCCTTGTTGACCATGTCGCTGGAGTCATTCTCCCGTTTGAATACCCGGGTGTCCTCAAAGACCGGCGTGCGGATTTCCGTATACCGATACAGACGGCACACCTCCCGGATCATCTCTTCCATTTCCTGCCATGCCGGGGTTTGTTCCGGAAGGATGTCATAGGTGCCTCTCGGCGTCTGATAGCTCATTTCACATTTCCTCTTCTTCCTGAAAAAAATAAAAGCGCCCAAAGGACGCAGTCATGCGCGGTACCACCTAAGTTCACGATCCTCTTCGGATCATGCGCTCTTTCCTTAACGCGGAATACGGCGTCTCCTACTGAAAGTTCAAAGACGCGTCTCGGAAGTGTCTTTCTTTTGCGCAGTCCGCCGGCGCTTTCACCTGCCCGCCTTCTCTGTAAGACGGCCGCGGAAAAGATTTCTTCGTCATCGAACAATAGCGATTATACGCTTTTCTCTTCGTTTTACAAGGTCAATGTGTCACCCTTACGGCGGTGATCACACCCTCCACCTTGCGGATATTGGCAAGCAGAACTTCCAGCTGATCGCTGGTCCGAACCTGAATCCTGAGCTTGATCGTGGTGGTGAGATCCTCGCGGTTGACATTCGCGGTGACCTTAAGCATCGGTGCCCGCGACTGGGAGATCGTGTTGACGATATCCGTAAGCAGAAAGTTGCGGTCTTCCGCAAGAATCGAAATGTCGGAGTCATAGAGACGCTCATTATCCTCTTCCTCCCAGTAACAGTCGATGATGCGCTCTTTCTGGCCCGCCACATTGGCACAATCGCAGCGGTGGACCTTGACGCCTTCGCCCTTGGTCACATAGCCGACGATCTTGTCGCCGTAGACCGGAAGACAGCACTGGGCCAGCGAAAGCTTCATGGATTCGATGCCGGGAACTACGATTCCGGTCTTCGTCATCACATGTTTCTTCGTCTCCCGGTTGATGAGCTTGGTCAGGGCTTCCTCATCGTTGAGGGAGCGCTTCTGATTGGTGAGCTTTTCGCAGACCGCAGTGGGATTGATGAGCTTCATCGCGATCCCGTACATCAGGTCGGTTACATCCTTCGCGGAAAACTCCTTCATGACCGCTTCGAGCTTCTTTTTCTCCATGTAGTCCTTGGGTTCAAAGCCGCGGCGGCGGAGTTCTTCCGTAAGCACCTTCTCCCCCTGGCCAGCCATGGATTCGCGCTTTTCGTTTTCGCGTTTGGCAAACCAGGCGCGGATCTTGTTTTTCGCCTGCGAGGTCTTGACAAACTTCAGCCAGTCTTCTGAAGGCCCGGTTCCCTTCAGGGTGCGGATACTGACCACATCCCCGGTATGGAGTTCGGTGTTCAGCGGAACCATCGCGTCATTGACCAGCGCCCCGACACAGGTATGCCCGACATCGGTATGGATGCGGTAGGCAAAGTCGATCGGCGTCGATCCGTTGGGAAGGCCGATCACCCTGCCCTTGGGGGTCATGACATAGACGTTGGCTTCGAAGACGTCCTTCTGCAGGGCAGCCATATAATCACTTGCGGTTTCATCTTCGTTGTCGTTGGTGTAAACCGCAAAGTCGCGGAACCAGGAGAGCTTGTCTTCGATCTCCTTCTGTTCCGCCCGGGCGTCGTAATGACCGCCTTCCTTATAGCGCCAGTGCGCCGCAACACCGCGCTCGGCGATGGCATCCATGTCTTCGGTGCGGATCTGCACTTCGAAGATCTTGCCCTCTTCGCCGATGATCGTGGTGTGAAGCGACTGGTACATGTTGGTCTTGGGAACGGCGATGTAATCCTTGAGGCGGCCGGGAATCGGCTTGTACTTGGCATGGATATAGCCGAGCACCTCATAGCAGTTGAGTTCGGTTTCGGTCACGATGCGGATTGCGAGCAGATCGAGAATCTCCTCGAACCGCTTATTTCTCGCGACCATCTTGTGATAGATCGAATACAGATGCTTGGAGCGGCCGAAGATGCGGAAGCTGATGCCGTGCTCTTCCAGCATCTCGGAAATCTCCGCGATCATCTTGCGCACCGACTCATCCCGTTCCGCCTTGCGGGTTTCGACAAGATGCGCAATGCGGTAATACTCCTTGCGGTTGAGATAGAAAAAGGAAAGATCCTCCAGCTCGTTCTTGATCGCACTGATACCGAGCCGGTGGGCAATCGGCGCATAGACATCGAGCGTCTCTGCCGCGATGCGCTTCTGGCTCGCTTCCGGCTGGTACTGCAGCGTTCTCATGTTGTGGAGGCGGTCGGCCAGCTTGATCAGGATGACGCGGACATCCTTTGCCATGGCGATGAAGATCTTGCGGTGATTGGCCGCCTGGTATTCCGGATCATCCTTGCCCTTGAACTGCAGGGCTCCGATCTTGGTAACCGACTCGACAAGATCCGCGATCTCATCATCGAATATCTTCGCCAATTGATCCCGGGAAATGCCGGTATCTTCGATCACATCATGAAGAAACCCGGCTGCGATCGTCTTGGGACCGCCATGGAGGGTAGCGAGGATATAGGCGACATTGTTGAGATGCACCGTATAGGGCTCCCCGCTGCGCCGGAACTGTCCGGCATGCGCCTCTGCCGCATAGTTTGCGGCACGGGAAATCAGAGAAAGACTGTCTTCATTTTTAATATAGGTACGCGCTTCATCGAGAACATCCTGTACCCCGGCTGTTTTGTAATCCGCCATGAGCTTCCTCCTTTCCCTGTCCTGTAATTTGCAGAAAACCGAAGAGCAGACTCCTCGGTTTGATTTCTTATTTATCCGGCAGAACCATCAGTGCCCGCACATCGTAATCTTCAAGCATCTTCCGCCCCGGAAGACCCTCGAGCTCAATGACGAATGCATACCCCGCAACGATTCCGCCCAGCTCCTCAATCATGGTGGCGGCCGCCTTTGCGGTACCTCCTGTCGCCAGAAGATCATCCACAATCAGAACTCTCTGACCTTTCTCGACACTGTCCTTATGCATGAACAGTTCGTTGGATCCGTATTCGAGATCATATTTGCAGGAGATGGTTTCACGGGGAAGTTTTCCCGGCTTGCGCACCGGCACAAACCCGATGCCGAGTTCCAGCGCCACCGGCGCACCAAAGATAAAACCGCGGCTTTCCGGTCCGCAGATGACATCGGCTTTGAGTTCTCTGCCGATTTCCGCCAGCTGATCCACTGCTGTTTTGAACGCTTCGCCGTGCTGAAGAATCGGCGTCACATCACGAAAGAGTACGCCTTCGATGGGATAATTCGGAATTGTCGCAATATAATCCTCTAATTTAACAGCCATATTCTCCTCTTTTCTTTCGTATCACGGATCATCCATGATTCTGAAAACAAGTACAAGTATATCATCATTTCCGCGCTTTATCATCACGCCGGACCGTCTTGGCACTGATTCAGTGCGTCTCTTATCCGATATCTTCGATCATGATCTGGGCGCTGATACGGTCGCGCCAGCGGTTGATCTCCGGGGTGCCGAGCAGATAGCGCGGCTGATCGATCCAGGAAACCCCCTTCTGGGGAAACAGCACGGCATCGCAGCCGCTGCGGCTGTTGCGTACCTTTGCCCGGGTGATGCGCGGCCAGGTATTGACCGACACGATCTCGGGATCGAGAAGAATGCACCGGGTGATCAGCTCTTGGGGATAGGGACGCATGCTTTCGAGCTCCATGATCTGCTCCGGCGAAAGATCATCCGCTTCGATCTTCACCGCTTCCATTCCTGCAGGAGTTTTGGGCAATGGGTGCTGTTTTACAAGTGCCCTTACGGAAGCGCGGAAAATTTCGACATCCGTCTCCTTCAGCGAAATGCCGAGCGCCTCGGCGTGTCCGCCATAGGCTTCGATCCCTTCGGCATCGCGCAGAAAGTCATAGAGATCAAAACCGGCAATACTGCGGCCGCTTCCCTTGAGCATGTCGCCGTTTCGCGCAAAGACCACAAAGGGACGCTGATAGTCTCTGGCGAGTTTTCCCGCCGCCAGCCCGCAGATCCCTTCATGAAAGGAAGGGTCGTAGATGATTCCGATCGGATCCTCCCCCATCAGCTCCTCTGCCCTTGCGACCATCTGTGCGCTCATTGAGCGGCGCAGTTCGTTCATGCGGTTGAGCTGAAGCCGGTAGGCATCGATCTTGACCGGGTCTTTCATCAGAAGATACTGCACCAGGGTGTTCACATTGGCCCGGTCGCTGAGCCGCCCCACGCAGTTGAGTCTGGGGACGATCTGAAAGCGGATCGAATCTTCGGTAATCCGCTCATTGGCCCGAAACAGCACCGTGACCGGCGGCAGGGCGTTGCGGCTCAGGGCCGAAATTCCCCTTCGCACAATCCGGCGGTTCTCCTTCCAGAGCGGCATCACATCACCAAGAAGCGCAATCGCCGCAAGCGCCGTATGACGGCTGTCCTCACGGATCAGACGCCGGGAAATCTCGAGGGCGATCCCGGCGCCGCAGAGATGGGCAAACTTCTCTTCCATGAGTTCCGGAAGCACCAGCACATCGGCATCGATTTCCTCTTCCGCATTGTGGTGATCGGTTACGATGACCTTCATCCCGAGATCATGCGCGCATGTAATCGCCTCATGGCAGCGGACGCCGTTGTCCACGGTCAGGATCACATTGTAGCCCCGGGCATGGGCGGCCTTTACCTTCGCCGCGCTGAGGCCGTAGCCCTCTTTGATGCGGTTGGGAATATAGTAGCCGTTGGCGATGCCGAGATGATCGAGAAGATCCTTCATGATCGCGGTGGCGCAGATGCCGTCGGCGTCATAGTCGCCGGCGATGAAGATCTTCTGTCCGGCTTTCTTCGCTTCGAGGATCGCCTGGCAGGCCTGTTCAATGCAGGGGGCAAAGGAATCGCTCAGATCATCAACGGTATCGAGAAGCTCCTCTCTCTGTTCTTCGCTGAGAGAAGACGCCGCGATCATCTTGAGACAGAGCGAGGACAGCCCGGTTTCCGCCAGCAGCGAAGAGATATCGGGTTCAAGAATCCGGTAGTTCATAGCTGTTCCACCAGTCTGCCGAAGACCTCACCGCGCTCTTCGAAGTTTTTGAAGTGGTCATAGGAAGAAGCCGCCGGGGAAAGCAGAACGATGTGCCCTTTGCGGCAAAGACGTGCTGCAAGCTTCACCGCCGCTTCAAGATCATCGCATACATGCATGTTGTCATGAAGCTGACCGGCTGTTTTCATCTCTTCGTGAATCCTTCTTCCGGTTGCGTACATGAAGATCACATGAAGATCCTTCCTTGAAGCAAGACAGTCTTCCAGGGCTTTGTAATCGATGCCGCGGTCCATCCCGCCGATCAGTATCACATCCGTCTCCGGAAGCGAGTTCAGTGCCGCAATCGAAGCCTGGCCGATCGTGGAGATGCTGTCATTGACATAGGTGATGCCGTCTTTTTCGGCGATCTTCTCGAGCCTATGATGAAGCGGCTGAAATTCATCGAGCGCCCTGAGAAAGGACGCATCGCTGACATCGAGCAGCCTTGCGATCGCATAGACAATTGCCGCATTGGTCATATTGTGGGCGCCGATCAGCTTCGGATGCTTTGCGGTGACACTGTGCTCCTTGAAAAACAGCGTCTTTCCTTCGGCATGGATATCACGGCCGATCAGATACGCATCTTCCCTTTCTTCTGCATAGGGAAGATCTTCATGGAGGATGGCGATATCCCCCTCTTCCTGATTGCGGAACACATTGGCCTTGGCATCACCGTAAGCCTGAAAGCTTTCGTAGTGATCGAGATGCTCTTCATAGAGATTGAGATAAACACCGATCCTGGGACTATAGGGGCAGTACTCCAGCTGATGGCAGGAGATCTCAAAGACCACCTGATCCTCCTCTTTGAGTTCGGGAAGAATATCGAAGCACGGGATGCCGATATTGCCGACAAGATGGGTGCGGTATTGTTCGGAAAGCACTGCGGCCGCAAGGCTTGCGGTCGTGCTTTTGCCTTTCGTGCCGGTGATTCCGATCGTCTGTTGGCGGTGGTGTTTTAAAAACAGATGGGACTGCTGGCTGATCTTCGAGCGGTCCATCCCCTTCGGAAAGACGATGCCGGGAGATTTCAGAATCAGATCATAGTCATCCGTATTGATCTCCTCTTCTCTGATCAGGGTCACGTTTTCAAGGTTCATCTGCCGCAGAGACTCCAGCCGGGAGGCCGGCTCGGCAACCGCAAGCGGAAGATCGGGAAGAAGATGACGGATCCAGGCAAGCGAGGATTTTCCTTCTCTGCCAAACCCCCAGATCAGAATTTTCCTGCCTTCAAACTCCGCCTTCCACGCTTCAGTGTTCATGGTCTTTCATCTCCGAAAGACGGGCAAAGATCAGCGGTTCATATTCCTTCGGTACGAGGTTCTCCCTGTTGTACTGATCCCAGTCGATCTTCTTGTCTTTGTAATACGGATAATAGGAAGACCTCCGGTAGTGCTCATAGAGCAGAGGCAGTGCCTTGCCTTTTTCGAGATGAGTGCGTATGGCAACCGCGGCGGCGGTGTTGACCTCTTCCCTGGTGCCCACGCATTCAAACGGCTTGTCATCGGTGATGCCGGTCAGCTGTTCGAACAGCGGGATCAGCGTTTCGTCATTCAGCATGTCCGCATGGAAGATCGAACCCAGGGTTTCGTCATCGACAAATGCGGAGAGCATGATGCATACAAACAGGCACTTGGCGCAATGCCCGCACCAGCGCTCTTCCTTACTGCCGACATTGCAGGAGCGAAAGACCGGCAGATATTCCGTAAGGCGGCTGAAGATGCCGGCGATCTGCAGTTCGCTCAGGCCTCTCAGCAGTGAGAAGTAATGGATTTCCGGCGTCAGGTAATGATCCATGTAGTTTTTGAAATCCTTCTCGAATTCAAAGGTCTTGGAGTACTGATGATTTACCCTCGAACCATGGATCGTCGGCTCGTTGGCGCTGGCCTCATTGGAAAGCGCGATGTACTGCTTGCCGTAGATCAGTGCCGTAAGCACCGCCGCAAAGGCGCACAGCGCCGAAAACGGCGTATGGCCGTTGAGATAGCCGAGCTTGTTGAATTCGAGCATCCGCGGATCCAGGGTTCTCTCGACGATGATCAGCTTCTCGCCCGTATACCCGGCGGCGATTGCGGAATGGACGGCGGACATCACGTGATTGATCACAAAGGCGTGGTTGTCCTCCTTCATTCCTTTCAGAAGATCCATGCTTACAAAGGAGTCCTTTCCTCCCCCGCAGGGGATCAGACACCCGGTAAACCGGCGGTCATCGATGCGGCCGGTGATCTTCTCGCCGGCGGAGATGATCTCCATCATCTGCTCCGGTGTTGTTTCGATGTTGTTTTTATAAAAGAATTCACCGAGACCATTGAAGTAGAGCTTCTTCCACCAGCGCACCGCCTCTTCATCCAGCCTGCCGCATTCGATGATCACCTTCGGCGCACAGGTCAGCTTCCAGTAGGAGATCAGCTCGATCATGCCGAGGGAAAACGCCGCCTGCCGCACCGTGCGAAGATGCGAATAAGGCTCGCCGCCTTTTGGCTTCGGGATGGTCATCTGGGGATTGAAGTGGCTCAGCCCTTCGATCTCAAAGTCAAAATACACACTGAATTCGGTATCGCTCTCCGCCAGTGTGAAATCGTGAAAGTAAAACACAGGATATTTGCTTCGAAGCATTGTGTATTCCATGGTAATCTCCAGTCACAGTGTTTACTGTAATCATACCCCTATTTAAACATATGCGGCAGCCGAAGCTGCCGCATTCTGTCATAAATCAGGCATTGATTCCCTTGATGGTATATTCATCAAGCTTTTCTTTTTCTTCTTTTTTCTTCTTAGCCTTCGGTTTCGGTTTGTAGTTCTCACGGATCCAGCACCAGAGTCTCGGGGCGATGAAGATTGAGGAGAAGGTACCGGCGATGAGGCCTACCAGCATCGCAAAGGTGAAGGTAAAGATGGAACGGCTTCCCAATATCAGCAGCATCACAACCGGTGCCAGGGTGGTAAAGGAGGAATAGAGGGAAACCATCAGGGTCTGATCCAGCGAATCGTTGACGATCTTGCGGTAATCGGGTTTGCCCTTGACATCCTTCATCGTTTCTCTGACGCGGTCGAAGACGACGATCGAGTTGTTGATCGAGTAACCGATGATCGTCAGAAGCACCGAGATGACCTCGGTATTGACTTCCAGCCGCAGGATCGCAAACAGCGCCAGGGTAATGCCGACATCGTGCATCAGCGCGATGAGACACGAGATCGAGTAATCCCACTCATAGCGGAAGCCGACATAGGTGAGCATCGCGATCCAGGCAACGATCGTCAGGATGAACGCGTTGCGGACCAGTTCCCGGCCGACGACCGGTGTGACGACGTTGTCGCCCGGCTCCTGGCCGTACTTCGCCTTGAAGACTTCCTTGATCTCCCTGAGCTGATCGACGGAGAGCGAAGTCTTGGTGGTCGCATAGACGGTGGAGTCACCGGCGGCCTGATAGGAGAAGTTGGTATAGCCGAGGTTCGAGAGCTCGGCGGAGACATCATCGATCGTCACCGTGGTGTCACCGGTTACGGTGAGCTTGGTGCCGGATGCGAAGTCGATGCCGAGGTTCATGAAGCCTCTTCCCCCTGCCGCATTGACGATGCCGAGAACCAGCGCCACGCCAAGGATTGCAAGGCTGGTGCGGATCAGGTACTTCGCCTTGGCCACATAGTCGAAGCCGCGGATGCCGAAGTAGAACTGGCTCTGGCCTTTGTTCACATCGGGAATCTGTTCCTTCTTAACGCCGAACCATTCCGGATGACCGTCACAGATGCCGGACTCGGTCAGCTGTCTCAGCAGCCATCTCGAGAATCCGACGTTGAGCACCAGGGTCATGACGACGGTTACGATTAACATCGTCGCAAATCCGCGCACGGCGCCGTTGCCCCAGATATACATGATGAGACCGGCAATGAGTGTTGTGAACTGGGCATCGAAGATCGCGGAGAAGGACTGTTTCTGACCTTCCGCTGCCGCCGAACGGATCGAGCGGCCTTTATAAAGCTGCTGGCGGATGCGCTCATAGCTGATGATGTTGGCGTCTACCGTCATACCGACACCGAGCACGAGAGCTCCGATACCGGTCAGGGTGAATACCGCACCCATCAGCGCATAGATTCCGAATACCGCCCAGATGTAAGCCGCAAGCATGATTCCGGAGACGATGCCGGGTACCCGGTACTGGAAGATCATGAAGGCGACGACGAGCACAATGCCGATAAGACCGGCAATCGCGGTTCTGCGCAGCGCGTCGGCACCGTACTGGGCGCTGACGACGTTACTGGAGATTTCCGTCATCTTGACCGGAAGCGAACCGGAGTTGATCAGTTCGGCAAGGGTTCTCGCTTCGGCGTCAGTGAAGTTTCCTTCGATGACGCAGTCACCGCTGATCTGGCTTCTGACGCTGGCGGCACTGATGTATTTGGGCTCCTGGCCGGCCAGGCTCTTCTGATATTCTTCGGCGTAATTGTCGCCCTCTTCCCAGTCGAGCCAGATGATCATGACATTGTTTCCGCCGGTGCGGGAAGAGATGTCCTGCGTGATCTCGGCAAACTTCGCCTGATCGGCGATCTTCAGAGAGACGATCGGACGGCCGTCCTGATATGCCAGCGAAGCTCCCCCTTCGACGATGATGGAGGAATCCGCAAGCAGTTCGTTATTGGTATCGCGGAACGTGAGATTGGCTGTGGTGCCGATCATCTGACGGGCGCTTTCCTGATCGGCAACGCCGGCCAGCTGAACTCTGACCCGGTTGTTTCCTTCGACCGTGATCATCGGTTCACTGACACCCAGAACGTTGACACGTTTCTGAATGGAGTTGGTCACCGCGCCCATGTCGATTTTCACATCGGCATTTTCTTCCGCAAGCGGTGAGACTTCGTACAGAATTTCAAATCCGCCGACAAGGTCAAGACCGAGATTCAGACCGTTTTTGATCATGTTGAATGTCGATGCGATCAGGACGGCCAAAACCGCCACTACCGCCCAAAACGGTAAGAGACTCTTTTTTGTCGTTTTCGTGCTCATGACTTATCCTCCAATTAAATCCGAAAAATCGGAAAGACTTGCATTTTTAGAATCCAATACTGCTTTTCTCGCAAGGAATTTCACAAGTTCATTTCCATTCACCGAGAAAATTTCATCTGCGGCTTCATGCAGGGAGCGCGGAGATGCCGTTTTCCACAGTTCATCGCACAGGTAGGATTCCAGGCATCCGTAGGTCAGGGTCGGCAGTGTTTCTCTCTGCAGCTGATGAAGCTTGATCACCATGATCATCTGAACTTCGGTATTCGTGGTGTCAAACCTTTCCCTGTCCATGAAAAAAACCCGTCTCCTCGTGCAAATCACAATGATATACCATAAATCAGTTTAAGGAAAAGGGTTTTTTTTCAGAATTCACGAATCAGTTCAGGGCGACGAACAATCCCAGCAGTGCAAACACAAGAGACGCCAGCCAGAACAGATGAACCGTCTGCACCTCCCCCATTCCCAGTCCTCTCTGCCATTTGGGAAGCACGAAGGCATAGTGAATCGGGGTATACGGGAAGACCCGCTTGCCGCTGAGCCTTACGGAAGCCTGCTGGATGATGACGCACACGGTCTCGATCACAAAGACCCCGCCGATGAAAATCAGCGCAAGTTCCTGCTTGAGAATCAGAGCCCCGGCCGCAAGCGCCCCGCCAAGGGCCAGCGAGCCGGTATCGCCCATGAAGATCTTCGCCGGCTTGACATTATAATATAGGTATCCGATCAGTGCCCCGATCACAGCCGCGAAAAACGAAACGGCGCACGGCTTTTCGGCAAGCAGTGAGAGAATCAGAAAGACCGCAAATGAAGGTACGGCGCATCCCGCCGCAAGCCCGTCCATGCCGTCGGTGAGATTGACGGCGTTGGAGCTGCCGGCAAACATGAAGAGAATCAGGGCGATATAAAAAACACCCAGATATACGCTCTTGCCCGTAAAGGGAATCCGCAGTGCCAGCGGCGCGCCGGTCTGCCGGTATAAAAGAAACAGCAGTACGGCAAGAACTACCTGCATCAGAAACTTCCGCAAAGGAGTCAGTCCCTCGTTGTTTTTCTTTACGGCGATCAGCCAGTCATCGATACACCCGATCAGCCCGTAGCCAATATACGACAACAGTAAAAGCATGGTTTCGGCATTGAAGCCGTAAATGCACTGGGAGACAATCGTCACAATCACCGGTGCAGCGATAAAGAGGACGCCGCCCATGATCGGTGTCTTTGCCTTTTCCCTGTATTCCTGCAGGCTGTATTCACTGACGGTCTGATTGAAGCTCAGCTTCTTCATCCGATCGATGAAGGAAGGCATCAGAAAGAACACGATCAGAAGGCCTGCGGTAAATGAAACAAGACAGTTTATCATATGTCCTCCTTTGAAAACGCGCACTGATTATACAATACGGTCTCATTCGAACTCAACTTCGATCTCAGTACCGCGGGTGATCATCGTCCCCGGAGGAATGTTCTGTTCGCTCACCCTGCCCTCGCCATGGAGGCGGAAGCCGAACTGCGTCACCTGCCAGAGCGCTGTGACATCCTTGCGGGTCCATCCGCTCATATCCGGCATCACAAAGGAGTTGGTATCTGTCAGAAGGAACATCTTTTCGCCGTTGTCGACCAGTGTTCCGGCTTTGGGATACTGATCGATCACGGTATTGCCATTGCCGAGAACGATCACCGTACCGTTGAGTCCGGCAAGCTTTTCGCCGGCATAGGTCAGGGAATGATTGACCAGCTGCGGCATATCCCCTGCCACCAGCAGCTCGGTCTCTTCCGGTTCGCCTTCTTCTCCCTGTTCTGTTTCCTGTCCCTCTTCCACCGGTTCTTCGCCGGTGTTGACATTGGCGTAGCCCAGCCGCATCGCCGTCTTCCGAAGCAGGTTCTGCACCGGCTCGGTGTAGTAATGGGCATCGTGGTTGTAAGGTGCTTCAAAGCAGTAGTAGATCGCAACCTTGGGATCATCCGCAGGCATACCGCTCATGAAGGAAGCGATCGTATAACCGGAGAGATAGGAGCCGTTGATCGCGACCTGGGTCGTTCCCGTTTTTCCGATGACTTCGCATTCGGGAATCACATAGTACTTCGCGGTTCCGTCATCCGCATTGACGGTATCGTAGAGAATCTTCTGAAGCTGATGGGCGGTTTCGGCGGTGATCGGATTGCCGGTGGTTCTCACCTCCGACTGGTAGAGGATACGGTTGTTGTCATAGGCATCGCGGATGCTTTCGACATAGTACGGACGCACCATGACGCCGTCGCCGAAGATCGCGGAATACGCCTGCAGCATCTGCAGCATCGTCACGGTGGAACCCTGACCATAGGAAAGCGCGAGCTTGTCACTCGGCCAGGTGAAGTTCAGGATTCCCGTTTCTTCCGGCATGCCGTCGGTTTTGACCGAGGAGAAGAACCCGAATGCCTTGAGGTATTCCAGATGCTTTGCCGGGGTCAACAGCTCCGACTGAATGGAAGCGGCGACGACGTTGGACGAATACATCAGACCGTGATTGTAGTCGATGACGCCGAACTTCTTGCCGGAGGCGTTGGTGATCGGCATGCTGGGGGCGTAGTCGACGCGGTGCGGGTTTCTCTCTTCATCCCACTCGTAGTAATACTCATTGGCGTCGATCATCGCTTCCCCGTCATACACGCCTTCATTGATCGCAGCCGCCCAGGTCACGGATTTGAGGGTGGAGCCGGGCTCATAGGGAATCTGGGCACCGTAGTTGTTGTAGTCGGTGATGTTCAGGGTATTGGGATCAAAGCTCGGATACTGGCCCCAGGCCAGGATCTTGCCGGTGTCGACTTCCATGACGGCACCCCAGATCCGGGTTGCGTGGAAGAGATTCTCACTCATCAGGAACGACTCTTCGAGCGCTTCCTGAATTTCCTGGTCGAGGGTCGTGTAGACGTTGTTTCCGTTGGAAGCGGATTTGACGTCTTCCTTCATGCCGGGAAGGATATATCCGTTTTTATCCGCCTGGTAGACGCGGTAGCCGTCATCCCCGCGCAGATACGTATCGAGAAACAGCTCGGTTCCCATCTTGCCCACCGTCGAGCCGGTCTCATCCGACTGGGCAAAGCCGATGAGATTGGACGCAAAGGTGCCCAGGGGATAGACGCGCTGGATACTGTCGGTGAATTCGATGCCGGGAAGATTCAGGGCTTCGATCTGTTTCTTCGTGGATTCGGAGAGGTTTCTTCCCGCCGTTCCGAGCTCGGTCTGATAGACGTCCTGAGAGAGGAAGTTCAGGATTTTGTCCTTGTCCGTGCGCAGGATCTTCGACAGCTCGGCCGCGGTTTTCTCCTTGTCCTTGACATAGGTGATCTGCCCTTCTACCGCCAGCCGGTTTTCATCGAGAATGCAGATGATGTTGTAGGTGCGGTTGTCTTCGGCGATGATCGTGTTGTTTCTTGTGTAGATGTTTCCCCGCATCGCCTTGGTGGTCTCGCGGATTGTGTTGGCGGAGTCGGCGTAGGAGTGAAGATCAGTGCCGGAGCGGTAATGAACCTTGTTGATGGCAACGAAAAAAACATTAGTGGCCAGTATTGCCATTACCACTAATGCTGTGATGAATGTAAACAGTACCGAACGGTTGCCCCGCTTCCTCATCCATTACTCCCCGTCGGTTTTTGTGATCGTTATAATATTGTTCTGCTCGAGGCTCAGGCCGTTGTCGGCGGCAATGGAGTTCACGCGTTCCCGGTTGTTAAGGGTATTGACTTCAACTGCCACGGCATCGTTCTGAACCTGCAGTTCGTTGATCTGCGCCAGGATCTTCTGCCTCTCCGAACTCAGAGAGTTGTTGTAGGTACGCAGAAAAAGAACCGACGCCAGATAGGACATGACCGACACGAAAAACAAAACAGCTGTAAAAACCGGCAGTCTCAGCTTTTTCTTCTTTTTCTTCTTCAGCGACTTAGCCATTTTCCTTATCCCTTTTTCTTTCTATCACCCTGAGTTTTGCACTGTGCGCTCTGTGATTGCTCTCCAGCTCCTCTTCACCGGCAAGCACGGGGTGCTTTGTGATCAGTGAGAAGGAGGCCTGCTCCATTTGTGATTCCTTCAGCGGAAGCCTCGGATCCACAAATGGAGCAGAGGAAAGTTTTCTGAACGCGCTCTTCACCATTCGATCCTCCAGGGAATGAAAGGTGATGACAGCGCAGCGGCCGCCCGGTTTCAGGAGATCACAGGCGTCCGTAAGTCCCTGTTCCAGGGCATCCAGTTCGTGATTGACTTCGATCCGGATTGCCTGGAAGGTCTGTTTTGCCGGATGTCCCTTCTTACGAAGGAGTTTCTCCGGCAGTGCCGAACGGATGGTTTCCACCAGCTGTCCGGTTGTTTCGATGGCGCTCTTTGCGCGCCGGCGTTCGATGGCACGTGCGATTCTTACGGCATTGGGTTCTTCCCCGTAGATGCGAAGAATGCGGACAAGATCTTCATAGCGGTACTCATTGACGACATGATATGCGGACAACGAAGCGCTCTGATCCATCCGCATATCCAGCGGTGCATCAAAGCGATACGAGAATCCCCGCGAGGGATCATCAAACTGCGGTGAGGAAACCCCGAGGTCCATCATGACGCCGTCGGCTTCCCTTACCCCGTATTCTGCGAGCGCTTCTTTGAGATTCCGGAAATCGGAATGGATCAGGGTGAAGCGTCCGCTGAATTCTGACAATGTTTCCTGTGATTCCCGAAGCGCCGTCTCGTCTTTGTCAAATGCATAGAGATGGCCGCTTTCGAGACGGTTCAGCAGTTCTTTTGCATGTCCCCCTCTGCCGAGGGTGCAGTCGATGTAGATTCCATCCGGCTTCACATTGAGAAGATCGATCGTCTCATGAAGCAGTACACTTACATGTTCCATCAGCGAAGAAACTCCGTGAGTGATTCCGCGGCTTCTTCGAATGCCTCATCGCTTACCGCGTTGTATTCGTCCCAACGCTCTTCCGCCCAGATTTCCACATGGTCGCCAGCCCCGATCACGCAGCACTTCCGCGCGATCCCGGCAGCCTTCACCAGCGGCTGGGGGAGCTGAATCCTTCCCTGACTGTCCGGCTCGCATTCACTCGCCATGGCATGAAACAGACGGTTCAGCTGACGGCCGGCCTTATTTGTCATGGGAATGGAGCTGAGACGCTCCGTCAGTTTCTCCCATTGCGCCTGGGTATATACCGTAAGGCAGCCGTCAAGATATCTGGTAACGATGAAAGTGTCACCCAGCTCATCACGGAAGCGGGCAGGAACGATCAGTCGGTTTTTCGAGTCCAGGCTGTGCCTGTATTCCCCCATGAACATTCCCGGTTACTCCACTTTCCTCCACTTCGTGTCACTTTCTACCACAACGATACCACAACAGACCTGTATTTCAAGAAGAATTTCCATCGAATTCGCATACTTTTCTGCGAAATGATTGGGTACCCAATTATATGTTTCTGAAACAAAATTCCAGGAAAACTGCGCCCATCCGCGGTCGGCGCAATGCCTGACGGGAGGCAGAAGACACAAAAAAACCGGAAGGATCATGCCCTTCCGGCGGTATCTATGGGTATCGTTATGCGAAAAGCTCAGCGCCTGTGTCTCAGAGCCAGGAGACTTCCAAGCGCTGTCAGGCTTGAAGTCATAAAGACCATCCAGTGTTTTGCGGATTCAAACGGATCGGAGGTATTCGGCGAAGCATGCCGGACTGCTGTATCAGCCTGCGGAAGAACCGGCACCGGGGAAGAAGAACTATCCTCTTCCTCCTCCGGATCTTTCGCCTGAACAATCCGGAAGGTCAGAACTTCTTCAAATGCATAGCCGTTCATTCCCGTCACAATGACTTCTGCCGTCCCCGGCCAGCGATTGTTTCGATAGGAAAGAGCATTGTCCTGATCCTTGATCAGCAGGGTTTCTCCGAAGGTTACCGTAACCTCCGGAGAGATTTCTTTTCCGGTATAGCTGTACTGATCCCGGACGCCCTGAATCGTTAAGGGAGCGATATCAAAGAAGAGTTCCTTTTCCATCGCGTAGCCGCCTCTTCCGCGGACGATCACTGACGCCTTGCCGGGTTCCGTATTATTCCGGTACTCCATGGTATAATCGGTTCCCTCCTTCAGCTCGTTTCCCTGAAAGACGACCTTTACCGGCGGCGTCTGCGCATTTCCGGTATATGGCACATGGGAAACCAGATCAAACTCCGCATCCCTGATATCCGCAAGGTCCAGGGTATAAGC
>JAFWCM010000071.1 GCA_017536885.1 Solobacterium sp.
ATTATATTTTCGTGATACTGGTCTTGCGGCGTATCTTACACGCTGGCTTACACCAGAAACGCTTGCGAACGGTGCAATGAGCGGAGCATTCTTTGAAACATTTGTCATCACAGAAATATTGAAATCGTATTCGAACAGAGGAATTGATTACAGATACTGTGTTTCTTATTACAGGGGAAAAGATAAGAAAAAGGTAAAAAAGGACGGGAAAGTCATCGAAGTGGAAAGTGAAATAGATCTGATTATTGAGGAGAATGGAATCCTTTATCCAATTGAAATTAAGCAGGGCACTTCCGTAACAGCCGATGAGACATCGGCGTTCCTGGTTCTTGATAAAGTGGATGAAAAGAAACGAGGAATGGGAGCAATCATCTGTAACTGCCCTCAGCCAGGATTGTTGCGAAAGAATGTACTTCAAATTCCAGTTTGGTACATCTAGTTACTGTTTGATTACTTCAATGACTTATGGAATAGGCGTGGGGCGCCTTACAATGATAATCAGTCAATGCAGGTTTCTCCACGCCTTTCCCCAAACCGGACAGGCACCTCTCGGCGCATCCGGCTTTCCATCAATCGTTACGCTTGATTGAGCGTGAGTAAAGAATGAGATTGTAACAGGTTGGACAGACGACGAGTGTTTTTCTTCTCATGGCTCTCATGGGCTCTGCCCATGGTTCGTCCCTCAACTCCTTGAGGCGTCTGATCGTGAAAATTCTGCAGGGGTTTTCGGATTTAGTGCCACAGTATTCGCATACGTTGGATTCTAATCTTTTCCAGAGCTCCTTTTTCTTGTAAGGTTTGTATTCGTTTATGACGTCCGTGTAGGATTTGGTTTTGCATTCCTCCATGGAAACAATACTGATGTCGAATCCGACTTTTCCGCTAGGCCACTCCGAAAAAACCGCAAGCAAAATCCGAATTTTCCGCAAGCTTGTATGATGGATATTCATTTATGAACGGATGATCAGGATTGATGTTCAGAAATACGGTTCATTCCGTATATCTTTCCCTTGCTTTATCTGTTTTTGTAAAATGCACTTTTTGACGTCAGGGTTTCTCTGGCGAAAGCGCCGATCATAGTTTTCGTATAGTGGATTATCGGTACTGCCATGTTTGCGTCATTTATGACATTTTGGATCACTTTTTTTGGCCGATTCCAAGGCTGTGAGCCTTGAAATCTTTTCTTTCGGTATGACTTGTCCCTTATCTTTCAACAAGTAGTAGTTCGTAATCAGATTATGAATCAACAGTTTCTGATACTCAGACGGATTGGAACCTATCACCAGGATGTCCGGATTCAGATAGCTGGCATCAAAAAAAGATAATCTGATTCCTTTATCCAGAATCCAATGATATGCATGTTCGGCTTCCTCTGCGGTTTCTCCAAGATCCGAAAGAGAAACTATATCCAACCAATCATTTTCTGACATGCGATCAAGCAAACTGCAGACGCAGCCGAGCCTGGGTGAATATTTAGGCAGTTTCTCTATTCTTCTGGCTGGCCTTATTGTGTCGATCTGTTCCTCGCCTTTCCTAAGCACAATCTGGTTTTCCTCAATGTGATAGAACGCGTAAAAAAGGAATCGCATAATCAATATAAGAAGAAAGTGCGTAATGCACAAACCCGTTGATGACATGATCGTTATAATTCTTCGATGAAACAGAACACAATATGACGTTCATAGCAATTCCTCCAAACTCATCGAGCAGATCAGGGACAAATTGTCAGAGCAGTTTAGGGACAAAACGCCAGATCAGTAACATGTGAGGGATCGGGAATTGAATGGGAAACAGCAGAACATTGCATGTCCTGATCAGTTTCTGACTTAACTTCAGTAGTTTTTTAAATCCGGGGCTCAACAGTTCCGTCGAGTTCACATTCCAGGTAAAGCTCCCCGCAATGTGAGCATTCATAATGCCAATGAAGGCCTACCGGATAATAACTGGAGCTTCCGATATTGACTCCTGTTCCTGTGGGATAGCAGAAACCGCCGCATTTCGGACAGCGGTACCACTTTTTGGATCCGTAAGATGCGTTTCCGCCGGACACATTCTGAAGATCAACTTCTTCTAAAACTGTGTCATTGCCAGTTGTCAGTCTTTCTTTCTTTGCTTTGTTTTTCTTTTCATCCATGAGTGATTTCTCCTCTCTTCTGACAGAAGTGAATTCTGAAGTTTCAGAATAACGACAGTTTTTGTTACCTGCTGTCTGCCGATCTTCTAAGATATGATTTCTTCCATCTTACTCCATATACGAACAGAAAAGTAATCGTCCATTCAGCTGAGCGATGCCGAAAAACAGCGCCGGCTTGATTTTTCTGCGATCGGAATTTACGATCGTCTTCTGTTATGGAAATGAATCGTATGTTTCCACGGAAGAGCGATATCAATTGATCAAAGAGGCCGTCATGTGCCGCGCTGGGGTAAAGTGAGTGGCGCAGTATTGGTGACAGCGCGATAGGATTATAATTGAAGCGAACTGATCATAATCCTGACATAAAAACATGTCTGGAAAGCAATGCACAGCCATTGTCCTGGATGAACCGGAGGATGAGATATTGATCCTTCAGAACAGGCAGATTTCAAGAGGAGAGCATCATGAAAAAGAAACTGTTTTCTTCCGTAACGTTATTATCTTTGTTCGCCGCATTACTGAGTGGCTGCGGCACTGCAAAGACATCATCACAGGAGTCACATCAGACATCCGAACCGACTGCTGTGCAGGAAACTAAAAAGCCTGATGCAGTCTTGCCATTGAACGTGGATGTGATGGATGACTTTACTTCTTCTCTTGTCCGCTTTATTGAAGCCTGCGGCTATGAGAATCAGAACTACATCATTTCTCCGGCATCCTTCCGGGCGGCACTGGCGCTTGCGGCTGCAGGCGCAGACAGTGATACAAAAGAAGAACTTCTTTCCGCAATGGGATTTTCGGATATGGAGGAAATGAACCGATGGTATTCTTCCATAACCGCATCGGAAGACCGTTTCAATCTTTGGCTGAAGAATGCGATTGATGCGTTTGAAGAAAACAGGGAATACTATGGTGACTCTGCGAAAGCACCGGACGGAGCGTTCAGTCTTGAGAACTCCGTCTGGCGCAATACAAAATCCTCCGGTGAACTCTCTGAAGCGTATAAAGCATATGTAAAAGAACACTACAATGCCGTGGCAGAGAATGTCTCAGAGGACAGGATCACCGATGCGGTGAACAGCTGGATCAATGAGAATACCAATGGTCTCATTTCAAAGATAAGCAATGATCTCTCCGCTTCCGATCTGGTTCTGGCAAATACGATTTATCTGCGCACAGCATGGATGACAGAATTCGATGAATATCTGACAGAGGAAGGAGCCTTTACTGCCTGTGACGGAAGGACGGTAAAGAAGGAGTTCATGTATCAGAGAGGTGAATTCGCATTCTATGAAGATGATGAAACAACACTGGTCTGTCTTCCCATGCAGGGCGGTATCAATGCATTGTTTATACTGGGCGATCCGGAGAATGCGATGGAAAAGCTTCGTTCGGCAAGCGTTGAAACCGTTGATGTTACCCTGCCAAAATTTGAAACAGAGACCTCCCTTTCCGGGGATGAACTGATCCGTTTCTGCAAAGCCCGCGGTGCTGAGCTGGCTTTTTTGCCCGAAGCGGATTTCTCCGGTATGAGTGAAGAGATGAAACTGTATATTACCGATATCATTCAGAAGGCAAGAATCAAAACCGACGAAGGCGGTATTGAGGCGGCAGCCGCTACAGTTGTTCTGATGACGGAAGGAGCTATGCCGATCGAGGAAGAACCGGTTATCAAAGAGTTCAGGGCAGATCATCCTTTCAGGTTCATTCTCTTTACCGATAGCGAAACACCGGAACCGCTGTTCCTTGGACAGATTGCGGAATAGCTGACAGGAACTTCCGCACTTTATATCTGCTGATAAAACCCAGTTCAGGCAAACAATGCGCTGCCTCATACGGAACTGGTTTGCGAATGGGGTTTTCAAATCTGTTCTTTGAAATGTGCGGGTTGTTTCATACTTCAGAACTGCCGGTGTGCGTTCGGAGCAGTTCTGCCTTTGATCATTCGGGATATTATCCGGCGGCACTTGTAATGAATGGAGAAGAGTTTTTCCGGAAAGAGATCATTCGCCCGGTTCACTTACGCGATTCTCCATGCATTACTCTTGCATCAGACTGATGCGAAAAGGACAGTAAACCAAAATATATACACCATGCATGCATTGAAGGGATGCGGGGCGGACAGGTACAGTATATTCAGAAACATCGTTTCATGGAGGAAACCATAATGAAATTTGAAAAACTTCTCGCCCCGGGGAAGATTGGCACAATGAAATTGAAAAACCGTTTTGTCGTCCCTCCCATGGGCACCAATTTAGGCAATTATGAAGGATTTGTGACCGATCAGATGATTGAGTATTACCGCACCAGAGCACTGGGCGGATTTGGTCTGATTATTATTGAGGTCACAGCTGTCGACCCGCATGGCAAAGCTGTTCTGAATGAAGTCGGTTTATGGAAGGATGAGCAGATTGAAGGCTTTCGGAAGCTGATGGATGCGATCCACGAAGCCGGGGCCAAAGTTCTGGTTCAGCTTCATCACTGCGGCAGACAGACCGCTCCGCCGTACATCTTCAATCTGACTCCGGAAGCTCCATCCAGAGTCGCATGTCCGTCGCTGAATGTGATTCCGGATGAGATGACGAATGAACGCGTATGGCAGCTGATCGATCAGTTCGGCGACGCTGCGGTACGGGCAAAGAAGGCAGGCGCAGACGGTGTTGAAGTTCATGGCGCACACGGTTATATCGTCGCTCAGTTCATGTCACCGCATGCCAACAAGCGCTACGATGAATTCGGCGGTGACTTCGAAGGCCGTATGAAATTCCCGCGTGAGATCTTCCGCAACATCCGGAAGAAAGTCGGCAATGACTTTGTCATGACATTCCGTTTCGGCTGGGATGAAAAAGTCCACGGCGGCCGGACGCTGGAGGAATCCTGCAACGTTGCCCGCATGGCGGAAGAGGAAGGCGCGGATGCCATTCATATTTCTGTCATGACATATGCGTCCATGCAGTATATGTCCGCTTCCCCGGAGATGCCGCAGGGATTCAATCAATTCCCGACCAGAGTGATTAAAGAATGTGTTAATATTCTGGTCATCTCCGTCGGCAGATACTCTCCGTTCTCCGCGGAAGGCGCACTGCGAAATGGCTGTGCTGACTTCATTTCCTTCGGCCGCGCGTCCGTCGCTGCCCCGAATATTCCGAATCTTGTCAAAGAAGGAAGAACAGATGAGATCGCACCGTGCATCGGCTGCACACAGTCGTGCCTTGGCTATCTGAATGGCGGAGGCAGTATCTCCTGTCTGATCAACCCTGTGACAGGCCATGAGCTGGAATATGATTTCACGCCGGTCACAAATAAAAAGAAAGTTCTGGTTGTCGGCTCCGGTCCGGCCGGTCTGCAGGCGGCCTGGAATGCTGCGAGAAGAGGACATGATGTCACACTTGCCGAAAAGACAGGGCACTTCGGCGGCCAGTTCCGGTTAGCGTCCATTCCGCCGACCAAGCAGGATATTGCGACGGCGATTAAATACTATCTCACGATGTGCAGAAAGTATGGTGTCACCTGTCTGCTGAATACCGAAGTCAACGAGGAATTCCTGACAGAATTCAAACCGGATGCGATTGTTCTGGCAACCGGTGGAAAACCTGCCTGCCCGCCGATCGAAGGCATCGGCGGTCCGCGGGTCACCACGGCTCAGGAAATTCTTGACAATGCCGTTAACTCCGGCCAGAGAGTACTGGTGATCGGCGGCGGTATGACCGGCGTTGAAACAGCCGACTATCTGGGGGAACACAACAAAGCGGTGACTATTCTGGAGATGCGCGAAGATATTGCATTAGATGAAGCTCCGACTCCGCGTGCCTTCCTGATTCCGCGTCTGGCAGACAGAGGAATTCAGAAGATTGTGAATGCGACGGTAAAGAAATTCAATGAAGACGGTGTTGTCTATGAGCAGGGCGGTCAGGAATACACCATCGGCGGGTTCGACACCATCGTTCTCGCCATGGGTGTCAAACCGTACAATCCGCTGGAGGAAGCTGCGAAGAAAGTCTGCGGAGAAGTCTATGTGATCGGCGATGCCAGAGAAGCCGGTCCTGCCAACAAGGCAACCGAAGCCGGTCTTTGTGCTGCACTTGCCCTGTGATGGTTCCTGAACAGATCACGGTCAGGTCCCGACAGAATCGCACTGTCCTCCTCCGATGAGAAATGGAATCGGGGAAAATCGTATGGTAATGGATCTCTTCTGCTGACCAGCAGAAGAATGCTCGAAATTGAGCAGGGCATACATTGCTCTGCTTTTTATGAAGATGAGAAGTGCAGGTGTGCAGTGATCAAACCTTTTCAGAAGAATTCTTCACCTTAACTCAAGATAACAGGATCTGATGGAATCTGTTTTCTTTCCCGGTTCTGTGCGGTACTTTCTGAAGTACTTCTGTCCGGTAAAAGAATCCTGTCCCCTGGCTGGTTTATAATTATTGGCAACAGATTTTTGAACGATTACTGCCAAAGCATGGATTGCGGCATTGTGCTAATGCGGCAAACCATTCCTGCATATAAAAATCCTGACAATTCAGGCAATTGCATATGCAGAGATGGCTGATGAAATATGGTTCAAAGAAAATGCCGGACGGCAGGGAGAGTTGAAATGAAATTACGTGATACGGCTGAGGTATGGTTTTCTGAACTGGAGGACAACTGGGAAGAATGCGATTTTTTCTGGTTCTCCCGGAGCCTGAGGAATGACGATCGCTACCGCCGTTATGGTGATCTGCCGGACGGGAGCCGCTTTGGGACTGCTTTCATTCCCGCATCCGGGGATCCCTGGGAACGTGAGGCGGCGATCGTGATTGTGGGAGAAGACGGAGAACTGCAGAGAGATACACCCTCGTGGGCCGAAGAAGGGAACAGTTCGCTGATTGCGATGGCAGGTTCACCGGACGGAAGATGTCTGGCCTGGATTACGGCAGACAGCCGGCTTGGAGTATGGAATCGGGGGAAAGAAGATTTCACTGACTGGGATGGAAAATGTCTGAATGAACGTCTCGGGGATCGGACTATCTCGGATGTAAAACTGCATGCGGACGGAATTCTCGAGATTGAGTGCAGAGGTGAGGAAACCGCAGGATATCTCTGCGCTGCGGATAGTATGCTTGAGCCATGGAAAAACGGCTGGGTGCCGGGAAAAGAAGAATGCTGGAAGCTCTCCCATGCTTTGAAAAACGGGCTTCTCCGTTCATGTCCCGACTCGCTGTTTGTGCGGATCTGCAGAGATGACGGCCGGGGTGAATATAAAGGATGCGGGGTAAAGCATGTTCTTCTGGATGAGGGACTGGAGCGGATCGAAGGCGAGATCCTGGCGGACAATCCGGATCTTGAGACCGTGGTGATCCCGGCCTCAGTTCTATTCGCGGACCGGCGGGCATTCGGCGGCTGTACGGGTCTGAAGCATCTCGTGATCGAAGGTGATCTGTTCCGTGTGAAGCAGTGGGACAAAGATGCATTTGAAGGATGTCCCTGTGCGGAATACTATGCCCTCCTCATACAGGGAACGGAATCGTCTGTCCGAACAGCAATAGAACAATGCGGGGATGACAATGTTCTGTACAGTGCAGCGTGTTATACCGGTTCGGATCCGAAGATGATTTCCAATCGGGACAGAGCGGCACGGCTGATTCAGAACAGAGATTACCAGTATGCGCTCAGTTCTCATATCACGAACCGCGCCAGAACTGCCATGATTCTGAATCTGTATGATTCTCTTGAAGGAGATGAGCTCTTTATTGCGAAGATAATCCTGACGGATCCAAACGATGAAAACAAGGCGCATATGATGCTGTACTGCGAGGATGAGAATCTGCTGATGCTGGGTTGGAAGTATGTGTACGGTGCGAGAAAACTCTGCCGTGACCGGCTACACACTTTGGGTTCCCGGTTCCCCGAGGCATATGAAAAGGCTGATCCGCAGGAGAAGGCCGAATGGGAAGAAATGTGGATGATCAGTGCAGGAGAGACTGCCCTTGATCTGATTTCCGAAGACCGCGAAGTACGAGAGAGAACGTCCGGTGCCGCTTCCGTGGACAGCGAGCCTCTGCATCTTTATCTGGCTCTTCAGCATCCCCGGAAAGCAATCCGATGGTGGCATGCGAAAAAACTGAAGAACCCGGCATTCATTGCATATGCGGGAAGCTGGACAGGAGATGATGAGATTAAGGAAGCGCTGTCCGTCAGAATCAACAGTACCGAATTGATCACAGAGATGCTGTTCGGAGATCTTTCCGGAGCGGATCTGGTCCTGGGATTTCGAAAACCGGAGGATCTGACGCTGCAGGATCGCTTCTGCATTGCGATTATGAAGAACCATCCCGATCCCGAAATCCGTGAACATGTTCGCACAGAACTTCTGCGCGGCAATGCCGTGATCCCCGGAACAGATCTTACAAAACCGGATCCGCTGTATAAAAAATGAGTTCCGGGGCCTGATCGATGAAAGGGACCATGGATTCCTCCGGAGTAACCGTAAAGCATCCCGGTCTCAGGCATGCGTGTGATGAAACGATCCGAGCCTGCGCCGAAACCGGCCGGATCATCATTCCTGAGGTCCTGTGAAAGCAGACAAACCGGATGTGTGTCAGGGTGAAAATGATTTGACCGGGCGGAAAGAAGTGCGTACCATGTTCATTATGACTGTGAAAGCACTGGAAAAAAACGGGATCGGCGTCCGTACAAATCTGCTTCGCTGCCTGAATGAACATCCGGCCGCGTCATCTTTTGCCTTCTGGGGATGTTATCTCCTGTCCTTTTTTCTCGTCGAACATGTATCCAGGAGCCGGTATATCATTCTTCATTCTCCGATGGATGAATGGATTCCCTTCGTGAAATATGCCGTGGGGTTCTACTATCTCTGGTTTGTGTGCCTTGCCGGCACCTTTGTGGCATTTGTCTTTTTCGAAGAGCGAAAACGATTTTTGCATATGTACTGCACGATTGCTCTCTGCATGTTTTCTTCCATTCTGTTTTACTTCCTCGTTCCGACTGCGGTGAATCTTCGCCCTTCGTCAGTCAGCGGAAATGATATCTTCGCTTCCCTGGTCCGCATGATCTGGATGGCGGATAACTCCTGTAACGTCTGTCCGAGCCTGCATGTCAGCACCGCATTTCTGATGGACTGTGTCTGGCAGAGATCGACGCTTCTGGATAAACCATGGCAGAAATATGCGGTGAGACTTCTGGATATCGGAATTATTCTCTCTACCGTTCTTCTGAAACAGCATTCTGTCATCGATGTGTTTGCCGGTCTTCTCTGGGGCTTTGCATGCCTGAGGATCGTAACGTACTGGATGAAACAGCGGTTCTCATTTATCTTCTGATGAAATCGGATCCTGAGGGATCCTTTCTTTTTCGGGAAGTACCGTAAAGGTGACGCTCCCCCGTACGGGTATGACGCCGTTTTCGAGCCTGAAGGTCACAGGATGTGTTCCCGTCTGACTCGGAGTGAGTATGAACCGGCGGGGTTCTGTTCAGATAAAAAACACAGCTCACTGTGCCGGTAAGACGCATCGCCTGAAAGACGTTTGCGGAAGAGGCCGGAAGAAGGCATGAAAAAAACCGCTGTGTCTTTGGCAGGGGTCACAGCGGTTTATAAATCGGAATATCAATGCCGGTCAGGCGGCTTCCTTTACCAGATCATCCTCATAGACCATGCAGGTGCTGGTGCCGCCGTCAAGGCGAATGGCATTGTAAGCATCCTGTTCCAGCAGGAAGTCCTGTACTTTTTCATCCCGCATTCCGTTCCAGAAACAGATCAGCAGGAAAGTGCCGTCTTTTTTCTGCGCAAGGCAGGTAAAGCCATAGTCATTGCTGTGATAGGAATACCATCCGTATCCGCCAGTGAGATCCTTTCGCTCACCGTCTACGAGATATGTATAGGACCCGGAAAGAGCGCATTCGGATTCCACTTTTTCACCGACCCATCCGGCTCCGGTGGCCACATCCTGCCCATGGTACACGAGTTTCATCGGACCGAATCTGTCCCAGTAGGCTGTGACAAACCCGCTGCCGTATTCCGGCAGATTCTGGTGGGAATGAAAATAGGTCCATTTGCCGGCCATTCTGAGCCCGCCGACCGGCTGGCCGTAGTTGGGATTTGTGATCCAGGAGTAATAATTCGCGTTGATTCCTCCGGCGCGCACATATCCTTCACTGAGCAGTCCCCAGTCATAGATCGCATCCAGCATATCGGGACGGCCGATATAATCCATTTTGACAAAGGTTGTCTCCGAAGGTGTAACCTCCAGCATTTCATAGTTGACTCCGTTGTAATTACCGGTGTGATGGATGATCGACGGATCGGAATCCTTCATGGTATAGATATTGACCGCTGAACCGACGGCGTTATTAAAGCCGAGAATAAAAGTGTTGGAGCTTCCCTGGCCCCACGATTTCTTAATCGTTTCCGCATTCACGGTCCTTGTCCGGGATGCGATTGAGACAACTCCGACACAGAAAACCGCGGCGATTTTTGCGAGTTTTTTCATATGGATAACATAGTACTCGTTTTCCTTCCAAAAAGAAAGCCTGAAAACGAACCGGGTACTGCTGTAAAATGGATGGCATGAAAAAAATCATACTTATGATCCTGCCGGTTTTCCTTCTCGCCGGCTGTACGGTAAAAGAAAAGGAAATGGAGATCACGGTGTTCCGAAACGTGGTTCCCTCTGTCTACACCGGCGAAGTGAAGAAAAAACTGCCGGAAGGAGAAGGTGAGGCTGTGCTGGAAAACAATGCCAGAGTGGAAGGGCTTTTTGAACAGGGAGCCCTGATCTCGGGAGCTGCGAGCAAGGTGCCCTACAGCACCTCTCTCGGGGAGATTCAGTTTGACGGCATCTATTCCGGAGATGTCTCTGAGCAGCTTCCTTCGGGAAACGGGGAATTCAGCTCCGATGACTTCACCTACAAGGGCACCTGGATCAGCGGGCAGCCGACAGGACAGGGGACGGTATCGTCAGAGCGTTTTATCATCAATACACCGGAAGATGTGCTTGAAGGCAGCTATATCGGCGATATGAATCAGGGTCTTGCCGAGGGAAAAGGCACATTTACCTATCAGAGCGAGGAAGATGAAATCAGGATGGAAGGCAGCTTTGCCGGCGGTCAGTTTGACGGTCTCCTGGTGAAGACGATTACTCATAATGATCGCGTAAGATCCTATCCGGTCTATTATCAAAATGGCGCAGCCGTTGACAGTGCCGCTTCCAAAATCGCGTACCTTCAAAGCATGCGGAATGACCCGTACTGCCTCAGCGAAGCGCAGTGGTCCTGCATTTCCGATCATTCCGCCCTGTTTGAGGGAAAGGGAACGGAAAAGGATGCGGAGAAATTCAATTCCGTGTCATTTGACTATAAGGCATTCAGTGAGACCGATGAACCTGCAATCATGGTGATCCGCAATGCGGATGTTCTCTCGGTGCAGCGATATCAGCCTTACCCCGGCAGTGATCCCGTGACATCGATGATTGTCCAGAATGAAGACGGACACTATCATCTGATCTTTGCCTACTCGGAGGAAGATGCGGACAAGGGCGATAAAGTGGATATCTGTGCCCTGCCGTTATGCCGCAGCACGCTTACGGCTCCCGAACAGGATTACAAGGCAATTGACGCCGCCGGCGCGATGGTGATCAAACCGCAGTCCTGAGTCATTTGCCGGATGGCATGAACCAGCAGGCGGGGCGGAAATCAGCCCGCACAATGGAATAATCGATGCCATTCGTATAACATTAAGGAAAGAAGCGCTGCGGTGTGCGCACTGAGTCAGCCTTTCGGGAGGAAAAAATCATGGAAGAAAAGAAATCTGTTCACAACAATGATCTCAAAAAAGTAACGGGAGGAATTATTAATGATGTCATATTCTACGGCAGCGTTCCGATCTGTCCGGTATGCGGCGAGCGTCCGATCAAAAAAATTACCGAGGGTGAATATGACGATGTCTATAAGTGCCAGAACTGCGGCTGCGAGAGTGTGCACAAAAAGAAGCTGAGACCGGAGGAGGAGAAACATCATACTGCACTGACCTGCCCGCGCTGCGGCTCGATAGGCACCTGGAGAATCCTGAGTTCCGCAAACGGCATCGATACTGTGGAATGCAAGGTATGCAGACTGAGTATGACAACACCTTCCGAGGTGAAGTAAGACATCATACCGAAAAACAAGACCGTCGAAATCCGGCGGTTTTTTCGTATTCCCAGGATGTCGAACATTCCATGCCTTCATGGCTTGCCCATGCGTGAATGAATTGCCGGTTCCATTGACGAAACTGCGGCCATAGTCTTCCCGGGGAGAGAAGAGGGGTGATTTCACGGAACACACAAAAGCCGCAGAGCGGATCATTCTTCGGCTCTGCGGCTGATCGGGATATCGCAGCTGCTGACTTTGAATGCAGGGAATGCTTCAGCGGCGAAGCAGCGGTTCACGGGCAAGATCAAGAAGGAGACTCCAGGTATCTTTCCCGGCGTTTTTTTCGGAGCACTCTTCCAGCTGATCGATGATGCCGCAGAGTTCCTTTGCGGCCTGATCCGCGTCTTCGCCCGGTTCCAGATAATGAGACAGGCGCCCGCCCGAAACATAGCCTTCCGGTGTGACACCGAGGAAAGCGGAGGCGAGGCTGCCGTCATATCTGCCTGTCGCAATGCGCAGGCCGGTAAAATCCGCGGTCAGTTCATCCCAGAGCGGAAGCTTCTGTTCCGGAAAGATGCGCCGACAGACCACATGCGCGCATTCATGAAAGCGGCGGATGTCGAGGGAAATACGAAGCCATTCTTCTTCGCTGTAAGGGGTCTTCTGCCAGTTAAGGGCACTGTAGGGACCGTAGGAAAGAAGAATCAGTGTATCCCGGCTCTTCTCTTTATCGGCGTCAAAGCGAAGCAGTTCTTCCTGCCAGTCTTCCCCGCCGCTTTTGAGATACTCTTCCTGATGCGCCCGGATCTTCTGCCAGTTACGCAGATTGAAATAGGTTTCCGCACCTACGCTCGGCATGATCTCCTTTAACGTGCAGCGATAGCTGATACAGCGGATAAATGTTTCAAAGTCCTGCCGTTGTTTTAAGAAGACCATCTCCACCGGTCCGGCGGGTGTCTGTTCCACCCGCAGCCAGTCTTCCTCACTGCCGATGAAATGGGACAGATCGCTTTCCGGAGCTTCTCCCGTAGTAACCGCAATGCGGTAGGCTTCTTCCGTATCCTCCCCCGGACGGATATAGAGCTGCGGATAACGCTCCGCAAGCTGTTCAATCAGTTTTTCCATCTGTCATGTTTTCCTTTTCTGAACTATGGTGCTGTCATAATGATAGCCAATCTTCGAATGTTTTTATGAGCGATCCTGCAGGAGTTCTGTAATCCAAAACCGCGGAGTCAGTTTTCTGGCTTTGTGCCGGCAGTGATGATCAGTGCGTCGGTTGTCTGCCAGTTTTCGATGATCTTCTGCGCGGTTTCCTGGCTGACCTGATGCAGGGAATACAGTTTCAGAGATTCGCTGAAGAGAGGAACTCTCTGCACCTGAAATCCGTTTTTCACAAGATCGGTGCAGATCTCATCTGCCGATCTCCAGCCGTTTTTGTTCCGGTCTCTTTTCACCAGGGTGTCCAGAACGGCCATGACCTGCTGGAAGAGGGCGGCGCCGTCCTCTCCGAGAACCGCCTGAAAGAGTTCCGGCAGAAGCCGCGCCGGTTCCGAATCGGGAATAATCCAGCATCCTCCGGTGGTTTCGAGAAGAGAGCGGATGTTGTCCATCAGAACCTGCTTCTGATCCGGTGTGAGGTATGTCAGCAGTCCCTGCGTGATCACCGTCACCTCACCCTGCAGCTGTTTCATCAGTTCTCTGAACTCATCATAGTTTGTGAGATCGACGCTGTAGTAATCCGTGGCGGTTTCTTCCCGAAACGACAACAGCGCTTCGCGGTGATTCCTGAGTTCCTCGATCACATCGGGAAGATCGACACCCACATAGATGTGCGTACTGTCGCAGACTCTCAGAACCCGCGGAGAATAACCGCAGGCAAGATCGAGAATAATAGGATGATCATTTTTCCGAATGAGCTCGTTGGTGCGTTCGTAAAGAATTTCCGAAACCATGGATATGCATACAGGAAGGCTTGAAGCCATGGGAATATGCCGAAGCACATCCAGAACTCCGTGAGAAAACTGAAGTACATTCTGAAAGTGCACCGCCTCGGGAATTCCGAGATCCGCAAGCATCAGAAGATTCACCTGTGCTGTTTTGCTGAGCCGTTTCTTTTTCTTCATCCTCAAACCTCTCTTTTCAATCCCTGCTCTGCATATTATATCCGACAATCCGTAATCTCCCCGGCAATATGCATGAACTGGAATGAACCGGAACAGTCTTTCATGCATGGTTTGCCGGGGGATTATGTGCACCCTTATTTTACCTTCCGGGAAACGATAGTACCATGGAGGATAAAGGAGAATACACTATGAAAACAATTCCGTTTCTTGACATGCAGGCATCCGTCATAGGAATTGGCTGTATGCGCATTGCGGGCATGACCGCATCAGAACTCGACAGCCTGGTCAAAAGCGCACTGGACCATGGAATCAATTTTTTCGATCACGCGGATATCTACGGAGGGGGAAAGAGCGAACGGGTGTTCGGCGAACTTCTGAAGAGTGAGCCTTCTCTGCGCGAGAACCTTCTTCTGCAGTCCAAGTGTTCCATTCACGATGGCCTGTATGACTGCTCAAAGGAATATATTCTCCGCTCCGTGGACGGGATTCTGGAGCGGCTTCATACCGATCACATCGACAGCCTTCTTCTTCACCGCCCCGATGCGCTTCTCGAGCCGGAAGAAATCGCACTTGCCTTTGATGAACTGCAGAAGAACGGAAAGGTGCTGAGTTTTGGCGTCTCGAACATGAACCGCTATCAGATCGAACTCATCTCCTCAGCGCTGAACCAGAAACTCATGGTCAATCAGCTTCAGATGAGCATCGCTCACTGTCCCGCGATTGACGCCGGCATCAATGTGAACACCATGAAGGATGAAGCGGTCATGAGAGAGGGCGGCACGCTGGAATACTGCCGCATGAACAACATGATCGTACAGACCTGGTCGCCGCTTCAGAAGGGATTCTTCCAGGGAGTATTCCTGAATGATCCGGAATATGCGGAACTCAATGCTGTGATCAAGGAACTGGCTGAGAAATACTCCTGCCCAGAGGATACCATCGCCTACGCATGGCTGCTTCGCTATCCGGCAAAGATTCAGGTGATTACCGGAACCACAAAACCGGAGCGGATCGCAAACGCCGCCAGGGCTGCGGAGTTCAGCCTGACAAGAGAAGAGTGGTACCGGCTTTACAAGGCGTCCGGGAAAACCCTTCCCTGAGTACGAATCCTGCTTTTATGTTCAAAGGATGCGGACTTCCGCATCTTTTTATCAGAGAAGACCGTAATGGTTCAGGCCATGCAGTACTCCGTCCTCGAGAATCGAATCGGTGACATGGTCCGCGCATTCTTTCAAAGACGCAGCCGCATTTCCCATCGCTATGCCGTGTCCTGCCGCTTTGAACATGCAGAGATCATTCTCTCCGTCGCCGAAGGCGAAGGAATCCTCCTTCCGGATCCCCAGTGCCTGACAGACAGCGGTGAGGGCGGTTCCCTTGTCATAGGGAAGCACTGTCACATCGGCCGTAGGTCAGGGCAGGTGGGGATTGAATATGCAGAAGTCACGCAGAGAGCTGCGGATGCACTGCAGCTCTTCTTCGGAGTGAAAAATACATCGAAGGTATAGATGGGATCGGTCTGTTCCAGAGTGATCAGCCGCCGGAGCGGCTGGCCGGCATGGGCTTCCCTGAGTTTTTTAAATCCCTCCGCATCGCCCTCATTATAGGCGTTTTTGTTTCCGAAGAAGGTGATTCCCCCCGCCGGAGCCAAGGGTGATTTCCCTTGCCTTCTGAAGAAGGGAGAGTTCAATCGGATGATCATACAGGATGCGGCCGTTATAAAAGGCATAGCGGCCGTTGGCGCAGATGAAACCGTCTGCGTATGCATGGAAGTGATGCCTGACATAGGAGGCATTGCGGCCGGTGCAGATAAAAACAAGAGTCCCGTTTTCTCTGAGACTTCGGACTGCTGTTTCAGCGCTCGGGGGAATGAAGCGGCGGATCGCAAGCGTTCCGTCAATATCAAAAAATACCGCCTGTTTCATACCGAAATCAAAGCACAGATTTCTTCGGCTGAAAAGGCGGTTGATTTTTCAGAACGGAATCCTTCCGAACAGCATCCGGGGAATCCCGGGTCTGAACGCTTATCGGGAAGATTTCTTCTGCCTGGGTTTGTTTTTGGAATTGCCTCTCGGGCGGATCAGGCATTCCTTTCCGAAGCCGATCAGATCGGTTCTTCCGGCTTTGATCAGAGCTTCATGGACAAGGCTGTAGTTCTTCGGATCCCGGTATTGAAGCAATGCTCTCTGCAGTGCCTTTTCATGGGGATTGCGGGGAACGTAGACTTCCTTCATGGTCAGAGGATTGAGGCCGGTGTAATACATGCAGGTGGATACGGTGCCCGGGGTGGGAAGGTAATCCTGTACCTGTCTTGGATTCAGGTGATTGCGGTGGAGATATTCCGCGAGGGCGACCGCATCCTCAAGCGTGCTTCCGGGATGGGAGGACATCAGATAGGGAACGCAGTACTGTTCCATATGGAGTTCCTGATTCACGCGCTCGAATTCTTTGACGAAACGGTTGTATACTGCGATCTGTGGCTTGCCCATCTCTTTGAGGACATGATCCGAAACGTGTTCGGGAGCCACCCGAAGCTGACCGCTGACATGGTGCTGACAGAGCTCCTTCAGAAATGTCTGATCCTTGTCGAGAAGAAGATAATCAAAGCGGATGCCGGAGCGGACAAATACCTTCCTGACTCCCTTCAGCGATCTGAGCCGGCGCAGAATTGCAAGGTAGTCGCTGTGGTCCACTTCCAGGTTGGGACAGGGTTTCGGAAACAGACAGGTTTTATCAGTGCAGGCACCGTATTTCAGCTGCTTTCGGCAGGCCGGTTTTCGGAACTGTGCCGTCGGGCCGACGACATCGTGAATATATCCCTTGAAGTCCTCTTCTTTGAGAAACTGCCCTGCCTCTTTCAGGATGGAGTCGTGACTGCGGGTCTGAATGATTCTTCCCTGATGGAAGGTCAGGGCGCAGAAATTGCATTCGCCGAAACATCCGCGGTTGCTGGTGATGGAAAATTTGATTTCCGAAAATGCCGGAATGCCTCCCTGACTGTCATACATCGGGTGCCATGCCCGCATGTAAGGCAGCGCATATACGGCATCCATCTCCATCGTGCTGAGGGGAGCGGACGGGGGATTCTGAACTACGAACATCCGGCCGTCATAGCATTCGTACAGCCGCTTTCCGTTAAACGGATCCGTATTCCTGTACTGGATTCCGAAGCTTCTCGCATAGGCTTTTTTATCGCGCTGAATCTCTTCGAAATCGGGAAGGCGGATTGCATCATAGATGCTGTCTTCCTCTCTTGTCTTATAGACCGTACCGTTGATGAAGGTGATATCCTTAACGGGGATTCCCGCATTCAGGGCATCGGCGATTTCCACGATGGAGTGCTCTCCCCTTCCGTAGGAGATGAGGTCTGCCCCGGCATCCAGCAGGATGGAACGGCGGATCTTGTCAGACCAGTAGTCATAGTGCGCCAGCCTGCGAAGACTTCCTTCGATTCCGCCGATCACGATCGGAGTTTTCTTGTAGGTTCTGCGGATCAGATTGCAGTAGACAGTCGCCGCATAGTCGGGCCGCTTTCCGATGGCGCCGCCGGGAGAGTAGGCATCCGTCTGCCGCCTCTTTTTTGCGACGGTATAGTGATTGACCATGGAATCCATGTTTCCGGCGGAGACGAGAAAGGCAAGTCTCGGCTCGCCGAATTCGGTGATGCTTTCGGGTTTGCGCCAGTCCGGCTGGGCGATAATTCCCACCGTATATCCGTTGGCTTCAAGCACTCTTGTGATAATGGCCATGCCGAAACTGGAGTGATCCACATAGGCATCTCCGCACACATAAACAAAATCCATCCGGTCAAGACCGAGATCAAGCATTTCCTGTCTCTTTACGGGAAGAAATCCTGACATTGTTATCCTCGCTTTTTTTTCTTAAAATCTGCTTTTGCAGAAGTGTGATGAATTAACCTACTCATCATACCCTGATGCATCTTCTTTTGTCTTATCACATTTATAAAAATCTCTGTATTTAAGGGACGCTCTTGTCCGCAATGCACGTTCCAGAAATAGATCGG
>JAFWCM010000072.1 GCA_017536885.1 Solobacterium sp.
CATCACGGAAGTGCATGGATTTATCACCGAGCCATGGCGCCATATCGCCAATGCGGATGAGCTCTTTTCTGTCCTGGCCCGAAGCGGCTTTGCGATTGAAGGATTGAGCGGTGAAGAAGAAGCTCTCTATGACTTCCTGGGCAGCCGGCTGGATACCGCCGACATCAGAAACGGAAACATGTTCGATATCGGCGGGGGATCTGCGGAACTTGTCTCCTTCAAAGACGGAAAGCTCACTGCATCCTATTCGATGCCGATCGGGTGTCTCCGGCTAAAGACCATGCCGGTGGAAAGAAGCGTTGCGGACCCCTTCCTGAAGGAAGCGTTTGAAGCAGAGCCCGCATTGCTTGACACCCCCAATCCCGTGATCATCGGCAGCGGCGGAACCTGCCGGGCAGTGATGATGATGCTGGAGGAAGAGGAAAGAAACCGTCCGTATACCAAAGAGCGGCTGGAACAGCTCTTTCAGCGTCTTTTTGAACAGGAAGAAACCGCAGCTGCTCTCATGAATCGGGTGGTCACCCCGGACCGCAGGGATGTCATTGTACCGGGATTCAATCTGGTGCTTGCCATCATGGATGCCTTTCACTCCGAAGAAATCCGCTTCTCAAACTACGGGGTCCGGGAAGGATATCTGTTTGAAAAGGTCATAAACGGGGCATCGAAAAAGTGATCTGCCGGACCGGACCGTAAACCTCCCCTTTCAGCAAGTTGACGGAAGCAAGGCCTTTACGGTCTGCATGGAGCTCTGTGCGGAAAATCGGTATATATTAATGTAAATAAATACAAGGAGCACAATCAGGATGACTGAAGATAAGATGACGGATGAAAAAAGAGGTTCGAACCGGAATTACTTACAGATGAGGAACTGGAAGAAACTGCGGGCGGACATCTCGTAGTCCATTCGGACCGGGGCAAAACCTTCCGTCTTTTCTGCAAAAAATGCGGCAGCAACCAGGTCCGGTTTGAGCACCAGAAATAACGGTATGACGTGAACCGCCGCCTGGACGGAGAAGGAAATTTCAGCTTTCGACAGATCAGGTCATTGGCATGTATATTTCGAAGAGCAAATATCCCCTGATCTGTAAAAACTGCGGTGCCAGATTCTCTTCCAATGAAGCGGGATGGCTTCCGCTTACGGAATGGAATCCGAACGATTATTCTGACTGACCCGCTGCAGAGAGAGCCAGGCTTTGGTTGATTGGGGTAATGCAAGGCCGCCTTCTGATGTGTACCGAAGAAAACTCCGGGGGTAAAGCAAAAACATGCAGGCTGCAGAGCAGCGTCGTTAAGCCGCCTGAGACTCCTTATCAGGGAATCGGTAAACCTTTGCCATTGAAAGAAGACAGAAACGGATATTGGCACAGACGGATCGTTTACAAAGCAAAAGATGGTGTTCTCATCATTGCGGCCTGCTTGCCGCATTATGAGGACTGATAAAAAAACAGCATGCAGAGATCTGTGATATTCACAGGTCTTTTCATGTTGCCGCAAAAAGAGGAAGCGTCAAAGATGAGAAACGGAAAGGAAGCAGGCATCCGGAAAAGAAGAGGACCTCTCGGAAACCCTGTATCGTTTTCCGGTCAGTCCTCTTTTCTCTCTGCGATGATATCACCGACCAGCAATCCGTTTGCGGCAGCCTGTGACAGGCTGCGGGTAAACCCCGCGCCGTCTCCCAGAGCATAGATGCCCGGGGCATTGTCGATCTCAAAGTCGGTGCAGTCCGGACGGGAGCTGTAGTATTTGCACTCCAGGCCATACAGCAGGGTATCAGCATTGGCGGTGCCGGGAGCGATGGCGTCAAGGGAATGCAGTGCTTCGACGATATCATCCAGCTGCCGTTTGGGAATGCAGAGGGAAAGATCCCCCGGTACGGCATTCAATGTGGGTTTGACATAGCCGAACTGAATCCTCTGTTCGTTGCTGCGGCGTCCCCGTTCAAGATCGCCGAGTCTCTGCACGATCACCCCGCCGCCGGAGATCTGGTTGGCAAGGGCGGCGACGCTTCTTGCGTATTCGACCGGCTTGTTGAAAGGATCGGTAAATCTTGTCGAAACCAGAAGCGCAAAGTTGGAGTTCCGGCTTTTCTTCGATTCCTCCTTGTAGGAGTGACCGTTGACGGTCAGGATGCCGTCGGTGTTTTCCGTGACGACATGTCCTCTTTCGTTGAAGCAGAACATGCGCACGATATCGCCGTACTGTCGGCTGCGGACAAGAATCTTTGGTTCGTAGATCCGGCTCGAGAACGCTTTCCAGATTTCATAGGGAAGCTCCACCCGGACCCCGAGATCAACCTGGTTGTTAAAGCGGCGGATCCCGTTGCGGTCGCACCATGCTTCAAACATGCGGTTGCCGACGCGCCCTACCGCAAAGACGATGACAGATCCCGAAACAGTTTCTTCCCGGTTCTTCCGTGTGTAGCTGACAATATGCTTATCGCGGTCAACATCTTTCACAACCGCTTCGGTCAGCACTTCCGTATGCGCCTCGACCGCCTTGATCAGTTTCAGCATCGTCTTGTAGTTGGCATCGGTGCCGAGGTGCTTCACCCTTCCCTGCTGCATATGCAGATCATGCTGGAGGCAGAGCAGCTTGAGCTCATCATCCGGTTCATAGCACTCTTTCCCCGCTCCGTATTTCTGAAGGATTCTGTCCGCCTGAAGGATGTAATCCATGACCTTTTCTTCCTTGACAAACTCCGGCAGCCAGCCGCCGTATTCGGTGGTGATGTTGTATTTGCCGTCGGAAAATGCGCCGGCTCCGGCCATGCCCTTCATGATCGCGCAGGGATCACACCGCAGGCAATGGTCTGCCTTGCCGGTGATGATCGGACAGCTCCGTTTGTTCAGCGCTTTTCCCTGTTCCAGAAGCAGTACCTTCTTTTCCGGACATGCTTCATTCAAACGGTACGCACACATTAAGCCGCCGATTCCCCCGCCGATGATAATCACATCATAGTGTCTGATTAATCCCATGACTGTTTTCCTTTCCATCATGCAAGAGATCCGGGAATTCCCGGATCTTCTGTTATCTGCTCTTTTATTTTTTCAGCTTCTGCAGGCTGCTGAGATCGAGAACGGTGCCGATCACGGAGATCGCATCTTCCGTCGGATCGCTGGCGATCTTATGGAAACTCACCACACAGGTGAAATCCTCATTGCTGAGATTGATCGTCTCCCATTTGTCGCTGGTCTTCATGCGTCCGACGATATCCCTGACACCCTTATAGATCGAACTCTTCGGATTGTTCATCCTTGCTTCATAGTCAGCCACATCAGCTATTCCCACCACGGGCAGGAAATCGCGGAATGCCTGGTTGGCACGGATGCAGCGAATCTCATCTCCCCTCTTTTCGCAGATCGCCGCGGGAATATCCGCCGTGAGGTTTTCGATGCGGGAGTTCTTTCCCACCTGGGTGGGACGGGAGAGATTGACCCGGCTGATCCTTGAATAGTAGTCCCTTGACTGCAGAGGTTCGATTTCATATGGCCTGATCTTCTTGCGGTCGGCATACTGCTCAAAGCCTTCCTTGCCGCTGAGGTAGAACCCCTGAATGAATTCAAAGCCGATATCGAAGAGGAAGTTTTTCTCCGCTTCCGATTCCACACCAAGCGCCAGGGTGCTGATCATGAGATCCTTGCACATGGATACGATGTGGGAGAGGATGATCGACTGGGTGCCGCCGCCGGCCACTTCCTGCAGGGAGCGGATATCCACCTTGACGCCGGCAAAGGGAAACATCGACAGGCTGTCCAATGTGGAATTCTGGCTTCCAAAGCCGTCAAGCCAGAGCTCAAATCCGGCATCGCTTAATCTCTGCAGGGCAGTTCTGACCTGGGCATCCGCATCCGAGAACGCCGCGGCATTGATATCAAAGTGAATCAGGGAATGATCGACTTCCCGGGTGATTTCAAGAATCCGGTCCACGAGTTCCGTGTTGTCAAAATCTCTTCCGGAGAGGTTGATGACCATCGGGACAACCGGCAGATCATTGTTCTCGTTCTCCCGGTATTTCTGGATTGCCTTATCCAGGACATAGAGATCGTGATCGCAGATCATCCCCGCTTCTTCGAGAATCGGAATGAATTCGTCAGGTTCGATATGCCCGAGGTTGTGATCATTCCAGCGGGAGAGGATTTCCATCCCCGCCACCTTCATCGTGATCGTGCGGATAATCGGCTGCGAGACGATTGTGATCCAGCCCCGCTCCATCGCGGTGTTGAAGCCGTCGCGGACATACTGGCGCTTGCGGATCGTTTCCCGAAGCGCATCATCATACCAGCAGTAGTTGTCTGTCTTTGTCCCGTATTCCAGCGCCTGCTTTGCACAGTCGGCCGCATAGCTGATATCATCGGTTTTTTCCCGGATCTCATAGAGACCGGCTTCGATATCCATCGGAAAGCCGCGGCTGATCTTTGCCATCTTTTCCCGCAGGGAAGTGACGGTCTGTTCCAGCCCTTCCTTCTTTGTGATGAGAGCAAAATGATCCTCGGAGAAGCGGCAGACCAGATCATCCCTGAAGGTATTCGTCAGTATCTCGCCGATCTTCTTCAGCATCCGGTCGCCGGAGCCGTATCCGTATCTGCGGTTATAGCCGCCGAAGTTGGTGATGTTGAAATAGACCATCACCGGAATCCCCTGGGAGGAAGAGATGATATCGATCGACATCGGTGCCTTGGCGCGGAAGTAGGTCAGATTGGGAAGATGGGTAACCGTATCGAACTGACCGGGACGAAGGCTGTCCTTGCTTGCCGCTTCTTCACTCAGAAGAGGCTTGCCCTCTTCATAGGCACAGCCGCTGATCGTCCCCTTCTGGCCCATCTTTCCTTCATACAGCTTCTGATCGGCCAGGGAGATCATCAGGCGAAGATCCTCTTCTTCCTGGGTAGTTCCGTAACAATAGCCGCAGGTACTGCCAAGATGCAGGGATTTTCCCTCATAGTCAAAGGAGCGGAAGTCCAGTCTCCAGAGCTTCATCGCCTCTTCAAAGGCTTCTTTGGTCCAGTCCTGTTCGATGATCAGGAATTCATCGCCGCCGAAGCGGTAGACATTGTCACTGCCGAAATGCCTCGCCAGCATCTTTCCCATGTGCTTCAGGATGAGATCACCGGCATCATGGCCATAGGTGTCGTTGTAGTATTTGAAGTCATCGATGTCGCACATCGATGCCACAATGGTCTTCTTCAGATAGTGATCATAATCCTGCCGCAGGGCATGGCGGTTCTTGAGTCCGGTCAGCTCATCCTTCATCGACATCTCGGAGAGCTGTGTATTCATGAGCTCGATCTTCTCCTGGGCATGGATGCTTCGAAGCTGGGTGATCCAGCGGACGATCGAGATGATCTCCAGCATCACCGCAAACATCATCAGAATACGGTCGACATAGTTGGACATCACGACCCTGGTGTTGGTGTAGGTCGGAATCAGATAAAAGGAAGTCAGGGCAGCGATGGAGCTTGAGACCGGGTTGATCAGCATCAATGCAAATATCCATGCGACTAAGGGTAAGAAGATAAACACCTGCTTGCCGATGGCATAGTCATAGATCGCAATCAACTGGCCGGCCAGACAGCAGGCAATGATATACAGATAGATGGAGAAGACCGCGTACTTGTGGCTTCTGAACTTCGGGAGGAACAGATACAGCAGGCTGTAGATCAATAGATGCACGGAACAGACGGCAAGGATCACAAACAGGCTGTTGTACACCTGTTCCGATACCAGATGCCATAAGAGCACCGTGCGGTTGTACATACTGCGGGATGCGAACAGTGTATAGATGGTGATCGGAACCGCCATGCGCAGATTGGCATAGTCCAGCTGCTCATGAACAAAAGAGCTCTTTTTGCCGAGCCCGAGATAGTTGAAAAAAGTATCCTTTCTTTCCTGAAATGACATGTAATCTGCTGTTTTCCCGTGATTCCATTTTACATGAAGAATATCCTTTCTCAGTAAAGAAAATGATTCTTTGCGGCAGTTTTTGCGATAAAACATCAAGGTTTTCAAAGCGGCGGAGTTTTCGCTATAATGTTGGCAAAAGAAGAGGGCAAAGCATATGCGGATGATTCTCCTTTGCGGCGGCGGCGGAAAACGCCTCTGGCCCATCAGCAATAATGTACATTCCAAGCAGTTCATTCAGCTGTTCGATGACGGAAACGGCGGCTATCAGTCCATGCTGGAAATGGTGATCAGTGAGATTCGCATGATCAACCCCGACCAGCAGGTCACGATCGCTTCCGGACGGGTGCAGACGGAAGAAGTGAGAAGCCAGCTCGGGTTTGATGTAAGCATGACCGAAGAGCCGAGCCGGAGAAACACCTTCCCTGCGATCTCCCTTGCGGCTACCTATCTGAAGGATCATGACAAAGTGGATCCGGAAGAGCCGGTGGTAATCTTTTCTGTTGACAGCTATGCGGAACATTCCTTCTATCAGAAGCTGTTTCAGCTTGCAGAAATCGTGGAAAGCGGCCGGGCCAACCTTGTTCTGATGGGCATTGAGCCGACCTATCCCAGTGACAAGTTCGGATACATCATTCCCGCCGATAACAGCGAGATTTCCGATGTGAAGGAATTCAAGGAAAAACCGGATGTTGAAACGGCGAAGAAATACATTGAGGAAGAACATGCATTATGGAATGCGGGCGTGTTTGCGTGCCGTCTCAGATATCTTCTGCAGAGGGCGGAGCGCGTCTTCGGAAGCAGTTCCTACTCCCATCTTGTCGCCCACTATCCCGAGCTCAAGATGATCAGTTTTGACTATGCCGTAGTCGAAAAGGAAAGCAGCCGGGCGGTGGTGAGATACAACGGAACATGGACCGACGCCGCATCATGGAACGCCATGGCAGATCTGCTTCATGATCAGCCGATCGGTCAGGTCTATGAAGAAGAATGCCAAAACACCTTCATCGTCAATCATCTCGATATGCCGATTCTTGCGATCGGCGTGGAAGACCTGATTGTCGCGGCCGGCAGAGACGGAATTCTCCTGTGCAATAAAAAAGACGGATCCAAACTGAAATCCGTAGTAGATCAGGTCTGGTTTGAACCGCGTGTCATCGGCAAGCGCTATGGCGGCAAGGAAGTATTATACCGTACTCCTACCAGTGAAACCTCCCTTCTCACCGTACGGGCCGGAAGCAGCGTAACCATTAAGACGAGCCTTGGCGTGCGCAAGACGCTCACCGTACTGAAAGGCGCCGGGGAAGCGCTGAAACCCGGCAAGATCTTCACGATCCAGGATGGCGAAAAATGGCAGATCAACGCGGAGACAGA
>JAFWCM010000073.1 GCA_017536885.1 Solobacterium sp.
ATGGAAGCGAGAGACGAATACATCAAAGCCTGGGTATTTCTGCACTTTCTCGCCAGGGAATACGGACTCGGCAGTTTCGACGGGTTTCTCTTCAACATGAGCGTCGGCTATGATCTCGAGGGAATCCGAAGCGCAAAGATCGATGCCTTCCTCGAATCGCTCCGGGATGCCTCAAAGACTGAGGCGTTTCGGGAAACCAGGGAATTGCTCAGAGGCCATCTGGGGGAATTCGAACGCTTCACGGAAGCGGATCTCGAGGCCATCTCCCCGAATATCTGCAGCAGCGTCACGATCTCGACGATGCACGGATGTCCGCCGGAAGAGACGGAGAAGATCGCTCTGTACCTGCTGGAAGAAAAACATCTCAATCTCTTCCTCAAATGCAATCCGACCCTGGTCGGCTATGACAATGCAAAACAGGTACTGGATGATCTCGGTTATACGTTCATCCACTTTAAGAAGGAATCCTTTGACAATGACCTGACCCTCGAACAGGCGAAAGGACTGCTGGAGCGCCTGCGGAAACGGGCAGAAGAGCTGGATCTTTTCTTCGGGGTCAAGATGACCAATACCTTCCCGGTGCTTGCGGATCATGGGGATCTGCCGGATGAGATGATGTACATGAGCGGTCAGGCTCTGCTTCCGCTGAGTCTGAAGGCGGCGTCTCTTGTCAGTGATGCCTTCCACGGCAGTATTCCGATCTCCTATTGCGGCGGGGCGGAAGAAAGCAATATCGCCGCAATGATCGAAAGCGGATTATATCCCGTGACCGTCTGCACGGATCTTCTCAAACCGGGCGGATACGGAAAGTTTGTCCGCATGGTACGTCAGGCAGAAAAAGCCCGGCCGGGAAGACTCGACGGCGAAAAGCTTGCGGAACTCTCACTCAGTCTTGCGAGAAAGGCGGGACAGCCGGGGACGAAAAGAGCCCAGAAGAAAGAGGCACCGAAGACTGTCACGCCCTGCCGGCGGGCATGCGGGATCTGTGCCGGTCTTTGTCCCAACCGCGCCAATGTGATCCTGAAAGAGGGCGAAGAGAAAATCATGGTTCATATCGATCGGCTCTGCAATGAGTGCGGATGCTGCGCAAGCTTCTGTCCGGAGAAGAAAGCACCGTATCTCGAGCGGCTTACGATCTTCCGGAACAAAGAAGATCTTCTTGGCAGCGCCAACTGCGGCTTTGCATATCTGCCGGAGGAAGGACAGTTCCTGGTGCGCTGGAACGGAGAGTGCTTCCCGGAATCCGATCCGAAAGCGAAGCGTCTTCCGGAAGAAGTCTGCCAAAGCATGAATCTTGTGAAACGGGACTATCCGTGGCTTTTATAAAAGACAGGAGAACAACGATGGAAAAAATCAAATGGGTGATCAACCGGATGCCGAAAAGCGCCGACACTTGTCTTTCGATCATGGATCAGGCACGCGTAAAGGAAGCCAGAAACTTTCATCAGAGCTTTCCCCAGTATTCCGTAACGCCGCTGGCAAACCTCTCGGCCATGGCAAAGGATCTCGGCCTGTCGCATCTATGCGTGAAGGATGAAAGCTATCGCTTCGGACTCAATGCCTTCAAGGTTTTGGGCGGATCGTTTGCGATGGCGCGCTATATCGCCGAAGCGATGGGAAAAAACGTCGGGGAACTGACCTATGAGTATCTCACGTCCGAGGCATTCCGGAAAGAATTCGGCATCGCGACCTTCTTTACCGCAACCGACGGCAATCATGGCCGCGGGGTTGCCTGGGCGGCGAACAAGCTCGGCCAGAAGGCAGTGGTGCACATGCCCAAGGGCAGCTCAAAGATGCGCTTCGACAACATCGCAAAAGAAGGCGCATCGGTGACGATCGAAGAGGTCAACTACGACGAATGTGTCCGCATCGCCGCAAAGGAAGCCGCCGAGACAAGGCACGGGATCGTCGTGCAGGATACCGCCTGGGAAGGCTATGAGAAGATTCCCTCCTGGATCATGCAGGGATACGGAACGATGGCGGAAGAGGCCGATCAACAGATCAGAGAAGCCGGAATCCGGAAGCCGACGCATGTATTCGTGCAGGCCGGTGTCGGGAGTCTCGCCGGGGCGGTGGTCGGCTATTTCGCCAACATCTATCCCGATGATCCGCCGAAGTTCATCATCATGGAGGCGGAGTCGGCGGCCTGTCTTTACAAAGGGGCAGTGCGCAATGACGGGACTCCGGAAATCGTAACCGGGGATCTTCCGACGATCATGGCCGGGCTTGCCTGCGGGGAACCCAATATCCTGGGCTGGGATATTTTGCGCAACCACGCGGATGCCTTCCTCGCCTGTCCGGACTGGGTCAGCGCCCGCGGCATGCGGATGCTTGCCGCACCGATTCCCGGCGATCCGGGCGTCAAGAGCGGGGAATCCGGAGCTGTGGGCATGGGCGTGATCTCCGCTCTCATGAAGGAGAAAGAATACGCGGAACTCAAAGAGGCACTGGGGCTGGATGAAACGAGCAATGTACTGCTCTTCTCCACGGAAGGAGATACCGATCCGGACCAGTATCGCAGAATTGTCTGGGAAGGCGAGTACCCGAGCGTTCCGGAAAAGGAATAAAGAAAGGATTATTGCAGAGGAGGAATACACATATGTCTTTGGATTATGAAGCGATCAAAGCAGCGGCGCTTGGCTATAAGAGCGACATGATCGCGTTTCTTCGGGCCATGATTGCATGTCCGAGCGAAAGCTGTGAAGAAAAGGAAGTGATCGCATGCATCAAGGCCGAAATGGAGAAAGTCGGATTTGACAAGGTCGAAATCGACGGCCTCGGAAACATCATCGGCTGGATGGGAGAAGGCGATAAGATCATCGCAATCGATTCCCATGTGGATACCGTAGGGATCGGGAATATCGAAAACTGGACCGACGATCCCTATAAGGGCTATGAGACGGATGACATCATCTACGGCCGCGGCGCCTCAGATCAGGAAGGGGGGCTTGCCAGTGCGGTCTACGGTGCCCGCATCATGAAGGATCTGAATCTGATTCCGGAAGGATACAAGCTCATGATCGTGGGATCCGTGCAGGAAGAGGACTGCGACGGCATGTGCTGGCAGTACATCGTAAACAAGGACAAGATCAG
>JAFWCM010000074.1 GCA_017536885.1 Solobacterium sp.
ATGGTTCCGGTGTGGTTCTGGCCGCACGGCTATCGGGATGTCTCGGTGAACGTCCTGCGGATTCATGCCCTTTCGGATCTTCTGAACCTGTTTGAGGTGCGCCCGGAAGCGGTGAATCGGAAGCGGGTTCTCAAGAAGAGTGTGATCGCCGATGAAATCTCCGAAGATCCCGAAACCGCCTTCCGCATTGCGCGGGAGAAGGGCTATGAAACCGTCGAACTGCACAATGTCTTCGGCAAAAGCATCGAAGAGCTGAGTGACGAGGAAGTCGGGGAAGTCAATCGCCTGCTTCAGAAGTATCAGCTGAAGGTATCAGACATCGCATCGACCGTGTTCTTCCTCTGCCCGCTCTGTGAAGGGGATGAGGTTTCTCTGTTCAATGAATCCTTTCATGCCGTAACCGGAAGTATGGAAGAACATCTGCAGTATCTGGATCGGGCCTGCCGCATCGCCGATGCGCTCGGCTGCCGGTACGTGCGGGTATTCCCGTTCCGCTTTCCCGACAACCGCAGACCGCCGTACGGCACGGAAGAGGATATGGTGCGCATAGTCACCGCGATGAGGAAGGCAAGCGATATCGCGCTGAAATATCCGGTGACGCTGGTGGTGGAAAACTGCCCGTATTCCCATCTTCCCAAAGCAGAGATGACCCTGGAACTGGTGCAGAGAATTCACCGCAGCAACGTGAAGATGCTGTATGATCCCGCCAACTCCTATCGGGCGGTAAAGGAAAACGTGCCGGCAGAATATCTTTCGAAAGATATTATGGAAGAAGTGAAGGACATCCTTCCGGAAGTGCGGCACATCCATGTCAAGGACTATCACTATGACCCGGAAGTTCAGCCCAAGCCGTTTGTCCATGTACCGGCCGGAGAAGGGGATCTTCCCTATGAGAAACTGTTCCGCTGTTTCATTGACAGCGGATATCACGGGGTCTTCTCCCTGGAGCCGGAGACGGATGAAGAAGGAACGCTGAAGTCCATGGACTGGCTCAGCGCCGTATCGGAAGCCTTGTAAGGAAAAGGCAGAGGTTGGCAAGGAAACCTTTGTAATGAAAATCAAAAGAACAGGATATCAATTACTGAAACTATTGGCGGCGTTCTCTTTTGCGGTGATGGTGTTTGGACTCTTTGTCAGCGCGGAAGGGATCGAAGAAATGGAAAACGCTTCCCGCTTCGCCATGACTGCATGGTCGCTTCTGCCGCCGGTCATCGCGATCGGGCTGGCCCTTGTGACCAAGGAAGTGTATTCCTCGCTGTTTGCGGGAATCCTCGCGGGCGGGCTTCTGTATTCCGAATTCAATCTGGAAGGAACCCTCACGCATGTGTTTATTGACGGCATCGAGGCTTCGCTTTCAGATCCGTACAACGTCGGAATTCTCATCTTTCTCATCATTCTCGGCATCATCGTTCAGATGATGAACAAGGCAGGCGGGTCCGCCGCCTTCGGCCGCTGGGCTTCGCGGAAGATCAGAACAAGATCGGGGGCGCAGCTGGCGACGATCGGCCTCGGTTCGCTGATCTTCATCGATGACTATTTCAACTGCCTGACGGTGGGTTCCGTCATGCGGCCGGTCTGTGACAGCAAGAGGATCTCCCGGGCGAAGCTCGCCTATCTGATCGATGCGACCGCGGCTCCGGTATGCATCATCGCTCCGGTCTCCTCCTGGGCAGCTGCGGTATCCTCCTATGTCTCGGAGGGAAACGGCCTGGCGCTGTTCATCCGTGCCATTCCGTTTAACTTTTATGCGATTCTCACAATTGTGATGATGATCTTCCTCTCGGTGACGGATCTTGAATACGGGCCGATGGCAGAACATGAAAAAACGGCGATGGAAACGGGCGATGTCTTCGCCGGCATCGCGGATCTTACCGATCACAGGGAAGAGATGAATAACCATAACGGAAAGGTCATCGATCTCGTATTCCCGATTCTGGTTCTGATTGTCTGCTGTGTCATCGGGATGATCTACTCCGGCGGATTCTTTCAGGGCACGGACTTCATCACCGCGTTCTCCGCTTCCGATGCCTCGGTCGGACTGATGCTGGGAAGTTCGGTCACGCTCATGGCCGCGGCGGCGTTCTACCTGGCCCGGGGCGTGCTGAATTTCAAGGAAATTACCTCATGCATTCCGGAGGGCTTCCGGGCGATGGTTCCGGCGATCCTGATCCTGACGTTTGCCTGGAGTCTCAAGGCGATGACCGACAGCCTGGGGGCGCGGGAATATGTCGGTCAGCTCGTCATGAATCATGCCGGCACGTTCCGCTCCTTCCTGCCGGCGATCATCTTCATGATCGCATGTCTTCTGTCCTTTGCGACCGGAACGAGCTGGGGAACCTTCGGCATCCTGATTCCGGTCACGCTGAGCGTCTTTCCGGTTGCCGATCCGCTCGGCGTCGTATGCATCAGCGCATGCATGGCCGGAGCGGTGTGCGGCGACCACTGTTCTCCGATCTCGGACACCACGATCATGGCAAGCGCCGGGGCTCAGTGCGATCATGTGACGCATGTCACCACCCAGCTGCCCTATGCCATGACGGCAGCGGCGGTGAGCTTTGCGGCCTATATCATCGCCGGCTTTCTGCCCAATGCCTTTGTGGTTCTTCCTCTCGCCATCGTTCTGATGGCCGCGGTTCTGTTTGCCTTGAGAACGCTGTTTCGAAAAAGGAGAGCTGCGTCAGGGCTCTGAGAAAATCCATTCATACACTTCCGAACCCCCCCCCGGTGCTGCGAAGCCTGGGGGTTTGAACGTTCGTCATGCATCAGAGGACTGCGCGAAAAAAAGAATTCCGGGCATCGGAATTCCCTGCGGTTCAGTGAATTTCGGGCAGGTACCAGTACAGCCGGAAGATGATCCTGCGGAAAAGGGTATCGCCGCCGCTGACCAGGTCGATGGGATCGGCGTGTTTTTTCAGCCAGGTGAAGACGGGGATGTGCCGCTTTGCGAACGGGTCAGAGATCTTCGACATACAGGCGTGGAAATAGAGTTCGGCCGCAAGGCCGGTGACACTCATGTCGGTGATCTCCCCGTTCCGGAGAATTTTCTCTGCTCTTTCAATACAGTTTTTCTTGGACACCAGGGCGATTTCCGCCGGCAGGCTCATGGTTTTTCTTATGCTTTTTTCACTCATGAAACTACTATAGCACCAGGAGTGGAAAAGATGTTCCTTCAGCCGCATCTGCTGAAAGATACAGGCTTCAATTGTGTTAGAATTCAGTCAATACAGGATATGGAAAGAGGTGGTTTTTCTGAATATCATTCGCGTGCTTTCGAAAAGTATCCGGGAATATATGAAGCCGACTCTGCTTACGCCGCTGTTTGTCATCGGCGAAGTGATCTTTGAGGCGCTGATTCCGTATATGATTGCGATGCTTGTCAATGAGATCAAAGCCGGCTGCGGCACGGACCGGATTCTTCACTATGCCTGGATTCTGGTGGTGATGTCTCTGGTTTCCCTGCTGTTCGGGTATCTTGCCGGCGTCACCTGTGCCCAGGCAAGCTGCGGGTTTGCCAAAAATCTGAGACATGATGTGTTTTACCGGATTCAGGAGTTTTCCTTCTCCAACATCGACAGGTTCTCCTCCGCTTCGCTGGTGACGCGTCTTACCACGGATATCCAGAATATCCAGATGGCATTCATGATGATCATCCGCACGGCGATCCGCGCCCCGCTGAACCTTGTGATGTCGTTTGCGATGGCATATTACATGGGCGGTTCGATGGCGCTGATCTTCCTCGTTGTGATTCCGATTCTCGGCATCGGGCTCTATGCGGTTGCCCGGGTTACGATGCCGCTGTTCCGCGCCGGTTTTCCGAAATACGACGCCATGAACGAATCGGTAGAGGAAAACATCAAGGGAATCCGGGTTGTGAAGTCCTTCGTCAGAGAAGACTACGAATCGGATAAATTCCACACGGCAAGTGAAAACATCCGCAGGATCTTCACCAAGGCCGAGCGCATCCTGGCCCTCAACGGACCATTGATGCAGATGTGCATGTATTCGGTGATGGTGTTTGTTCTGACCGTCGGGTCGCGCCTGATCATTACGACCAACGGAGAGGCGATCGACATCGGTCAGTTCTCAACCCTGCTCACCTACAGCTTCCAGATTCTTTCGAGTCTGATGATGCTGTCGATGATCTTTGTCATGATCACCTTCTCGGCCGAAAGCGCCGGACGAGTCAAGGAAGTTCTGCTGGAAAAGAGCACGATCACCAATCCGGAAAATCCGGACCATGACATCGAAGACGGCTCGATCGACTTCGAAGATGTTTCCTTCAGCTATTCGGAAAACGCCGACCGGCCGGTGCTCGAGCACATTAACCTGCATATCCGCTCGGGCGAGACGATCGGTATTATCGGCGGAACGGGTTCCTCCAAATCCTCGCTGGTTCAGCTGATCCCGCGTCTTTATGATGTGACGGGAGGCTCCGTGAAAGTCGGCGGGAAGGATGTCAGAAGCTATGATCTTGAAGCCCTGCGCGATTCGGTTGCCATGGTGCTTCAGAAGAACGTCCTCTTCTCGGGAACCATCGCCGAAAATATCCGCTGGGGAAACAAGAACGCCAGCGATGAAGAGGTGAAGGCGGTCTGCCGCATGGCCTGTGCCGATGAGTTTATCGATCAGATGCCCGACGGCTATCAGACGATGATCGAGCAGGGCGGAACGAACGTGTCCGGCGGCCAGAAACAGCGCCTCTGCATTGCCAGAGCACTGCTCAAAAAACCGAAGATTCTGATTCTCGATGACAGCACCTCGGCGGTGGATACCAGAACCGATGCGAAGATCCGTCAGGAGATGAGGAACTATATTCCCAGCACCACCAAGATCATCATCGCCCAGCGCACCTCTTCCGTAGAGGACGCCGACCGCATCATCGTGCTCGATAACGGAAAGATCGATGCGATCGGCACCAGTGAAGAGCTGCTGCGAAGCAATGAGATCTACCGGGAGGTCTATTTCTCACAGCACCACCAGGAACGTGAAGAAGAAAGTCCGATCGCTCTTCAGGAGGCTGCCGCATGAGTCAGAATAAGACATTGAAGTACTCCAAAGGCACCGTGAAGCGCCTTCTGAAAATGATCTATGACTTCTTCCCGCGTCTGCTTCCGCTGATCGTTGTACTGATTCTCATCAATGCGGTGATTTCTGCGATGCCTTCGGTATTCATGCAGAAGGTGATCGCAGTCATTCAGGATGCCTGGGAAAACCATCTTTCCTGGGAAGAGGCAAAGCCCCGGATCTATTCCAATGTCGGGGTGCTGGTGGGTCTTTACATCTGTTCCCTGATTGCCGGATTTGCCTTCAACCAGCTGATGGCTATCCTGACCCAGGGCACGCTTGCCCGGCTCAGGGATACGATGTTCCGGCATATGGAGTCTCTGCCGATTGCCTACTTTGACCGTCATAAGCGCGGCGATATCATGTCGTACTACACCAATGACGTGGATGCGATGCGGCAGATGATCTCGCAGTCCTTCCCGCAGCTGCTCGTCTCCCTGATCTCCATTACGACCATTCTCTGCATCATGATGTACTACAGCATCTGGATGGGCCTGGTCATCGTTCTCGGATCGATGGTCTCGGTGATCATCACCCGAGTGGTCGGAGGAAAATCCGCCTATTACTTCATGGCCCAGCAGAAATATGTTGCGGCTGCGGAAGGCGTTGTCGAAGAGATGATCAACGGCGGCAAGGTAATCAAGGTATTCAACCACGAAGAGGAAGCGGAAGAGGCGTTCGATGCCGCCAATGAAGAGCTCTTCCAGGCTGCCTACAATGCCAACCGCTATTCGAATACCCTGATGCCGATATTGAACAACGTGAGCTATCTGATCTATGTTCTCGTCGCGGTGACGGGAGGCCTGCTGATAGAACACAATGTGACGAATGTCTCCTTCTCGGGACTGCCGATTTCGATCGCGGTTGTGGTGCCGTTCCTTGGCATGTCGCGGCAGTTTGCCGGCATGATCCAGCAGATCAGCCCGCAGATCAACTCGATCGTCATGGGTCTTGCGGGTGCCGAGCGCATCTTCGCAATGCTCGATGAAGAACCGGAAACGGATAACGGCTATGTTACCCTGGTCCACGCGACGGAGAAGAACGGCGTTCTGGAAGAAACGGACGAACGCACCGAACTCTATGCCTGGAAACATCCCCATCAGGCAGACGGAACGATTACCTATGCCAAGGTGAGAGGAGATATCCGCTTCTTTGATGTGGACTTTGCCTATGTGCCGGGCAAGACGATTCTTCACAACATCACCCTGTACGGAAAACCCGGACAGAAGATCGCATTCGTCGGCGCAACCGGTGCCGGCAAGACAACCATCACCAACCTGATCAACCGTTTCTATGACCTTGAAGACGGGAAGATCCGCTATGACGACATCAATATCAACAAGATCAAGAAATCGGCGCTGAGAAAATCCCTGGGCATCATCCTTCAGGAGACCGTGCTGTTCACCGGCACCGTCATGGAGAATATCCGCTACGGACGGCTGGACGCTACCGATGAGGAATGCATTGCGGCGGCGAAGCTCGCCGGTGCGGATTCCTTCATCCGCCATCTTCCCCAGGGGTATCAGACGATGCTCGACGGCGACGGTTCCAATCTCTCGCAGGGGCAGTGCCAGCTGCTTGCGATCGCAAGAGCGGCGGTGGCCGATCCTCCGGTCATGATCATGGATGAGGCGACCTCCTCCATCGATACGCGGACCGAACAGATCGTTCAGCGGGGCATGGATGCCCTGATGGCTGGCCGCACGGTATTCGTGATTGCCCATCGTCTCTCAACGGTCAAGAATTCCAATGTGATCCTGGTGCTCGATCACGGCCGTGTCATCGAGCGTGGAACGCATGATGAACTGATCGCGAAGAAGGGTCAGTATTACCAGCTGTATACCGGCGCATTCGAACTGGAATGACAGCCGCATCCGGAGCACAGAACGGTTCGGGTTTATGCTGAACAGGACTGTCTTCTGAGGAAAAGGAAAAATAAACTATGGATTACAGAAGATTTGGAAACACGATTATGATCCGGATGGATCCGGGCGAGGAGATCCTGAGTACACTGACCGGTATCTGCCGGAAGGAAAAAGTACGCCTGGGACATCTTTCAGCGCTCGGCGCAGCGGATTATCTGGAACTGGGCGTTTATGATGTAAGCGAACACGTCTACCACAAAGAGCAGTACACCGGCGCCTATGAGATCACCTCATTGTTCGGAACCGTCAGTGAAAAGGACGATGACGTATACCTTCATCTGCATCTTACCGCCTCAACCCTCCATGGCGAAACGGTCGGCGGACATCTCAGCGCGGCACGCATCTCGGGAACGTGCGAAATGGCACTTACGGTGCTGGACGGCAGTGCGGACAGAAGGAAGAATGAGCTGACCGGGCTGAATGATCTGAACTTCTGATGGCAGACCGGTTTTCAAGAGCGAGGATGGTGATCGGGGCGAAGGCGTATGAAACCCTGAAGAACGCGAGAATTGCCGTGTTCGGCCTCGGCGGGGTCGGCGGAAACTGCGCCGAAGCGCTGGTGCGCTGCGGGGTGGGAACGCTGGATCTCATCGACAGCGATGTTGTGGTCGAAACCAATATCAACCGGCAGGTCATCGCCACGGAAAAAACAGTCGGAATGCGGAAAACGGATGCGGCGGAACTTCGCTTCCGCGAGATCAATCCGGATATCGTGATCCATAAATATCCGATGTTCTACCTTCCGGAAACCGCATCGGAGATTCCCTTTGAATCCCTTGACTTCATCGTTGATGCGATCGACACCGTCAGCACTAAGATCAGCATCGCCGAACGGGCGAAAGCGTGCGGTATTCCGATGATCTCCGCCATGGGATGCGGAAACCGGCTCGACCCCTCTCAGCTGAAGATCATGGATCTTGCGGATACGAAAAATGATCCTCTGGCGCGGGTGATGCGCCGGGAACTCAGAAAACGGGGGATCTTCCATCTTCCGGTCTGCTGTTCCCTCGAACCGCCGCTGAAGCCGATCATTGACGAAGACTGCGAAAAAAATCATCAGGGCAGATACGTACCCGGTTCAACGAGCTTCGTACCGCCTTCGGCAGGGATTCTGGCCGCCTCCTATGCAGTGAAAATCCTGACCCGGTTCAATCCCGAAAACAGATAAATCCTGCCGGAACCCCGGCAGAAAAAGAGGCGACAAAGCATCCGCGGTTTTCCCGAAGCGGATGCTTTATTCCGGACGGAACAACAAAAAATCGCATGATTATGCGGAATCACAATTTCAGAATATTTCAAGGGTTTTTCTTCTGAACAGGGGTGCTAAAATGTCATCGCTTGGAGGTTTTGCACGATGGCAAAAGTAAAGACAAATGAACTTGATGAAATCCTGAAAAAACTTGAGGCAGCGGAAAAAGAGTATGAAGAAAAGCTCAGAAGCACCGAACTGACGCAGATCCTCAAGAAGGAAGAAATTCTCCGGAAAGAAGGACATTGATTCTTCGGAGAACCACAAAAGAAGGCAGACTGACTCCCGTCACAGATTGTGCGGGAGTTTTTCTTTCAGCGCATTGACAGAAGGGGGAGAACGGGCTACTATGTTCTTGGAACATATGAACAATCGTTCATATGATGAGGGATCAGTTATGACGGAAACGGCGAAATATAAATATGAGATCACCGGCATCGACTGCGCCGACTGCGCTGCCAAGCTGGAAGAGAAGATTAAGACAATCGATGGCATCCGGGATGTATCGCTGAGCTTTATCAGAAACAGCCTGAGCTATGAATGCGATCATGACGAAGGCAAGCGCATCGAAGAAGAGATGCGGGCAATTGTTTCGAGGGAAGAGCCGGATGCGGCGGTCATCTCGAAAGGACACACCCATAACCATCATGATCACGAGGAAGATCATGATCCTTCTTCCTGCGGATGCCAGTCCCATCCTCATGACCATGAACATCATGATCATGACCATGAAGAACAGGAGGAAGAAGAGGCGGTATACCGCTTTGAGATCACCGGCATCGACTGCGCCGACTGCGCCGCGAAGCTGGAAGAGAAGATTAAGACAATCGATGGCATCCGGGATGTATCGCTGAGCTTTATCAGAAACAGCCTGAGCTATGAATGCGATCATGACGAAGGCAAACGCATCG
>JAFWCM010000075.1 GCA_017536885.1 Solobacterium sp.
GTATAACAGAGTGGCCAACTACCGCGAACTGTTACATGTCGAATACTCTTTCCCTATGTCTTTGAATCATCAAGAGGGTATAACCTCAAAATTCTTCGAATTTTTCGTTATACCCTCTTGACACCGGCCCTTACATAACAGGTTTAAGGAAGTGCTCATCAATATCCTCTCCAACGCTGTCAAATTTACCGATGCCCCGGGCAGTATTCAGCTGACCGTGGAACGAACCGCTGTCTTTGAAAATCAATCCACGCTCCGGTTCATCATCCGTGATACCGGCATCGGGATGGATCAGGAATTCATTCCGAGGATTTTCGATGCGTTCTCCCAGGAGGACAGCAGCAACGAGAACCGCTACGGCAGTACGGGTCTTGGCATGGCGATCACAAAGAGAATTGTCGAGATGATGAACGGAACCATCAGCGTGAAGTCGGAGAAGGGGGTTGGCACCGAGTTTACGGTCGTGGTTACCCTGAAGAACAGCGAACGCCAGGATGAAACGCATGAGAATTCCATTGAACCGGGTAAGATCCATGTACTGGTCGTGGATGATGAAGAATACGCTGCCGAACATGCCAGGACTGTGCTGAACGATGCCGGCATCCGGGCGGATATCTGTCTCAGCGGCAAAGAAGCCCTGCATATGCTGGAAATCCAGCATACCAAGCAGGAGCCGTACAACCTTGTTCTGATGGACTGGAAGATGCCGGAGATGGACGGACTGGAAACAGCAGAGAGAATCAGGAAGAACTACGGCAAGGAAACGGTTGGGATCATGCTTACGGCATACAACTGGTACGATGTATTGGATAAAGCTCTGGAAGCAGGAATTGACAGTTTCCTGACCAAACCGCTGTTCGCATCCAAGGTGATTTCGGAATTTGAACGCATCGCAAGGCACAACAACCTGGACCTGTTCAGGGAAAAGAAGCGTGCCGATCTGAACGGCCGCCGGATTCTTCTGGCAGAGGATATCGAGATGAATGCCGAGATCATGATGGATGTCCTTGAGATGGAGGGAATGGAGACAGACCATGCCAAGAACGGCAGGATCGTCGTAGACATGTTCGAGAACAGCCGGCCCGGCATGTATTCCGCAATCCTGATGGATATCCGGATGCCGGAGATGGACGGACTGGAGGCAACACAGGCGATCCGGGCGCTGGACAGACCGGATGCTAAAACGATTCCCATTATCGCACTCACTGCGAACGCCTTTGATGAGGATGTTCAGAGATCCCTGCAGTATGGTATGAATGCGCATCTCACCAAGCCGGTGGAACCGGAACATCTGTTCAAGACACTCGGAGAACTGATCTGGGAAACGGAGAATCCGGACAATAGATAAACCGTACATATGGCATAAATCTGTTTGTCCGATGATGGAAAACAAGGTACGATGGCGTATATCATTACGTAAAACTCAAAGAATACAGGAGAAAATTATGGCGAAAGAAAAAGCCAGAAAATTAAGTGATGATGAAATTGATCAGGTATCAGGCGGAAACTGGAGAGAAAACGATGCACTGGTGGCACTTTACAACAGGTACAATCCCGATGACCAGCTTACCGGGTATGATCCGAAAATAGAAAGGTGGGTCTGACAGGTGTGGGATGCGCCGACCAATGCGGAATGGCGGCCGATCATTCTGGACGATAACGGGTATCATTTCAATGCCTATGTTCTTCCGGGAATGGGATTTGTGAATCACGAAACATTCATGAGACTCACAGAGGAAAGGGCAAAAAACAAGTAAAAAATTGGCGGCGGGAGTGCTAAAACCTCTTTGCGGCCATCATGAAACGCAGATTATCATCACTTCATGGCAGACATATGCCGGAGAAGTGATGATTTTTTTATGGTCTGAAACGGCTCTTATGTCCGATGATTCTCCCGGTGTTCGGAAGCAATTCCCGCAAACCTCAGAGAGACCGCTGAGGAATGTGCCGGAATCATCAGGTTATGAAGTAGTATCATCTTATTAAGGTATTGAGGGAAACAAATGCGGATACTGTTAGTTGAAGATGATGAAGCGATCGGAATGGGGCTTACCTACTCTCTGGAAAAAGAGGGGTATGAAGTCGTCACCGCAAAAAACGCGGCGGATGCCAGAGCTGCCTGGAAACCGGAAACCTATGATATCTGTGTTCTGGATATCAATCTTCCCGACGGCAGCGGCTATGATCTCTGCCGACAGATCAAACGATCGGAAGATGTGCCGGTGATCTTTCTGACAGCCGTTGATGCGGAGGTCAATGTGGTCATGGGACTGGAGCTTGGCGCAGATGATTATATCTGCAAGCCGTTCCGGGTCAATGAGCTGATGGCGAGAATCCGAAGTGTTCTCCGCCGGGCCGGAAGGTCACAGCATTCCAATACAGAAAACAGCCAGCCGTGTCCCGAAGTCATCGGGGATATTCGGATCTATTCCAATGAAGCCAGGGTGACACGGATGAATGCGGCAGGGCAGGAGGAGACAATCGAACTGACAGCGCTGGAATACCGTCTGCTTCTGACTTTTGTGAACAACAGAGGGATTGTGCTTTCGAGAAAAAAGCTGCTGTCTCTCATGTGGGATATCAGCGGTGATTTTGTGAATGACAATACGCTGACGGTCTATATCAAACGGCTGAGAGACAAGATCGAAAAGGATCCCGCCGAGCCGGCAATCATCCGGACCGTGCGGGGGCTCGGCTATATTCTTGATAAGGAAAAGGCGTGACTTATGAAAAACAGAGAAGTCCGAACTGCCGTTCTTTTCAGTGCCGTCATCCTTCTTTCGGCGTTTCTTCTTGGAACAATTCTGTTCGGCATTCCGGCAGGAATTCTTTTGCTTGTGACAGGGGCAGTCATTTTCATACTCTTTATCTTCCATACAAAAAAGAGATACCGGTACATCACGGATCTCAATGATTATCTCGTCCGGGTGCTTGCCGGGGCAGAGGCTCCTGAAATCGAAACCATGGAAGAGGGAGAGCTGTCCATTCTCCGCACCAATCTCTATAAGGCGGCCACGATGCTGAAAACACAGAATGAACAGCTCCGGGAGGATCAGACAAAGCTTGCCGCAGCCCTTGCGGACATCAGCCATCAGCTGAAAACACCGCTGACTTCGATGATGGTCATGAATGATCTTCTTCTGGATGAGACAGATGAAGCCAGGCGGGAAGAACTTCTGAGAACGCAGTCAGCTCAGCTTGACCGCATGAACTGGCTGATCCAGACCCTTCTGAAGATCTCAAAGCTGGATGCCGGAACGATCGTACTGAAACAACGGGAAGTGCCGGTTTCAGGACTGATCGAGGAAGCCCTGAAGCCTTTTCTGGTCGTGATGGATGTGAAGAACATCGCATGTCAGAAGGAGGTTTCCGCGGAAACGATGACCTGCGATTTCAACTGGACCGTGGAGGCGCTGCAGAATATCATAAAAAACTGCATCGAGCATATGGATGAGGGAGGAACCCTTGCCATCAGGGCAGGTGATACAACGCTGTACAGCCAGATTACGATCAAAGACAACGGCTGCGGTATCCCCGCCGAAGATCTTCCTCATATCTTTGAGCGGTTCTACAAAGGAAAAAATGCCGGCAAGGACAGCGTCGGGATCGGGCTGGCACTGGCAAAGCGCATCCTGGAAGGCGAGCATGGCGAGATCACAGCAGAGAGCACGGCAGGTGTTGGCACCACCTTCATCATCAGGATTTATAAAACCATCATCTAATATGACAAAACTGTAATGAAGGGAGTCACCGGATTGTAACTCCTGGAAATTACCCTGTTCTTAAACAGGTGAATCCGCAAGAACAAAGCGGAATCGTCTGGGAAAGGAGTTTTTTTGCATGAAGATCCTTGAGATCAGAAATCTGTGCAAGGTCTACGGCACAGGCGAGACAAAAGTCGAAGCATTAAAGAATGTTGCGTTTGATGTGGAGCAGGGGGAATTTGTGGCGATCGTCGGCCCGTCAGGAAGCGGAAAATCCACTTTGCTGCATATCCTGGGCGGGGTGGACAGCCTCACCTCGGGAGAGGTGATCATCTCCGGAACGGATATCAGCAGGCTGAATGAAGAGAAACTTGCGATCTTTCGCAGAAGGCAGATCGGCCTGATCTACCAGTTTTACAATCTGATTCCGATTCTCAATGTCGAAGAGAACATGACCCTGCCGATTCTGCTGGACGGCAGGAAACCCGATCAGGTACTGTTAGCAAATCTGGTGGAAAAGCTGGGATTGAGAGATCGGCTGAACCATCTTCCGAATCAGCTGTCCGGCGGCCAGCAGCAGAGGGTATCGATCGGGCGGGCGCTCATGAACCATCCCGCACTTCTTCTGGCGGACGAACCGACCGGAAATCTCGACAGCGCAAACAGCAGGGAGATCGTTTCCCTGCTTCGAAAATTCAACAAAGAGAACAAGCAGACCGTCATCATCATCACTCATGACGAACGGATCGCGCTTTCCGCCGACCGGGTCATCACGATCGAAGACGGGCGGATTACAAGGGATTGTTTCAGAGCGGAGGGAAGGGCGTTATGAATATCATAGCGAAGCTCACCCTGCGGCATCTTCTGGAAAACCGGAAGCGAACGTCGGTCACGATCCTTGGCATCGCGACGGCGACGGCGCTGATCAGCGCGATCGTGCTGGGTGTGTTTTCTTTCTTCCGTTTTTTCGGAACCCTTGCGACAGAAACCGACGGCAATGTTCACGCCGCATTCTATGAAGTGACGAGTGAACAAACCGACAGGCTTCGCACCGATGAGAGGATTGAACTCCTCGGCATCTCTGACCGAAACCCCGGGATCAGCGGGATCCGGATTGACAGCGGGAAGGAGGACCGGTTCCGCACCGGCAATATCGCCCATGGCGATGCGGGGTATTTCGCTGAGATGGTCCTCTCGGAATATGAGGGAAGACTGCCTGAGAATTCTTCTGAGATCGCAGCTGAAGAACAGTTCCTCAAAGACAACGGACTTTCGATCAGGGTCGGGGATACGCTCACCTTCGAACAGGGAAACCGCCATATCGTGGATGAGAAGGGAGAGATCGTATATCTCGCCGGAAATTACCGGTCGAATGAAGTGTTTGAACCGGGGTCGGAAGAAACCTGCAGGGTCACGGCCATCCTGCACGGCAACCGGCCGACCTCGGGGTTTGATCTTCTGCGGGGAATGGATGAAGGAACCTTTCCGGATCTCAAAGACGCCGAGGTCAGAATCACTTTGAAACACTGTGATACCACAGCGATCCGTCAGATCCGTGCAATCGCGAAGGAGTACGGAATCGAAAAATACGATCTCAATACGGAATACATGCTGAGCGTGTTTGCGTTGGATGACAGTGCGGGGACCTACCGCTCCCTGTTTGTGATCATGGCGATTGCGCTTGTCATTGTGATCATCACTTCGGTTGTCCTGATCGTCAATTCGATCGGGATGTCGCTGGCAGAAAGGATGCGGTATCTCGGCATGCTTGCAAGTGTCGGGGCGACCGGCCGGCAGAAGCGGGATTCGATTTTCTTTGAAGGGCTGGTGCTGGGAATCATCGGGATTCCCCTGGGACTGCTTCTGGGGTATTTCGGCACCAGAGTGACGATGGCATACCTTGGCAGAAAGGTCCTGGAGGCAGATATTCTGCGCGGAGCGGAGGGGATGCGCGGCGGCATTCCCGTAACCTGCAGCTTCCGGGTGATTCTTGCCATTGTGATCTGTTCCGCTTTTACGATCCTGATCTCGGTGCTTGTACCGGCATGGAAGGCATCGAAGATCATGCCGATCGATGCCCTGCGCGAGAATAACACGATCAAAGTGAAGGCAAAGGATCTCAGAACCAGTCCAATCATTCGCAATATCTTCGGCTATGAAGGGGAGCTGGCGTATAAGAATATCAAACGGAACGGAATCAAGGGATCGGTCATCACGGTATCGATTGCGGTGTCGGTGATCCTCTTTCTGACGATCAGCTATTTCTGCGATTCCGTGAAGCGGGTCAACCAGTATGACTTCGATCTGCCGTGCCAGATTGTCGTATCCTGTTCTCTCTCCGAGAGCGGGCAGCTGAGACAGGAGATCGAACGCATGGAGGATGTCAGGAAGGTCTTCCATGGCGGCATGATTCAGTATGTATTCGAACAAAGAGGCGGGGAACCCGTCTCCCTGGCAAACCGTGACATTGTAAATCCCGGGTTTCTGACCAGAGATTATAAAGATCTTCATCTCAGCGACATGGCCCTGGTGGTGATCGATGATGATGACTTCAGAGAGCTGATCAAAGCCAACGGTCTTTCCGAAGAAAAGTACTTTCATGGCGAACTATGCGGCGTCCTGCTGAACAATTACTTCCACGAAACCGGATCCTCCGCCGTGTTCAACGAGGGTATTCTCGGACAGCGTCTTCATTACGATGAGACAATGGGCAATCCGCCGGCGGTGGAGATCGGAGACTTTGTCCGGTACGATGACAGGAATTACATCATGAAGATGACGCCCCGGGGAGCGATCACGGTCTACGCACCGGCTTCCGTCTACTATGAGAAAGCGAAAGAGACGATTCCGGAAGACATTCTGAGCTGTGATCTCGGTGTGGTGACAGATCATCATGCCGAAGTCTATCAGAGACTGTATGAACTGCTGGAATCCGAGGGCTATCATAACTACAGCGTTTCCGATATGACGGAATATCTTGAGGCCATGAATATTGTGACCCTGCTTCTGAAAACTGCCATGTATGGCTTTACGATATTGCTTACGCTGATCGCCTTCGCCAATATCAGCAATACCATCTCCACCAGCGTTCTGCTTCGCCGCCGGGAATTTGCGATGTACAGATCTGTGGGGATGACGCAGAACGGCTTTCGGAAGATGATCCGCCTTGAGACATTCCTGTACGGATTGCGTGCGCTTCTCTTCGGAATCCCCGTATCGATAGGGATCAGCTATATGATGTTCAGAGCCTTCGAAGCCGAACTGTTCTCCTTTGCCATTGACTGGCGCATGTACTGCCTGGTGACTGCGGCCGTGTTTGCGGTGGTCGGGGCAAGCATGCTGGTTTCGGTGAATCAGCTCAGGGGTGACCGCATTATCGAAGCGCTGAAAAATGACATGGTATAACAACAGACATCAGACCATTCATGAGATCACGTATATAATCGGCAAAGTACAGCTCTTTTCTGCCTGAGCAGAGAGGGGCTGTTTTCCGATATGAGGATGCGGAAGGTAAAGCGGCAGAAGCGTTCTTTGGAAAAGCTTCTGTGTCCTGTTAATCGGAACCAGACCTATACGAGAAAAATACAGGCTCCGGATTCATCCGGAGCGGCGGTAAAATTGTAATCTGGAACAGGCCCGAAAACCATGCATGCATTCATGGATTGGAGAAAGCAGATGGAGAACCGCGAAACCGTATCTGATGAAACCGTACTTAAAAAGCTGATCCGGTTTTCAGAGGATTGGGCTCTGGAGGACATTGATGAGCTCAACACGATGTTCCGGAGCACAAGTCTGTTTAAGAGAATGGAACATTGAGCTGCCGGTCTTTTATCCATGAAAAACCATGGTTTGGATGAACCGGTTTCTGATCGGATTTCCGGAGGTGTGAAATGATAAGTGAACTTGTCGGATCTGTAATGCAGGTGCTGCTCTTTGCCCTGGTGCCGTTTCTTTACTGGTTTTTTGCGGTGCGAAGGAAAGAGTCGTTTTTCTCCTGGATCGGCCTTAAGAAGCCGGTATGCGGGAATTCTGCGAAGGTGATTGTGGTATCCCTTGCCGCAGCTGCGGTTTATATCGCGGTATTGAACCTGTGCATCAGGTTTCTTCCGGAAAGCATTACGACTGCCGGTTCCCAGTTTGCCAGTCGGGGCCTGGCGGGCCTTCCGTCGGTGTTCTTTTATGCGTTTCTGCGGACAGCGCTTTCGGAAGAGATTCTGTTCCGCGGTTTTTTCCTGAAGACAATACAGAACCGGTTCGGATCCTGGACCGGCAATTTCGTCCAGGCGCTTCTTTTCGGTCTTCTGCATGGGATTCCGTTCGGTCTTGTCACAAAGAATGCGGCGGCTCTTGTTCTGCTCACTCTGATCCCCGGACTGTTCGGTTTTTATCAGGGCTGGCTGAATGAGAAGCAGTGCGGAGGTTCGATTCTGCCGGGCTGGCTGCTTCATGGCTGTATCAACTTTCTGACCGCTGTTCTCTCGCTGTAAGACAGAAGTCTTTCATTGAAACAGATGGAAAAAACAAAGCATTTTTATGCTGAGGTTTTCCATGAATCTCTTGATCCGTTCGCTGCAGTTCCGGGAGTATTCTTCTGATCCAACTGATAAAACCCGCAAAACTGAAGCCTGATCTTTTATTGAGAGGCAATACGCGAATCAATAACGACGTTGATAAAATGATAATTCAGATGGATCGAATCAGATTGGGTGAATTATGAAAAACGACTAAAATAAAATTCAATTTTAGATTAGTCGAAATTAATCAGAAAAACGACTATAATAAAATCAGAATTCAGATTAGTCGACCCGGAGGATAATTATGTCATATATTGAAAGAGCAATCACAGATACTCTTAAAAAAAGGATTTCCTCAAGCAAATGCCTGCTTGTGACGGGCGCAAGACAGGTAGGTAAATCGACAATGATCAGGCATGTTTTTCCGGATTACAATATTGCGAATTTTGATGATCGGCTTACAAGACTGCAGGCCAGAGAGGAACCTAAACTTTTCTTCATGAATCATCCAAGACCTCTGTTCATTGATGAAGTTCAGAAAGAAAACAGTATCCTTGAAGAAATTAAGCTGATCGCAGACAACTCTGACGAAAGAGGTGAATTCATCTTATCGGGATCACAAAAACTGGAACTGATGAAGGGGATGAGCGAATCTCTTGCCGGGAGGATTTCTATCGTAGAGCTTGGTGGATTGTCGCTGAGGGAAATAAATCATATTTCATTTAACCGCCATTTTGTTCCGACAGAAGAATATATTCGGGAAAGAGAAAAGGATATGGTCAGATATTCTGACATCTGGGAAATCATTCATAAAGGATCGTATCCGGAATTATATGATATCGACAGAGATTGGCAGGATTTTTATTCTTCGTATACAGCCACGTATCTTGAGAGGGATATTAATGAACTGATTGCCGCAGACAGCCTGACTTTCACAAAGTTTATGACTTCTGCGGCGGCCAGAACAGGAGAAATGCTCAATTACGCAAACATTGCAAGTGATGTCGGGGTCAGTGAGCCAACAATCAAAAACTGGATATCCGTTCTTGAGCGTACCGGAATCTTATATATTCTGCAGCCATACAGTGCCAGTGCTCTGAACAGGGCAATTAAAACACCAAAGATCTATTTCAGGGATACCGGGCTTGCCTGTTATCTGACAAGATGGCTGACTGCCGATGCCTTGAAGAATTCTGCTGTTGCGGGAAATATGTTCGAGACTTTTGTCGTTTCAGAAATACTGAAATCCTACAGTAATGAGGGAAAGGATTACAGATTCAACATTTTCTACTACCGGGGAAAAGATAAAAGAACGACAGGAGAAAACGAAATTGATCTGATTCTTCAGGAAGATGGTGTTTTATATCCGATTGAGATCAAGATGACCGGCAACCCAAAAGCAAGTATGGCATCAACGAATGAAATCCTCGACAGGATCCCGAATCAGAAGCGGGGTTTGGGGGTGATTCTATGCCTGATCGACAGGAAAACATATCTCAGAGACAATCTTCTGGCTTTGCCGATGGAGTATGTATAGGAGATACTGATGTCAGAATGCATGTGGTGAGAACCTGCAGATGAGAAACCCTTGAGAAAGAAAACGGTGGAAAGAATATGTTTAAGGCAGAAATGATCGCTCCATGCGGTCTGGATTGCAATATCTGTTCCCAGGCACTGGTCAGAACCAATCCATGTCATGGATGCAGCGGACCGGATGAGAATAAGCCGGAATTCTGTTCCTGGTACTGCGGGATCATACTCTGCAGGAAGCGCCGGGAAAACGGCTATGCCTATTGCGATGAATGCCCGGATTACCCGTGTGCAGATGTGATGGAAAAAGAGACCCGCTATACCACCAGATATCCCCACAGAGAATCACCGCTGGAAAACCTGCGGATGATCCGGGAGAAGGGAATGGATGCTTTCCTCGAACAGCAGAGGAAACAGTGGACCTGCCCGAACTGCGGCAGACCGTTTTCGGTACATGACAGAAACTGTCCGCATTGCGGAAAAAGAATCGGATAATACGGAGGAATATTGCCATGTGGAAATGCCCGAAGTGCGGACGCACATTCAAAAATACAAACCAGGACCATTACTGCGGAAAAACACCGGAAACGGTTGACGAGTATATCCTGGCTCAGGACGAAGAAGTCCGTGACAAGCTGCAGAGTGTGAGGGCAGTGCTGAAAGAAGAACTGCCCGATGCAGAGGAGAGAATATCGTGGTCCATGCCGACATACCGGAAAGAACACAATATCATTCACTTTGCGGCCAATAAAAAGCATATCGGACTGTATCCCGGTCCCGAAGCGGTGGCGCACTTTGCCGCAGCGCTGGATCAGGCCGGCTGTACTTACAGCAAGGGTTCGATCCGGATTCCTTTTTCGAAAGAGCTTCCGCTGGACCTGATCAAAGAGATCGCAGCCTGGTGCCGGGACACGGGAAATCATGCCTGAACTGAAATGGTTTTTCTGAGGTCATTGAGGAGAATTATATTCCCTGGGCTGAACGAAAACAGAATCCGCCTTTCCGGAATTCCCTTCATCATGAATTTCAAAGGAGATTCATTCACAGCATCGCCGAACCGTTCCCGATTCCGGCAGGGAAAGAAGCGGGAATGGATCACCATGCAGGAATGCCGAACGGCGGCCTGTGTTCTGCTTCATGCATGTTTGTCCTTCTCCGGCACAGTAAGACAGAGAGGATTCTGAACTGATCTGAAGAAGCATCCGGACTTTGGCTTGCGCGGCTTCTCGATTGTACCTAAAATGAAAGTACGGAAATGTTTTCCTGAAGCAGGGGCAGTGTGATCATTATGGCATTTACTGTATTGGAACGATGGAGTCCGGAACTTGCGTTAAGCAATGCATTCACGGATATGAAGGAATCGGGGATTGAGGGTCTGAAAAAGCATCTGACATCGAACGCTCTGAAAAACCTGGAGATGATTGAGTCGATCGCAAAAAGCAGGGAGCTTTCCATGCTCACTTCGGCGTTTCTCGGCTCCAATGCCGTCAACACATTTCTGGAAAAATTCTCGGAATGCGAATGGTCGCTTCGGGATATGATGAAGGGACCGGAGACATCGAAGGCGATCATCGGCTTTGACTATCAGGACAGGATGGTCGGAACCATCGAGATGACACTGATCAGAGAGGAAAGGTCTGGAAGATCGATCGTCTTGCGATCCCGAAGTTTGAGAAGTTTA
>JAFWCM010000076.1 GCA_017536885.1 Solobacterium sp.
CGAAGTTATCATTCACGGCCGGTACAGAAAACAAAGAACGAACGAGCTGGTCTTTCTTTGACCAACATAAATCTCATTTGTTTTCTGCAGGACTGATAATCAGCAGTGATTATTTTCTGGTTGACGCACACACAATAATATAAAAAAAAAAGCAACCTGATCTCTTTCAGGTTGCCGTGAATTATTTCAGTTTAACCGGTTGCAGTTTGTACGGGGGTGTCAAACTGCTTCGGTTGGATGTTCAGTCGGACTCTTTCTCTTTTTCTTTTTCGAGAAGCTCAATTCCCTTCACCAGTTCCGGAACAGATACTCTGGAGATGGTGACATCATATTCATTCAGCTTCTTGGTCAGTGCATCACTGCCTTTTTCATCTGCCTGAAGAACGATTACAGTTGCGCCCTCCGGAATAGCCTCATAGACATAATCAACCAGATTGAGGTCTCTCAGAGTTTCGCCTGTATCTTTGAGACTACCGATGGCTGAACCGATCTGACTTCCAATGAGAGAGCCCAGAGGTCCGCCAAGAAGACCGATCAGTCCACCGATCAGTCCGCCTTTCAGGGTATCGTTCACAGACTTTTCCAGTCTTTCATCCGAATCCTTGATGATATATTGTCCGTTTTCTTTCTTGACAATCGCTGCCTGTGAAATGAAATAGTAGTCATTTACAGCGTCCTGGGTCAGTTCGGAGAACGCCTTGTAAGCGTCACTTTCATCTTTGTAATTAACGATCAGAACGTTCTCATCAACTTTAATATTGTAATAGTCTTTCAGTGCTTTTAAGTCTTTCTTCCATTCCTGTTCTTCGATCTTGGCCTCAGCTCTGTCAATACGGTCGATTTCTTTCTTTGCTTCCGCTGAAGAGATTCTTGTAAAAGCGCCAGCAAAAGCATTCAGCCTGTCGGTCAGAGCTGCGTCACCCTTTTCGTCCGCAAGAATAATGAGGGCGGTTTCGCCTTCCGCGATACATTCGCTGACTGCATCACCAATGGTAAGATCTTTTATCGTATCGCTTGCATCTTTGATTTCACCAATTATAGCCCCTGCACCGGCGCCGAGAAGTGCACCCAGAGGTCCACCGAGAAGACCAAGCAGTCCGCCGATCAGTCCGCCTTTCAAGGTATCATCCCCGGCTCTGAGGCCGGTAATGAAGTCATCTTTGACAACGACCTCGCCATTTTCTCTCTTGACAATGGCAGCCTGTGAGACGAGATACTTGTCATCAGCGTTTGCGGACTTCAGTTCCGTAAATGCCTGGTAAGCCTCACTCTCCTTTTCGAACGTTTTAACTACGATGTTTTCTTTGAATTTTGCCATTATAATTTCCTTTCTTTAGCTCGTGCAGAGCGATTAAAAACACTGGCCAAAAGAGTTAACAATGAGAAGACTCTTTCGCATCTGAATTAAAAATAATATAAGTTACCGGTACCCTGCAAGGTTTGACCTAAAAAAACTGACAAATCCCGAAGCGATTTTATTGGTCACCAAAAATCCAGACTCCACACCATAATACGGTTAACTGTAATTCCTTCAGGACTTAAAGAATTTCTACCAAATGCTGTGAATAGAAACACAGCGAAATGTGCCAGGAACCCGTGTATACTCTCAGCTTCCTGAATAGATTGTCTGTAACAAAGAGGATTATTCAGGAAGTTCAGAACTGCATATCAGCGTATTCATGCCTGCATGGCATCTGCCGCTTACCTTACTTTCTCTTCAGCTGTCCCAATGCAATGCCCGCGCAGAGAAGCGAGATAATCATGGATATCACATATCTGCTTACTCCTCTGTCTGAGGTATTGACTGCTCTAACTTTTGTGACAGGGCGGAATACACCATCGGCGCCGATCGTTCCCATCTGGCAGGCCTTTGCGGCCTGGTTCCATTCATAGCCCAAAGGGTAACCGGCCATCTGACAGGTGATGACACCATTGTTGTTATCTGCGGAAGCGTGATTGGTATTCTCTTTGTCTTCCTTTTCTTCGGAGTCATTCTTTTTCCATACAGCTGTGAAGGTATGATCTCCGATTACTGTCCATTGATCCCCCGGCTGATAATGCGATCCTTCCCAGTAGAGAGTTTCTTCCGGTGATTGTCAGAGAAGGAATCAGCCCTTCTTCTTTTCCCGCTCTTTCCTCTTTCTGCGCCGCTGGTCACGGTTGTTCTTTTCGGATTCAAACAGCTCCACTGCCGCATCCGTCAGCTCATCCGGCCATGTTCTTCCGCTGCTGATCACCTTTGCCCAGGGGCAGAGTTTTTCATATGCATCATCGAAAACTATGGTATAGGGTGGCCCGCATCTGTCATCCACCGACATATACAGATGTCTTCCCTCATACATGACCATCGACGCATCCCCTTCACTCATCTTCGGATCCAGCTTTTGATACTGCTCTTCTGTCAGTTCATACAGATGATAGGCCATGGTTCCTCCGTATTCCCCGAAATACCGGCCGTTCTCTTCATCATAAACAGCTGTCCAGCCATTTCCTTTTTTTCTCTGCATTCTTCTCTTCCTCCCGCAGGAATGACTCAAAGTCTGTTCTGACCTCTCTTCCTGCCAAGCAATAATCAATTCCATGATACTTCACATTCCTTTCAAAGCCTTCTTCTGCTTTCTGTGAGTTTTCATCAGACCGGCTGATGCATGCATCGTTTGGCTGCGCTGCTTTGAAATAACCCGCTGTTCCCCGTTTCTCTCTCAGATGCGAAAGGTGTTGTCTTCTGAATACAGAGAACAAACAGTCCTGTCTTCTTACAACAGCCCGCTTGAGAATCATTGCCTCTTTGATGAATGATTCCAGACTCAGAAGACAGCCGCGATCGAAAGAACAGGAATGAAAGCAGAATATCTGAATCCGGATCAGCTGCCGGCTGTTATGAATCTTCTGATCTGTTCTTCCCTGTTTTTTCAGCGGAGCCCCTTTGCCTTTCTCATCATTTGTTTCCGCAACTGTCATGAAACAGAGGCAATCACCGAAAGATACCCGGAAGAAGACAGCCATCTGTGTTTACTATGGAACTATACCATCCGCTCATAGCGGGTTTTAATGCATGGCGGTTTCTGAACCCGGCGTTTTCTACAACAGCCGGTGAGTTTCGCCGTTCCCCATGCGACAATAGTCCTGAAGGAATCACCGGAACGATGATATGGGTATTCCCTGCAGATGTATTGCCTGACAAGGGATGACCAGTCTTTGATTCTGAACCATAAAAACACTTCTGCCATATGGCAGGGAACCATAGTCTGTACAAAGAGACCGGAAAGGAGAAGGAAAATCCTTTCGGCATTTGCCGAAAGCGATCCATGCGAACATTCATGAACAGAAAGAACAAGGGCTTCAGCACTCTGACGGCGTTATTGCTTATCGCCAATCTCGCACTGGCGGCTTTGATCGGCTACTCCTGGTATAAGGAAAGAACCTCTGTTGAAGAGGAGGTCCTTCCCGGTCTGCTTGTCACACCTCCCCCAGAGCCTACACCGGCAGGCAATACCCCCCGTCCCGCAGAAACACCAACTCCGGAACCCACAGCCGAACCGGAGGTGATTTCAACTCCCGAACCCGTGGTTTCATCGCATCCGGAGGTAAAGAAAGACCCGGACGGAAGACGCCCGGATTATTCGGATTTCGACTGGTATTTCAATGATGTCAAAGAACACGGCATGTGGTCGGATGCCGAGAAGATCGATAACCTCGGAGAGGTGATCGGAGACTGGAAGGCTTATATCCTCTATGATCCGGACAAGACGACCGATGAACCCTGTGAGATGCTGTTCAATATCGACATCTCCGTGGGACAGCATGATCTTTCGGTGCTCTGTGACTGGTATTACCTCTGGGATTTCTCGGATGAACCCGAATACCAGGACAGTCAGTCCACCTTCAGAGGCCCCTGGAACAACGGCTCCATCAGCGCCAGCGGACCCGGAACGATGAATCTCACCGGCTTCTATGCGAAAAACGGAAAACAGTATGCGGTCGGCTCCATGACATCAAGAGACGGAGTCCCGGCCGTCGTTGCACTGGTAAGACCATAAGGAGGACAAGCTATGGCAGGAGTATGTCCCAACTGTGGTGCCCCTTTAAGGGAAAACGCACTGTTCTGCCCATCCTGCGGGATCCGGCTGAGCCAGTATAAACCATCATCCTCTGATTCCCGGAGAAAGAAACAGGAATCCTCTGATTCCGGGAAAAAGAAGGGAATCTCCCCGCTTGCCGTGATCTTCTTTCTGATCTGGTGGGCAGCTTTGGCATATGTCGGGTTTCAGACCATCCCGGCCAATCTTCGCAAGGCAGACCTTCCGGTACAGAAGTTCACGATCGTCACCGATGAGGAAGCACTGCCTGAACCCGAGATCATCGAAAGCGATGAAGAGCATTACCGCCACATCTCTTATGACTGGCTCTACGGCGAGGAGGACTGAGGCATGAAACCGAAAAGAAACAACGGCTTTCTGAATGCACTTCTCTTCCTCACCCTGATCGCATCCCTGCTGGTTGCGGGGTTTGGAACTCCCGGCTTTCTTCTCGGCCTGCTCAAACCGAAAGAACCGGTGATCAACCGGGGAAAGGAATGGGAACAGATCCCTTCTTCCCAGAGGAATACCGGCCACAGCAATCCCTTTGAGATTTCCCCGAGAGAAGGGGTAACCATCCGGGCGGAAAAAGATGCTTTGGATAAAGACCGCACCTTTACGATGAGTGAATGCACGGAAGCGGAACTGGATCAGCTGTCTGCCTCCTATACCGAAACCGGATTTGATCTTGCGGCCGTCGGGGCTGCCTGGCATCTGGATGCGGGTCTTGAAGACGATGAGATGTTTCCCGGGGTGTATGAGATGGAGTTTGATCTCTCTGCCATTGGGATTGCACCGGAAAACTATGATTGTGTTTCTCCCTACCGGATCAATGACAAAGGGGAGTGGACGGCGCTTGTCTACCGCCAGGAAAACGGTATTCTTACCACCTGGTCCAATCAGAACTCCTTTGTGGCTGTGATGGTTTCGGCAATCAAGATCGCCATCACCGTAGATGCGTTAGATGCCCTGGCATTACGGCCGGGAATCATCGCCTTTGAATCCATGTTCAAAAGCCTGAATGAATTTCCGGTCTACTCGATCAAGGATCCCGAATCACAGATCTTCAACCTGCAGATCCCGTTTGATGATCCGACCAAAGAGCTGAAGAAGAGCAGAGATCAGATCTTCAACTCCACCCTGGAAGGATACAAGATGATGCTGAGACAGCAGGCAGGCATTACCGGCACCGATGTCAACGTCACCCCTCAGCGCCAGCTGAAGGAAACGATGATCGCCCAGGAGGCATTGAAACTGACACGGGACCAGCTCAGCAAAGAGCCGATCTACACCGATCTTGTACAGCAGATCCAGGAGAAGATCACTGAAATCATCAATCCGGAGCGGACTGCCATTCTGATGCAGGATCTCCGCCTGGCCTATGATTACTATCAGAATCTGGAGATGGAAATGCCCTGCTGGGTGACCCAGGTCATTCTCAGCAGCTCCCTGCCGAGAACGGTATATGCCTCTACAAAAGGCAACGCCATCCCGGGACCTCAGGCAAATCCATGGATCTACGTCAATGATTCCTACGACCTTAAAACCGCCGATGAGAAGGACGAAATGCTCAGCACGATCGCCCATGAGTATTACCATGTTCTGCAGAGAATGAAGAGAAATACGCATTTATCCAACCACAAGTATGATGAGGCAACCGCCCAGGTTGCGGAATTCTACGCCTACCAGCAGTTCTTCAAAGACGGTCATGTCAGTAAATCCCGGACCATCGATAATTTTGAAAACGCAAGACTGTTTCATATGTTCGCCATGCCGATGGATATTCTCTGGGGAAATGTGGATTACGGGGATCTCTCCTACTCCTTTTCCAAAGATCCGGAAGCCGTGGACAGCGGCTATACCTATGGGCAGTTCCTGCTTCATCTCAGCAGTCTGTCCACAACGCCGCCCACGCTCAAGGATATGCTTGATCTGTATGACTACTCCTTTATCCGGATACCTACCAGCGAATCCCCGGAAACTCCGCCTCTGAGTGAGATGCTGAAGGAGCTCTATGGGATACCGGAATCCGATCTCGATGAGCAGTACCGGAAGTTTATCAAATCACACTGGAAGAGAATCAAGGCAACATTCCGAAGCACTGAAGAACCCTGGGCAAAACCGAAGACAGAGATCACTCAGAAAACGGACATCCGGCTTGGGGCAGCGGAATATGCCGGAAGACTGCGCCGCTTTCACGTCGTTCTTCCGGAAGGCTACGACCGCTCCTATGATCTTCTGATCGTACAGAAGAAAAGCATTGCCGAAAATCTGCAGAATCTCGAACTGGTGCCGCTAAGAGAACGCTCCAATATGGGCATCAAGACAAAATACGGCATGTTTCTCGAATCCACCGGCAATGACCCGGATGAATTCTACATGCTCGAGCTCTTCGGCAGCTCCGTCGGTGTAACCTCCAAAGGATACGGAGAGTATTCCGTTTATACCCTTCTTCCTCCCCAGCGCGTGGACGCGGATGTCAAAGGCGACCAGTTAAGGTATGTCCTGCCGGACATGGATCCGGCAATGCGGGATGGATACATGGATGGCTTCCGGGTAACGATCACTCCCTCCAACGGCCTGCCGCCGTATGTGGAACACATCAAGCGGGAAGGCGCCAATGCCCTCCGCACTGTCAATCTCACTAAGATCATTCCCAAAGAACTGATCGCAAAGGCGCAGAAGGATGCCAGCGCAGATGAACAGATCACCTTTAAGATCTCGGTCTGCGAATACATCAACCAGCCGACCGAAGACGGAGTCTACCGCATCTACGGACCGGAAAGCGAAGAGTTCAGCGGAGCGAGAGAACTGCTCGCCAAAATGGGTGCACAGAGCGGAAAGATGGAAATCTCCCTCTGCTGGTATTCCAAAGATGATCTCGATCTTCACTGCATCACCCCCGAAGGGGTACATATCTACTTCAGGAATCCCGACGCCGGCGGCGGCCAGCTCGATGTGGATATGAATGTCAAAGACGAAACAGCCGTTTCCCCCGCTGTCGAACATATCCGCTTCGCGGCTCCCGGTCCCGGTGTGTATCAGTTCTATATCGATAACTACACTGACCGCACCGACGGCGAAACCAAAGCCGAGGTCTGGGTTGATATCGACAGCAACCCCGGAGACAAAAAAGATCCCAGCAAGATGCGCACCGTCATGAAGGAAACCGTCATGATGGGCAGCCGCTCAAAAACCTGGTCGATTGATCTCAGCCAGTTTACCAATCCGGAAACAGGCGAAGAGTATATTGACGGCTCGGTGACAGTCTACGACTGAAGCAGCAGTCTGATTCTCTTTTTGCCAGAGAGAATGATCAGGCAATACAAACCGGTTTCAGAGGCAGACATTCTGAAACCAGGGAAGGGACGAGGGGCCCTTCGAAAACAGAAGAGAATCACCAGGTGCCGGGCATTGCGAGCCGCAGACGACTCAAAGCTGCACTGCAGACCGGTGAGCGAACACTCAGATTCATACTTCAATTCCGGCCGCTGATCTGATTCATTCTGAATCTCAGCGGCCTTTGCTGTGATCCGGACCTTCTGAGATCAAAACAGCTTTGTTATGGTGATATCCGGGAACCATGCGTCATGCCTGAACATGTGAAGACGGCATCCGCGTATGGACGAAATCTCAGATATCACCTTCATCCCCGAATGAACGACATCGCGAGTATGTGAGCGACTGCCGCGGTAATTTCAGGCAACTGGAAGAGCCGCTCCGGACACGGAGCATACGACCAAGTGGGAATTCGTCGTTCGGGGCAGAC
>JAFWCM010000077.1 GCA_017536885.1 Solobacterium sp.
CGGCTGTCTCACGAAGTCCAGCCGGTTCGGAAACGTTCAGTACGGCGTCACGGACGAAGACGCCCGCCGCTTGTTCTGCAGTGTGGAGAGAGTTCGTAAAAAGTGCCGGCATTGCCCGTTTCTTCCCGAATGCACAGCCTTTGACAACTGTCCTTACCGGGATACGCACTGCCGTGAACTCCGGGAAATGGAGGATCTCGCAGTGCTGAAGCGGATCGTGGAAAAAGACGGGACGGCGGCTTCCGCCGATGACAGCAGGATCTTATCCTTGCGGTAATCCTTCTGTCTGAAAGAACCGGGAATTCGCCGGAATCCTTTCTGCATTCTTTTGGGTTCCGTTCGCGGATGCCGCTGCTGTTTTCTGGCGCAAGTGCTTCCCATGACGGGTCTGAACCCCGTGATTCGGCCGGAAAGAGAACACTCTGACTGCCGGAATATGTGATTATAAATAAAAACAATTAAAGTATCATCAAATCCGAAGTGATTTGTCAGGCAGCGTCAGAGGCCCCGTACCGGCGTCCGGCTGCGCCATGCATGGAAAACCGGCTGTTGACGGAAGGATCAGAACAGCCATCTTTTTAAAACGGAACCAGCAGTTCCGGAATGCATCGTCAATACAGCAGAGGAAAAAGGGGGAAACTGAAATGGCGATAAACAGATTTTGCAAAAACTGCGGAAAGGAGCTCGTTCCCGGTTCCAGGTTCTGCCGGTTCTGCGGTACTGCGCAGGGACTGGAGGGATTCGGGGATGAACCGGAAACGTCTGCCGTTCCGCCGGAGATCCAGGCGATCCTGGAAGAGGAAAAAGCAAAAAGGGGAGCCGTAAAGCCGGAAGAAAAGAAGGAAGTAAAGAAGTCTGAGAATTCCGAAGGCAAAGAGATACAACCGGGGGCGGATGTTCAGAAGCCTTCTGCGCCGCAGCGCTATTCGACGATCAGAGTTCCGGTATCACGCCTGATCGCAGGGGTGATTGCGGTGGCTGTTGTTGCCGGCATCTTCATCTGGGCAAACACATCCGCAAGGAAATCAATCGATATCAATAAGATCGTTGAGATCAGCGTCGATCAGAAACAGTACAGCGGGAATGCTTCTGCCAAAGTGGATGTCGACTATGATCTTCTTACCGAAGAAATAGGAAAGGAGAATATAAGAAACTGCATCAGGAAGATGATGAAGGGAACCGGGTCTACCGAGGCAGAGATAGATGCGGCCGAAAAAACAGGGCTGATCAGATATGACGCTTCCGAACTGTTCTCCTTTATACCGGATAATACGTATAACCTTCAGAACGGCGATACCGTCGCGGTAAAAGCGGAACCCGGGCTGCTGTGGTCGACGACGTTTGCGCTCATGGGGGAAGAGATCGATTTCGAGTCCCTGTGCAAGGAACTGAAGATCAGGATGTCAGATACCGTTAAGTATACCGTTTCCGGTCTTCCGGAAGTGACAATGATCAGCCTGTGCCTTGAGAACCCCGCCCAATACATCAGATTCAGCGGGGTTGACGGGGAAGGAACCGCCGTACTGGAGCTTCCCGAATCCTACGTCATCGATGACAGATATTATCTGAATAAAGCTTCGAACGCATCCTATCAGGTGGTTGTCGATAATCAGGAGATCGGATATTTATACTATACGCTTGAAAACAAAACAAAAAATCAGGAGTCACAGGATGTGCTGAATCACATCGGTGAAACAGATGATGTGGTGCTGAAAACAACAGATGCCAGAGTGTCGGACTATATCACAAGTCATGACGCAGGAGTTCTGAAGGCGGATGAAATCAAAATTCCCGTACCTGAGCTTTCGAGATACATCGAAGATCTGGATACGCTGAGCCAGGAGGATCTCGGCACATTGGCGGATATTGCCGTAAGCAGGACCTATAGTCCCAGAGATATCGACACGATGCTGGTCCTTGGTGTTTACAAACTGAAACTGAAGCCGAATGAGGTGGCTTCCGGCGGGAAGACAAATAAAGGAATCGGGTTTATTGTCCGCAAGGGGGAAGGTCTCGGAGAACTCATCGTACGAAACATCATGAGAAACGCGGACGGATCGATCGATACGAGATCTGTTGAGGATTATTTTCATTATTCGGAAAAGGTGCTGAATGATGAAATGCTTAAGGAGTTCTTCAGGCAATACGAAATTGAAAAGCTGAATGTGAAGCTCTCTCTTTCCGGAGCGAAACCCGCAGAACCAGACGGAAAATCAGACAACAAAGACGGTGACAGCCGGGATACTGCAGCCGGGGAAGATCAAAAGACAGTAACCGTGATTACGGATAAGCTGAGAATTCGCGCCAAACCGAATACGGAATCTGAAATCGTAGGCCATGCGGAGAAAAACAGGACCTATGAGATTCTCGATATCGTACAGGGCGGAGATTATACCTGGTATAAGATCGGCGAAGATCAGTATATCGCTTCCAGGGAAGGCGACTGGACAAGAATGAACTGAGAAAGAAAAGGGGAAAAAAGATGACTGAAATGAATGCGGAACAGAACCGGAAAGAACAGGAACTTCACGGAGAAGATCTGAAAGGTGCGGATCAGACAGCCGGTTTCAAATACTGCCCTTCCTGCGGGGAACAGGTGCCTGAGGATTCAAATTTCTGCCCGTTCTGCGGGAACAGCGTTTCGGCCGTGACAGAACCGAAGCAGACAGAGACAAAGCAGGAAACCAAAGCACCGGCCGCGTCCGCGGCAGACACTGCCGCAAAGCCGCTGCCTGGCATTGAACCTGTAAAGCCTCTGCGAGAAGCGAGTCAGCCGCCTCAGCAGGAGGCTTTGAAGACAACAAAGGAACTGCAGAAACCCGAAACAGAACCCGCAAAGGCTGCGGAACCGACGGTAGTGATCAATATCCCGAACATTGACCCGGAAAAAGTGAAGGAAAACATCAATAAGATGGATATTCCCGGAAAAGCGCAGAGTGCCAGAAGCTTCGTGGACAGAATGTATGACAATGTCGGCGGTGCTCTCTGCATGCTGGCGAAGATCGCATTCTATTTCGGTGCGATCACTTCGATTCTCAGCGGTTTCGGAATTATGCTTGCCGGCTGCCGGATTGGCGGTCCCATACCCATACTTACTTTTATAATAGGTATTCTGGTGATCGTAATCGGGGTCTTCCTGGCCTGGCTCGGAACGCTTGCGCTTTATGCGTTCGGTGAAATCACACGCCGGTTGAAATCAATCGACGAAAAACTGAAATAGCAGCAGAATACCGATCATACAGAAGAATTAAGGAAACCGCAGATTTCAGGCGGTTTTCTTTGATGAACGCCTGCCGGGTTCCTTCTTCTGAAACTGACTCGTCTGACCTTGGGAGAATGAACCGAAAAACCCCGCCATATGAAATCGGGAACAGTGTATCCCAATACGATCCCAGATCCGAAAGAATCACGGCTTTCTGACAGAAACGAAAATGCAAAAAAGAAAAACCGCACATTCCTGCGGTTTACCGTAAGTCGGGAACACGGGATTCGAACCCATGACCTCTTCGTCCCGAACGAAGCGCGCTACCAAACTGCGCTAGTTCCCGATGCCTCATCAGCGGAACCTATATTACCACAGAACTAAAATAAATGCCATGAAAAAATAAAAGTTTTTTCTGCCCCGGAAATAAAACCGCTGAATCGGATGATTCAGCGGCTGGGATGCTCAGATGGTTCTGCGTGCTTTGCCGGTGGAGGTGTAGTACATATCCTTGGCGGCATACATGCGCTCATCCGCGATCCGGCTGAGCTCGGTGATATTTTCGGAAGGGAATTCCCTGGAGGAAGCGAATCCCGTGGAGACCGAGAGATCTTTGACCATGGTTCCCGACCAGGAGGCGGTCTCTCTGTCAAACTGTTTCTTCAGCTGTTCAAGCGTTTCCGGATCTGCGATCAGAAGGGCGGCGAATTCATCTCCGCCGATGCGGTAGAGCGTTCCGTGTTTTCCGAAACAGGATTTCAGCGTATCCGAAGCGCCTTTGATCAGCTCATCGCCCGCCTCATGGCCAAGCGTATCATTGGCTGCCTTCAGGCCGTTGAGATCGGCGATCATGTATACGAAGTTGGCATCGAGGGCGGTATTGGCCAGGCGGGCTTTTTCCTCCTCGAAGGCCCTGCGGTTGTACAGGCCGGTGGAGTGATCCTTCAGCGATGCGTCGGAAAGCACCATGGTGCGGTGGGCGATCGCCCGGATCGCCAGCGCCATGATGATCAGGATCAGAAGGAATGCCGCGATGTTGAGCAGGATGACGCTGACAAACTGTCCCCGTTCATTGGACCCGTCGCTTTCCACGACAAGATACCAGTCGAGCGGGTCGACGTAGCGGATCACCGCAATGCGGTCATTGCCCAGCTTCTGATAGAAATACTGGTTCGGGGTGACGCTCCTGAGGTCGATTTCATCCAGGTATGCGGTTTCGATTCTGCTCTCATCGGTATTGACCTGAATCAGATGGTTTTTATCAATCAGGAAGATCCTGACATTGTAGTCTTTCTGCAGGGTATCAAACAGCTCGATACTCCGGTTCATCCGGACGCCGACCCCGCAGACGCCGAGCAGAGTTTTGTCTTCATCTTCGATCCGGCAGTTGACAAACACGGTCCAGGCATCCTGACCGAATTCATCGCTGTCCACATCCAGACCGTATTCATCTCCGCTCTCCACAAACGTGGTATACCACCGGTCATAGGGATTGTTTTCGGGATCGATCTCCTTATTCAGACCTTCCATCGTGTAATATCTTCCGGTAGACTGGGAGACCACAAACACGCTTTCATAATTGAGACCGGTATGAATGCCGCGCAGATAATTGCTGATAAGAACGGCGGCGTTCCGGCTGCCCTGATTTTCCTTTTCGAGGGTCTCGATCAGAAAACTGTCGTGGGCCATGGTTCTCGAAACCATGACGGGCTGGGACAGTTCATAGGAGATGTCATCATAGATCTGTGCGGCCAGAACCTTGCTTAACTCCCGCTGGTTGTGCTGGGACATGATATGAAGAGACCACAGGGAAATCACGGTTGATATCAGGAAACAGACAATAACCGTCGCAAAGGAAAGATTGGTGACGCGTTTCTGACTCAGATCTTTCATAGAGAATATTATAGAAGATTCCGGGGAAACGGATTCATGGATTTATCGGAACAGAAGGTTCCGATCACGGCAAATCAGCCGGAAATGCATGCGGGAGGAAGATTTGACGCTGAAGCCGGAAGCGTCGTATCCTGTTCTGCGGGAAGTGCTTATGAAAAAGAAAACAAGGAAAACAAGATATCGTCTGACACCCGCCGGAAAGCGTGCGCTTTTGATTCTCGGGGGTGTCGTGATTGTCGTAATACTGGCGGTGATGATTTTTAAAAAACCGGCGGCAGAAAAAAAACCGAAGGAAACGGAATCCCCGGCCGCAGCGGCAACGACCCCGGCCCCGGAACCGGAGCCGGTGGAGACCAAAGCGGAGTTCTTCTTTACCGGCGATGCTCTGATTCACGGCACCGTGTGGATGGACGCAGATCTCGGCAACGGAAGCTATGACTTCCGCCCCATTGTCGAAAATGTAGGACGGCTTTCGGAAGGATATGATCTGAAATACTACAACCAGGAGACGATTCTCGGCGGTACCGAACTGGGACTGCACGGGTATCCCACCTTCAACAGCCCTCAGGAAGTGGGCGATGCCATGGTGGATATGGGCTTTCGCCTCGTATCCACGGCAAACAACCATTCCCTGGATCAGGGACTGATGGGAATCAACCGGTCCTGTGAATACTGGAAAAGACAGGCAGATCAGTATGGGGTTCATATGGACGGCACCTACGACTCCCGGGAAGATCATGACAGTCTTCCCGTCTATGAGATCAACGGCATTACCTACACCTTCCTCTCCTGGACTTATGGCTGCAACGGCCTGCTTCCCCCGGAGGGATATGAGTACATCGTCAATATCTATACCGATCATGTGGATGAGCTGATCGAGAAGGTGAAAGCCGCGGATCAGATCTCGGATGTGGTGATCCTGGCGATGCACTGGGGCACCGAATACTCCATGGAGGCCAACGACGAGCAGCGGGAGCTCTCCCGGCGGCTGTCTGAGGCAGGTGCGGACATCATCGTCGGCAACCACCCTCATGTCATCCAGCCGATCGAATGGGTCAATGACCACAAGACCATTGTCTATTACGCGATGGGAAACATGGTCAGCGCGCAGATCGATGAGCCCAATCTTGTGGGCATGGTCGGCGGTCTTACGATCCGCAAGGTGACAAAGGGAGACGATGTCACAATCACGCTCGAGGATCCCCGGGCTGATCTTATCTATACTTACTATGATGTGGGATATAAGAACTTCAAGGTCATTCCGATGAAGGAGCTCGACGATGCCCATGTGCCGGGTGCTGCGGCGCTCTATGAGAAGTATCTTCCGAAGATCAATGAATATGATGACAGTATCCGCGTCGGCGTGGAACTGAACTGAAAAAGAGGCGGGACTCTGCTGAAACAGAGAATTCCGCCTCTTCGCTTTGAATGGTGAAGCCTCAGAGCCCGCAGATCCGGTTGATCTCTTCGAGTTCATCAATAGAGAACTCCTGCTTTTCGATCATGGCGATGTTTTCGATGATCTGAGAGGAACGGGATGCGCCGATCAGCACCGAAGTGACCGCCGGCTTTGAAGCGACATAGGCCAGAGCCATTTTCGTCAGGGACTGGCCGCGCTTTTTTGCCAGTTCGGCAAGCGCGGTGACCTTCGCGTTGATCACCGGATCGATGGCGGATTCCTTCAGGAATCTGCCGTCGGTGCGGATCCGGCTGTCTTTGGGGATGCCGGTGAGATACTTGCCGGAAAGCACGCCCTGGGCCAGCGGGGAGAAGATGATCATTCCTTTGCCGAGTTCCATGGAGGTGTCCATGACGCCGTTGAATTCGATCTCCCGGTTCAGGAGGTTGTATTTGTCCTGGTTGATGATATAGGGCACATGCATTTCGCTCAGCAGTTCTGCCGCCTTCCGCATCGTCGGAACATCGTATCTGGAGAGGCCGATATACAGTGCCTTGCCGCTGGTGACCGCCTGGGCGAGAGCTGACATCGTCTCCTCGAGGGGAGTCTCGGGGTCCATGCGGTGATGATAGAAGATGTCCACATAGTCCACGCCCAGTCTTGCAAGGCTCTGATCCAGGGAGGCGAGCAGATATTTGCGGCTGCCCCAGTTGCCGTATGGACCGGGCCACATATCATAGCCTGCCTTGGTGCTGATGAGAATTTCATCTCGGTAGCCGCGGAAATCCTCCTTCAGGATTTTGTCGAAGTTCTTTTCCGCCGCGCCTGCCTCGGGGCCGTAGTTGTTGGCGAGATCGAAATGGGTGATGCCGTTGTCGAAGGCGGTGTGAATCATCTCTTTCATATTCACATAGTCGCCGGTGCTTCCGAAATTGTGCCAGAGGCCGAGAGAGACCTTCGGAAGCTTCAGACCGCTTCTTCCGGAAGGGGCATAGGGCATGGTGTCATATCTTGACTGCCTGGGTTTGTACATGCTTGTACCTCCTGTTTCTTCAGTGCTATCGTAACGTGAGACCATGGAAAATGCTAGAATATCAGCCGGGAGTAAAGAAAGAAAAGATATGAAAGTTAACAGCAGAAAGACAGCTTCTCCGGATCAGACGGCGGTGTTTGTTATAAGTACACGGCCCGAAGGAGAGAACCGATGAAGCGGGTAATTGCCGCAGCCACAGGACTGCTCGGCCTGTATTTATTTGCCGTCAAACCATCTTCCCGGCATCGCTGGCTCGATGAGATGAAAGGCCGTCTGTACGCCCACCGGGGACTGCATGACAACCGCGGCGGCGCTCCGGAAAATTCGCTGGCCGCATTTGCGAAGGCGGTGGAAAACGGATACGGCATTGAGCTCGATGTACAGCTGAGTCAGGATGGCATTCCCGTGGTATTCCACGATCACCTTCTGGAGCGTGCCGCCCGGGATGAAACGGGGCAGCCGGTGAGCGGGGCGGTATCGGACTATACGCTGGAAGAGCTGAGGAGATTTCATCTGTTTGACAGCGAAGAGAAGATCCCGCTGTTTTCCGAGGTGCTCTCGCTGGTGAACGGGGCGGTACCCATAATCGTGGAGATCAAGGCGGAGATGGGGAGTGATTGCGAAACGCTGTGCCGGAAGGCGGATGAACTGCTGTCGAAGTATCCGGGAAAGTATGTCGTGGAGAGCTTTCACCCCATGGCGGTGCTGTGGTACCGCAGGCACCGGCCGGAGATCATCCGCGGCCAGCTCAGCGACGGGTTTCTCCGAGAAACCGGAAAACTGCGCTATCTTCCCGTGGAATATCTTCTGACCAATCTCCGCACCAGGCCGGATTTCATCGCTTATAACTGGGAATATGAAGCCAATCCCTCACGGCGGATCGCGGCGAAGCTGTTTCACGGCCCGTCTGTCGCCTGGACCATTCAGTCGCAGGACACCCTGAACAGGATGAGAAAAAAGTTCGACCTTCTGATTTTTGACAGTTTTATTCCCGGAGAGGAAGAGGTCTGAATTCCGCAATCTGATGGGTACACCAATCGTGAAACATGTTTCACAATTAATTATTTTTTCACAATGAAACTTCCCTGACCGGTCCGCCCGGGAAATAAAGACATCGGAAAAGGGGATGATAACAAAGCTTAAGAATTTATATACGATCGAACTCGGCTTTATTTCCCGAATGTTTACAATTTTTTCATAAAAATGGCCGTTGACGAACCAAAAAACACTGGTACAATCGTAACCGGACAGAGAAGATTGGAAATCCAACTAAAATAGATTTCCTTCATTACGTCTGGGAAAGGAACGGGAATTATGGATGGAAGCTTTCTGATCGACATATCTGCACTTTATCGGAATATCCAGAAATACTTCGATAAAACGATGGCCAGATATGATATCGGAAGCGGCCAGCTCATATTCCTGTTTTTGATTAACGAGCACGAAGGAATCACAATGAATGAGGTTTCCCGGATCGGTGAAGTCGACAAGGGAACCACGACAAAAAGCATTCAGAAACTGATCGAGCAGGACTATGTTCAGTCCCGTACGGATGAAAACGACCGCCGGGTCAAGCGTCTGTACACCACGCAGCGGGCAAGTGAAATCATGTCCACACTCTATGATCTGCGGAATGAATGCCGGCTGAAACTCGGGATGAATGCGGATTTTGACAGCTTTGAGAAGCTTCTGAGCCGCATCACGACCAATTCCCGGATGTTTTTGAATCCGGAGCCGCTGTATTCCGGAATCCGGATCGGCGGTCTGCAGAAGATGACTCTTCTGGATTATCCCGGCAAGGTTGCGGCGACGATATTCACCGGCGGATGTAATTTCAAATGTCCGTACTGCCACAACAGAGATCTCGTATTTGTGCCGGATAACTATGAGTTCTATGATCCGGACGATGTGCTCGCCTATCTCGAGAAACGGCGCGGTATTCTTGACGGAGTCTGTATTACCGGCGGCGAACCTCTGATTCAGGACGGTCTCACCGATTTCATCAGAGCGATCAAAAGCATGGATTATCTGGTGAAACTCGATACCAATGGATATTATCCGGATCGTCTTAAGGAAATCGCCGAAACGGGGATGATTGACTGCGTTGCGATGGACATCAAGAACAGTCCGCAGCGATATGCGGAAACAGTCGGTTTGAATCAGGATGTCTTCCGGATCGAAAAGATCCGCGAATCCGTGGAATATCTGAAAAAGGGGACGGTGGAGTATGAATTCAGAACCACCGTGTCAAGAGAATTTCACACCAGAGATGATCTCGTCGAGATTGCCAGATGGATCCGGGGCTGCAGGCATTATTATCTGCAGCAGTACAACGACGGTCCGAATGTCATCCAGCCCGGATGGAGTGCATATTCGGAAGAAGAAATGAAAGAGCTTCTGGAAGCCGTAAGGGAATTTGTTCCGGAAGCGGAGCTGCGGGGAGTGAAAGAGGGGTAAGAGTGATGTACAGAGTAGTGAAAAGAGACGGTTCCATATCAGAGTTTGATGTAAAGAAGATCAGTGCCGCGATTCAGAAGGCATTTGATGCCTGCGAACGCAATTATCATGACAGTGTTCTGGATATGATCGCGCTTCAGGTTACCAGCGATTTTGATCCGAAAATCAAGGATGATCTGATCGGCGTCGAAGACATTCAGGACAGCGTAGAGCGCGTTCTCTCCAATGCCGGATATGCGGATGTCGCAAAAGCCTATATTCTTTACCGCAAACAGCGTGAAAATGTGCGTAATATCACCGCCACAACGCTGGACTATAAAAAGCTGGTAGACAGCTATCTCAAGGCGCTGGACTGGCGTGTCAAGGAGAACTCCACCGTGACCTATTCGGTCGGCGGTCTGATTCTCTCCAACTCCGGTGCCATCACCGCCAACTACTGGCTGAGTGAGGTCTATGACCGGGAAATCGCGGAAGCGCACCGCAATGCGGATATTCACATCCACGATCTCTCCATGCTTACCGGCTACTGTGCCGGCTGGTCGCTTCGCCAGCTGATCATGGAAGGTCTCGGCGGCATTCCGGGCAAGATCACTTCCGCTCCCGCCAAGCATCTGTCCACGCTGTGCAACCAGATGGTAAACTTTCTGGGAATCATGCAGAATGAATGGGCCGGTGCCCAGGCATTCTCTTCCTTCGATACGTATCTCGCACCGTTTGTCAAAGCGGATCATCTGAATTACGGTCAGGTCAAGCAGGATATTCAGTCCTTCATCTACGGCGTCAACACACCGAGCCGCTGGGGCACCCAGGCACCGTTTACCAACATCACCCTCGACTGGACTGTTCCCAACGATCTTGCGGAACTTCCGGCGATTGTGGGCGGGAAGGAAATGGACTTCAAGTACAAGGACTGCAAGAGGGAAATGGATATGATCAACAAGGCGTTCATCGAGACGATGATCGAAGGGGACGCCAACGGAAGAGGATTCCAGTATCCTATTCCCACCTATTCCATCACCCGCGACTTTGACTGGAGCGAAAGCGAAAACAACCGTCTTCTGTTCGAGATGACGGCAAAATACGGAACTCCGTACTTCTCCAACTATGTCAATTCCGATATGGAACCGAGCGATGTGCGCTCCATGTGCTGCCGGCTGCGCCTGGATCTCAGGGAACTGCGCAAGAAGAGCGGCGGCTTCTTCGGAAGCGGCGAAAGCACCGGTTCGATCGGTGTTGTGACGATCAACCTTCCGAGAATTGCCTATCTTGCCAGGAGCGAGGAAGACTTCTATGCAAGGCTCGACCGCATCATGGATCTCTCCGCACGTTCCCTCAAGATCAAGCGGGAAGTCGTGACAAGACTCCTGGATGCGGGACTCTATCCGTATACCAAGCGGTACCTCGGCACTTTCAATAACCACTTCTCCACGATCGGACTGGTGGGCATGAACGAGACCGGCCTCAACGCCTGCTGGCTGAGAAAGGATCTCACCACCGAAGAGACCCAGCAGTTCGCAAAAGATGTCCTGAATCATATGAGAGAGCGCCTCTCCGACTATCAGGAGAAATACGGTGATCTCTATAACCTTGAAGCAACCCCGGCGGAGAGCACAAGCTACCGCCTTGCCAAGCACGATACCGAGCGCTATCCGGATATCATCACCGCCAACATGGACGGAACTCCGTACTACACCAATTCCAGCCATCTGCCGGTGGGATATACCGATGACATCTTCTCCGCACTCGATATTCAGGATGAGCTTCAGACGCTCTATACCAGCGGCACTGTGTTCCATGCGTTCCTCGGCGAACGGCTGACCGACTGGAAAGCAGCCGCAACCCTCGTCCGCAAGATCTCTGACAACTACCGCCTCCCGTATTACACGATGAGCCCGACCTATTCCATCTGCAGAAAGGACGGATATATCTCCGGCGAAGTGTGGAAGTGCCCGAAGTGCGGTGCGGATACCGAAGTGTATTCGAGAATTACCGGCTACTACCGTCCGGTCAAGAACTGGAATGCCGGCAAGACACAGGAGTTCAAGGACCGCCGCACCTATCAGGTCATGGGAAGCCAGCCGAGATCCGCAGACCGGACCCTGATCTTCAATGAACAGAAGGAAGCGCATTCTCCGAAAGAGGAAAAAGGAGATTCGCAGGCTCTTCTCTTTACGACCAAGACCTGCCCCAACTGCTCGATGATCAAGGAAGTGCTCAACCGCAACAACTTCGACTATCAGACGATCGATGCGGAAGAACATTCGGATCTTGCGAAGAAGTACGGCATCCTGCAGGCGCCGACCCTGGTCATGGTTCATGAAGACCATGCGGACAAGTATGCCAACGCATCCAACATCATGCGTTACATCTCCCATACCCATCAGGCATAAGATCAGAAGATGTTCTGCATCGCAGGGCATCTTTTTCTTCGGCCGCCGCGGGGATGAAGAATGCCGGTGTTTTGATATACAATGAAAAAAAGACATTGGAGGATAATCATCATGAGCATGGCATATACGGACAAATACCGGGACTGGATGGCCCGTCTGCCGGAAAACGATCCGCTGATGGAAGAGATGAAGGAAATCGAAGGCGATCACCGTGCTGTCCGCGAGCGGTTTCAGTTAGACCTTTCCTTCGGCACCGCCGGCCTTCGCGGCATCGTGGGAGCCGGAACCAACCGGATGAATTATTATACCGTCGGCCGGGCAACCCAGGGCATCGCCAATTTCATCGTGAAGAAGGGAAAGGCCGCAATGAACCGCGGGGTAGTGATCGCCCATGATCCCCGCCATTTCTCAAAGGAATTCTCGCAGTATGCGGCGGGCATCTTCGCCGCCAACGGCATCCGCGTCTTCACGTTTCCGGATCTGAGGCCAACGCCGGAACTGGCGTTCATGATCCGGAAGCTGAACACAGTCTCGGGCATCAATATCACCGCTTCCCATAACCCCAGGGAATACAACGGCTACAAGGCCTACTGGGAGGACGGATGCCAGGTGAGCTCGGCGATCGCAGACGGCATGGAAGAGGAAATCAAAGCCCTTGATTACTTTACCGGCATCAAAAGGATGAAGTTTTCGGAAGGAATCGAAGAGGGAATCATCACGATTCTCGACAGTTCCTATGACCGCGCGTATCTCGATACGATCGAAGCGATCGCAATTCACTCCGGGGAGGAACTGGATCTTTCCATACCCCTGGTCTATACGCCGCTTAACGGCGCCGGGTATAAGCCGTTCTCCCAGATGATGAAGGACCGGGGATTTACCAACTGGCACATCGTCAAAGAACAGTCGATGCCCGATCCCGATTTCACCACCGTCGGCTATCCCAACCCGGAAAGTCCGGCTGCGTTCAAACTCTCGGAAGAGCTCGGACGCAAGGTCGGAGCAGAGCTTCTGATGGCGACCGATCCCGATGCCGACCGGTTTGCGATCGAACTGCTCGGGGATGACGGCAAGTATGTATGGCTCAACGGCAATCAGACCGGTTACCTTCTGGTCAACTATATCCTCGAAGGCCGCCGGGATGCGGGAACTCTGCCGAAAAACGGCGCGATGGTCAAATCCATCGTCACCTCGGATATGTCCGAGGTCATGGCGGAAGCCTATGGCGTCAGGATGGAAGAATCCCTGACCGGATTCAAGAACATCTGCGGAAGAATCCCTTATCTGGAAGAAAACAACCTGCAGTATCTCTTCGGTTATGAGGAGTCGGTCGGTTATGCGGCCTGTCCGGAAATCCGCGACAAGGACGGCATCTCTGCCGGCATGCTGGTGGCGGAAGCGGCGGCGTACTACCGCAAGCAGGGCAAGACGCTCTGGCAGGTGCTGGAAAGCCTCTATCAGAAGTACGGCTACTATGCCGAGGATGAACCCAATCTCATTCTCGAAGGAGTCGACGGCGCTGAGAGAATCCGCCGCATGATGAGTTATCTGCGCGGCCATCTGCCTGAAGAAGTCGGAGGGATTCCGGTGAAATCGGTGATCGACTATGTCAACTCCTACGATGAGCTCTTCCGCTCTAATGTGCTGCGCTTCTTCCTGGAAAACGGAAGCTGGTTTGCGGTGCGCCCGAGCGGAACCGAGCCGAAAATCAAGTTCTACTTCTATTCCCGCGCCGATTCGAAAGAAGAGGCACAGGCGGTCAACGCCAGAATCAAGGAAGATATCCTGAAGACGGTCAGCTCCGTTCAATAAAGAGAATTCGGGCTGAGAGAGAACAGCCCTTCACAAAAACGGAAAGGAATGTAATAAGGAATGGAAAAGAGTAATCCTCTGTACAAGGCATATGTCGAGATTCTGAACCGGGAGCTTGTCAGTGCGATGGGCTGCACCGAACCGATCGCCGTTGCCTACTGTGCCGCCGCGGCGAGGGCAGCGCTTGGCGCAGTCCCCGAGCGGATTCTTGTGGAAGCCAGCGGCAATATCATCAAAAACGTCAAGAGCGTTGTGGTTCCCCATACCGGAAACCGCCGGGGCCTTGCGGCTTCAGCCTGCGCGGGAGCGCTGTACGGCAATGAGAAAGCCGGCCTGGAGGTAGTCTCCAATGCCGGTGAAGAAGAGATTCAGGCACTTGGCCCCTACATGGAAAAGACGAATGTCGAGGTAAGGCCGCTGGTGTCGGATTGTCTTCTGGACATGATCATCACGGTCTATGCCGGCGCCTCTTATGCAAAGGTGCGCATCGCCGATGAACACACCAATATCGTGCGGATCGAAAAAGACGGGGAGGTTCTTTTTAAGAAATCTCTGCAGACAAAACAGGAAGTTACGGATGAGTCGATCTATGAACTGCTTACGGTGAAGGACATCATCGACTTTGCGGATACCTGCGATCTCAATGACGTCAGTGATCTTCTTGACCGGATGGTTACCCAGAATTCGGCGATTGCCGAAGAGGGTCTGAAAAAGGATTACGGCGCGAATATCGGAAAGGTGCTTCTGAATACCGGAACCGATGTCAAAACGATTGCCAAGGCCTATGCGGCGGCGGCTTCGGATGCCCGGATGAACGGCTGCGAACTGCCGGTGGTGATCTGTTCCGGCAGCGGCAACCAGGGAATTACCACCTCGCTTCCGGTGATCGTCTACGCCAGGGCAATGAATGTTTCAAAGGACATCATGTACCGCGGCATTCTGGTTTCGGCATTGACCACGATCCATGCCAAAACCGGAATCGGCCGGCTTTCCGCCTACTGCGGAGCGGTGAGTGCCGGGGCCGGGGCCGGGGCGGGAATCGCCTATCTCAACGGCGGCCGGGAGGCGGAGATCTCCCATACGATCGTCAATGCGCTTGCGATTACCTCCGGCATCGTGTGCGATGGGGCCAAGTCATCCTGTGCCGCAAAAATCGCCACAGCCGTGGAAACGGGCATCTTCGGATATGAGATGTACTGCAACGGCCAGCAGTTCTACGGCGGCGACGGTCTGGTCGCAAAGGGCGTGGAAAACACGATCGACAGCTTCGCAAAACTCGCCCGCATCGGCATGCGTGACACCGACCGGCAGATTATCATGATGATGACAGGGGATTCCGGCAAAGAGGAGACCGACCGGGTTCTGCAGGGCAGTAAGTAAGAAAGCTGTCCGTGTGAAAGAATCTGTTTTTCCGCAGTCATCACAGAAGTATGCGTTTGTTAAGAACAGCGGTCTGTTTTCTTCTCGTTCTTTTCTGTGGATTCAAATGCGCAGAGATCTTTCAGGGAAGAAGTGTGCCGCTTTCCGGTGTATGGGTTTTCGGGCTTGCGCTCTCTCTCTTTCTGCTGATCCTTTCCGTATCGGGAATGGATCTTTGCGAGAGCTATACGGCAGAGCGCTTTGAAGAGATGTGGATCAAAGACCGGAAGAAAGAAAAAGGACTCTTTTATCGCGACAAGCCCGGATGCTATGCGATACTGATTTACCGCTTCGGCAGAATCCTGCCGTTTCAGGCCGGCTATGAAAATGTGTATGTCGGCCAGTCGCTCGAGGTCTACCGCCGGGTTCATAACCATCTCAACCGCAAGGGGAACGGCGATGTGTATGCGGACCTGCGGGACGGGAAACACATCGAGATCGAAATCTATCCCTGTAAGGAAAAAGAACTCAATGATCTTGAGCGCAGACTGATCCGGAAATACCATGCCATGTCCTCCTATAACCGCACCGCGGGAGGGGGTACGAAACGGGGGCTGTTCAGAAGGTAAAACAGTTGAAGAATGCCCGGAAATATGGGTATCATAATAAGGCAGTATTAACAGAGGAGAAAAAACAATTATGGACAGTCTCAAGCTCAAAGACAATTTATACTGGGTCGGCATCGAAGATTTTGACATGCGGGTATTCGATATCATCATGACTACCGAATACGGCTCCAGCTTCAATTCCTACATCCTGAAAGGCAGTGAAAAAACTGCCATGTTCGAGACGGAGAAGACGAAGTTCTTCGAGGAGTATCTGCGCGAAATCGAGCAGGTGACCCCGGTCAAAGACATCGATTACATCATCATGAACCACACCGAACCCGATCACGCCGACGGGATCGGCGAACTCTTGAAACTCAACCCGGAGATCACCGTGGTGGGTACGGCAGCGGCCATCAACAATCTGAAGCAGATCATGAACCGGGAGGATTTCAGGTTCCAGACCGTGAAGAACCTCGAGACCCTTTCCCTGGGAGATGTGACCCTCGAATTCCATGTGCTTCCGAATCTGCACTGGCCGGATACCATGTGGACTCTTGCCAAAGAGATCAAAACGCTCTTCCCGTGCGATTCCTTTGGCAGCCACTTCGCCACAAAGGAAGTTCTGCGCTCGCTGGTTACCGACGAAGAGGGATACTGGAAGGCGACGAAGTATTACTTTGACTGCATTCTCGGCCCGTTCAAAAATCCGTTTGTCGTCAACGGCCTCAACCGCTTTGATACGATGGATGTGGATATGATCTGCACCGGGCATGGCCCCGTGCTCGACAGCCACATCGATGAGATCGTTGCAAAATACCGTGAATGGTGTACTCCGGTTCCTGCATCCAAAACCGTCGTGATTCCCTATGTCAGCGCCTATGGCTATACGGGAATGTTGGCGGATGCGCTGGCGGCAGGGCTCGAAGAAGCCGGTGTGACGGTGAAGAAGTATGACATGGTCGAAGAAAAGGATGCGGACCGCGTGATCGAAGAGATGCAGAGTGCCGGCGGCATTCTCGTCGGGTCACCGACGATCGTCGGCGAGGCTCTTCCCCCGATTGCCAATCTGCTCAACGGACTTCATACGGCGCTGGTGCGCGGAAAGCCCGCGGCGGCGTTTGGAAGCTATGGATGGAGCGGGGAAGCGGTGCCCAATCTCACCGCCAGACTCACCCAGCTCAAATACAACGTCCAGGAAGGCATACGCGTGAAGTTTCGGCCGAGCGAAGCGGACCTTGCATCAGCGAAGGAGTTCGGAAAGAATTTCGCATCGCTTCTGAAATAAACGGATTTACTTGCGTTGATTGCTTTGATATAATTGCAAAGTCTACGTAAAAAAAGGAGTTTTATAGAAAGATGCTTGATGCGTTAATGATGATTGTCAGCGCACTGCTGATTATACTGACTTTGCTTCAGAGCGGAAAGACCGATGGAATTTCCGGTGCCTTTACCGGAAGCGGCAGTCTGAATCTGTTTGCGAACGTCAAGGAGCGCGGTTCGGAAAAAGTGATCTCCAACATCACACTGGTGCTTGGGGTCCTCTACTTTATTCTTGTGATTGCGATCCGGGTTACTGGTTAAAAGAGAACAGTCGGCTGTGTTGCCGGCTGTTTTTGAAAAACGGAGAGAATAATATGTCTGATGAATTGAAGAAAAGAATTCTTGATGAAGTAACATCTGCGGGGAAATGCGTTCTTTCCCGCCCTCAGCTCAGAGCCCGTCTCAATCTCGAAACAAGCGAAGAGGACGCCGAACTCGAGCGGACACTCGATGAGATGGAGGAGAATCTGGAGATTTTCCGCGGCAGCCGCAACGGGTATATGACTCCCGAGCAGGCCGGTGTGGTCATCGGCCGCATCAGTATCAACCGCAAGGGCGTCGGCTATGTCGACCGGGAAAACGCTCCTTCGATCGTTATCAATCCCTCGCGCCTCAACGGCGCCCTGGACGGGGATACGGTCATGACCAAACCGTCGGACTATTCGTATGGGGATGCCTACAACGGAAGCGTTCTGCGCGTTGTCAAACGGGCGAAGAACACGCTTGTGGGCACCTATATCAATACTCCGTACGGTGTGAAATTCTGGCCCGATGACGAAAAGTTCCGCGGCTACCGTGTCAATCTCATCGAACCGGAAAAATTCACCGCGATTGCGGGAATGAAGGCAGTCGCCCGCATCGATAAGTACGATAATCCCCTCGAACTCACCTTGATCCGGGTGATCGGATACAAGGATGATCCGGGCATGGATCTGCTTTCCATCCTTCTGGAGCACGGGATTGATCCGGAATATCCGGATGCGGTCAACGAGCAGGCGGAAGCGATGCCGCAGACGGTATCCGAAGAGGAAAAAGAAGGCAGAACCGATCTCACGAATGATCTTACCATCACGATTGACGGTGATGACTCGAAGGACTTCGATGATGCGGTTGCGGTTGAAAAGATTGAAGACGGCTGGATTCTCAAGGTTTCCATTGCGGATGTAACCCATTATGTGACGGAGAACAGCCCGCTGGATGAAGAGGCGAGAAAGCGCGGCACCTCAAGTTATGTGATTGACAAGGTGGTAGGGATGCTGCCGCATCTGCTGAGCAACGGCATCTGCAGCCTGAACCCGCATGAGGTACGTCTTACCAACACCTGCGAGATGAAGATTGACCGCGGCGGCCACATCGTTGAATACAGTGTCTATCCTTCCTTTATCCGCTCCGCCGAGCGCATGACCTACAACAATGTAAACAAGATTCTCGACGGCGATCAGGAGCTGTGCGGGAAGTATGCGCATCTTGTGGAGATGCTGAATAATCTTGCCGACTGCGCGGATGCGATCCGGGAAAAAAGAGTCGCGGGCGGCGCCATCGACTTTGAGACCGAGGAATCCGTATTCACCCTGGATGAGAAGGGCAAGCCGATCGATGTGAGACCGGCAGAGCGCGGACACGGCGAGCGGATTATCGAAGACTGCATGATCGCGGCAAACGTCTCGGTTGCCAACCTCATGCATCAGAATGATTTCCCGTGCGTTTATCGAATCCATGCGGAGCCTTCGGAGAAGAAGCTGACAAACTTCTCCAGGATCGCATATATGCTTGGGCATCCCGCACCGTTCAAAATCGGCGTCACCCCGAAGGAGATTCAGGATTACCTTGCCACGATCATCGATACGGATGAGTATCCGGTCATTTCCTTCCAGATGCTGAGATCGATGTCCAAAGCGGTATATGATCCCAAATGCAGAGGTCATTTCGGCCTTGCCGAAAGCGAATATCTGCACTTCACTTCCCCGATCAGAAGATATCCGGATCTCCTGGTCCACCGGATGCTGAGAAGATACTACTATGAAGAGGACTTCACCCGCAGAGAGTATGATGAAGCGCATATGCGCGAATATGCCGAACTGAGTTCGGAGAGAGAGCGGGCTGCGGATGAAGCGGAATATCAGTGCGAAGATATGAAGAAAGCGGAATACATGTCCGCGCATATCGGCGAGAAGTTCGAAGGACTGATCACTTCCGTGAAGAATTTCGGCTTCTATGTCACGCTTCCCAATACCGTAGAAGGTCTTGTGCGGGTGGAATCCCTGTATGACGGATACTACCGGTATGATGAGGGAAGAATGGCTCTGATCAACGAAAAGACCCATATGTCTTACCGGGCCGGCGACAGCATCACCGTACAGGTTGTCTCCGCATCCAAGGAAGCAAGGTCCGTGGAGTTCGGCGTAATTCGTGAGGGCGGAAACGGCAGAAGACAGGAACTCCCTGCAGCTGCCCGTCAGTCTTCCGGAAAGCACAAGACAAGATCCCGTTCTGCCCGCAAGGCGGAAATGTACGGATATGATACTGCGGGCAAAAAAGGCAAAGGCAGAAAGAATGGCAGAAGGAAAAAGTAACATCAAAATTGTCGCGGACAACCGGAAGGCAAGGCACGACTACTTCATAGAAGATACCGTGGAAGCGGGACTTGTGCTCACCGGCACGGAAATCAAATCCGTGCGGGAAGGCAGAGTTCAGCTCAAGGATTCCTATGTATCCATACGGCATGGGGAAGCCCTGATCAAGGGAATGCATATCAGCCCCTATAAATACGGAAACATCTTCAATGTGGATCCGGACCGTGACAGAAAGCTTTTGCTTCATCGCCGGGAAATCCGTAAACTGTTTGACAAGGTTCGTCTGAAGGGATACAC
>JAFWCM010000078.1 GCA_017536885.1 Solobacterium sp.
CGGAACGTCCAGAAATACTGCTCATCCTGATACTCCTGGCGGAACTGGCCCATTCCGAAATAGGACGTGCCGTTGCCGAGTTCTCTCAGGGCGAGGTATTTCGTTCCGTTTACCTCACATGTCAGAAGTTCGAAGTCAACAGGATTGGCCAGAATATCCGCTTCATTGATATCCGACCCGCTCACTTCCTGAGGGGTCACGGTGATTTTCGAGATCTGCCCGTTGCCAATCCCGTAGATATCTCCGTATTCCACCTTCGAAAACGAAGAACTTTTCCGGATGCCGTCATTGACCCGCAGTCCTTCCGCATCGAAGGAGATCTTTATTCCGGTGGTTTCATTGCTTTCCGTTTTGGAACCGGGAATCTCCTCCCACTCTCCCAGCAGCCGGTCCGCTGCCGAATCAACAGGAGCTTCATCCACTGCCGCAGCAGGCTCCTCGGTTTTCTGAACCGCTTCGGCCGGCTTGCTTTCATTCGGTTTTGCGGCAGAGGTTCCGCAGGAGAAGAGCAGCACGGAAGCCAATGCAAGATAGATCTTTTTCATTTCAATCCTCCTTACTCATCATGGAAACACGTTCCGAGGTTAAAATGTGACAATGTTTTTTTATATTTCCGGCATTTGCTTCGCAAGGGCTGCGTTCTTAAATGCGGGATCATCTGTCACCTCTCTGAGTATTCTGATCTGTTCCGGGAAATGAATTTCTTCATTCGGATCGGTCAGTTCGATTTCCATGATCGCCGCATTCTTCCATTCCGGATAGATATCAATCTCAAAGTACTGTTTCCGATGCATGAGACAGTACCGCTTTTTGTATATGGTATGCCGGGTCGGATCCGCTTCCATCAGAAGATCCATGTACTGATTGCGGGTCAGACGCTCTTCCACTTCGATCCGCTCCATGGGTCCGGCCGGCCGCTTGGCAGTCAGGTAATACATGTAATGGCCGTTTTCTCCCCGCTCCCGGACGCGCAGTTCTTCGCCCTCAAGCGAATTGAGATATGTCTGTGTAATCTCCACCATCCGGCAGTCTTCCTGACTTTCAAGCCAGTTCATATCCGGATAGGAGATCAGGAATTTGCGCTCAATCTCCCGCGGCTCCGGTTCTCCGAGGAAGGCACTGATCTCCATGATCAGGCGCTTCAGCTTTTCGTTGAAGTCGGTGGAGTTGTCTATGACACGAAGATGGGGATGTCCCGTCCACGCACGCAGCAGCTTGCGGTCCAGGGCAACCGCCTGTTCCGGTGTTTCATAACGGGCTTCGTTATTGTCGGTGGTATAGAACTGCACCGCCCCGTCCGCTGCCGTAACCAGGTGGAACACCGCATCATACCCGTCTCTTACCTCCACCTCATTGAGTCCGAGCCATTGGAGAATTTCCTCGTACTCCTTCTTTGTCATATAGGCACTGTTGTCGGTTATTCCGCGGTCACAGACAATCAGTATATTCTCTTTGGGCATGGTCTTTGCGGTCATCTCAAAGACCTTCTCCTTTTCCCTCTGCAGGTATACCTGCCCTTTCTGAAAGTCGAAGTTGGATCCGCAGGTCCACGGCGCCACCCCGCCGGTGATCAGTTCCGTCGCTGTCTCCGGCACAAAGAGAACGGTGTATCCGCGTTTCGTGAATGCATTCTGAATCCATGTCAGCGCCGTGCTTTTTCCTGCGCACGGCCCGCCGGTAATGACAATTTTTCTGATATTCATGATGATTTCCGCCTGTTCTGTCAGTTCAATTATATATAATCAGCGCTCAAGCACTGCAGTAAGCTTCGGAAGTATCTGGCTTTTCCGCGAAAGAATTCCCTTCTGAAGATCATGTCCGACTTCACTCGTATCCGGGAACGCCTCTTCGACTGCCGCTTTCTTCTCCCCGGCGGCGAAGAATACCGATCCCTCTTCCGCAACGGAGGTAAACACCGCCGCCACAAGATCAAGCCCTTTCTTTTCCACAAGGCTCTCAAGGCAGTCCTGTATCTCTTTTTCCCTGCCGATCAGGGCGCGCACGGAGCTCACCATGCACTGGGAGATCATCGTATGACAGCCGCTGATGTCATAGTATTTGATATCCTGAACGATGGTTTCCTGCAGGCTCTGCTTCATATTGGCAGCGGATACGGCAAACATCTCCCTGCCGAATTCCGGAATATCGAGATCGGCGATTGCCGCAAGCAGATTAGCGGTGTCGATGTCCTTTTTTGTCGTCGTAGGCGACTGAAACAGAAGCGTATCCGAAAGCACCGCTCCGAGAAGCAGACCTGCAAGCCCGGCCGGAATCGGAATCTGATTTTCCCGGAACATTGTTGCGATGATCGTCGCCGTGGAACCCACAATCTCATTGCGGAAGGATACCGGCTGGCTGGTCGCAAAGTCATTGATCCGATGGTGATCCACTACCTCGAGGATCTGCGCTTTCTCCACCGCCTTGACGGACTGCGAGAATTCATTATGGTCGACCAGGATGATTTTCTTGTTTTTATAGGAGAGAATGTGGCTGCGGCCTACATAGCCTTTCAGCCTGCCCTCATCATCGATGACGGGATAGCAGCGGAAGCGGGTTCGCGCCATTTTGGCACCGGCTTCTTCAGCAAATTCATTCTCGTTGAAGATCGTCGGTTTCCGGCGCATGATCAGCTCCACTCTCGGAGAGAAGAAGATATATCTTGAGGTGTTCATCGTGCCGTGTCCGGAAAGAATCAAAGGACAGTGATGCGCTTTCGCCGCTTCCATCACTTCATCACTGACAGACGCTGCCCAGACAATGATGATCATGCCGGCATTCTTTTCAATCAGGCTCTTCTGAGCCGCCGGATCATTTCCGATGATGACAATGCGGTCTTTCACCTCATACTGGTCGGTGCCGTTTTCCGAATATGCGACAATGGATACCTTGCCGTTCAGATGCATCTCCGGATCATCGTATACCAGTTTCCCGCTGATCGTTTTTGCGATATCTTCCGCGGAGGTATGGCGAAGCAGCTCGATTCCCGTCGCGGTATCGCTGAGCCCGATATTGGCCAGGTCGCTCTTTGACACATAGCCGATGACCTTCTGCTGTTCATCTGTCACCGCAAAGGAACTGCGTTCTTCTTCATGCATTTTCTGAATCGTCTCATAGACTGTCATATCCGCTGTGATCGCAATCGGACTGTCAGTCTCGATTTCCTTCAGCGTCTTGCGGGCATCCGCCAGAAATGCCGGTTCTTCAAACCCAAACCGCTCCAGCAGATATTTCGTCTCATTTCCGAGCGGCCCCAGCCGGCAGGGAACAGCCCTGATGCCGAGCGCTCTCTTGAAAAACGCATAGGCGATCGCCGATACGACGGAATCGGTATCGGGATGACGGTGACCGGTGATATAAACCGGCTCCTGTGAGGTTAATCTCTCAAGTTCACTCATACTGCTGTCTCCGTTCCAGAAAATGCTGTGCACCCTTATTATACCGGTGTTTCCAGCCGGCGGGCCGGGAGACAGACGGCAGTTATTTCTCTTTGAAGCTCTGATAAAATAACGGTATCCGTAACCATACGGGAAAGGCACTCGTTATGAAAAACAGACGAACTCTGAATACTGCCGCACTGATCCTCGGATCTCTGATCTTTATCGCCGCGCTTCTCTTCGGCAGATGGAACAGAAAAACGGAGGCCGGGCAGAATACAATGACTTTTGAAGAATATCTAAGAACCGGAAGAGAACAGTGGTTTCTGACCGGAAAGAAGGAATACGCGATTCAGGGAATGATGGTTTCAAAGGAAACCTCCTTTCACAATGACTATGAAAATATCGACTATACGGTAAATGACGACGGCACATCGGTCGTTCTCAAAGGAACGGCAGGAGAGATGTGGGTATCGGCACTTTCCAAAGTACAGAATACCTATGTCAAAAAAGACGGATCAAAGATCACGGAGGCGGACTTTGCCGTCAGGGATGTATTCATCGGCCTTGTCTCTGTTCCTTCCCCGAACTCCTGCTATGCCATGCATGTGCCGGAAGATGCCTCCGTAACCGTCACCACCTCCTCTGGCTATGAGCTTCACACCAATCTGCCCGGTCTCGATCACGGAGGCGGAGACTACATCCTTTCTTCCGTTACGAAGGAGGGAACCCCGGATCTCTCCGATGTCTGGGCGGTCAACGGTGTTCTGTTTAAAAACTGCTATGACCCCGTCAGGTGACGCAGTACTTCGTCTGAATTGAAGAACTCTGCGCAGTTGCGCTGCAGCGAATAACATGCGGAGAAAGTGTTTTTCCTTTCCCGCATTTTTCAGATTCTGACAACCTCTCTTTTCTCTGTCCGCTCTTGCTTTTTCTGCCTGAGCTTTTTTCCGCATGGGATTCCGGGTTCATTCTGTCAATGCATGAACTCTCGCGAATTTCTCTGATCAGAGAAAAAAAGACCTTTCCCCTTCATCCGGTCTGAGGAACATTCACCGCTTAAAGTGCTTTTCACAGATCATCCGAAGAAAAGATCCTCTTCTGTTTTTTATGGTTCTGACTCAGAGCCCGTCACTTTGCCTCAGCCGGTTTCCGGCCGGAAACCTTCCGATAGATGAAGTAGGTCAATGAGAACAGGATAAGCATCAAAGCCAGGCCTATTGCCATCAGAAGCGGTACGGATTTCGGCAGAAAGCTGATCATCGTAAACTTGTCCGGCTTCAGATAGAGATAATAACAATCTTCGAACCGGTTGTTCAGATACAGTGAGGGCGGAACCATCCAAGCGACCATTCCTGCCCCAAGCGCCATACCGATGGGCTTTGGTTCCATGCCGTGGACAAACATCATGTAATATACACCCATGATCGGCAGAAGATGTTCGGCCCAGAAATGATAGTACCGCCAGTACCGCGGTCCCGTAGTGGATATGACAGCCGGGAAAAACAGCGGCAGGATACCGAACGACATCGTCAGGAAGAAATCCATGCTGAAAAGGTATTTTGATTTCTTCATCATCATGAAGGCACATGTAGTCAGCGTCCATCCGCAGACCTGAAGAGGAAGCCGCATCATCATCGTATGGGTATTGGGATCCGCAGGACCGATATAATTCAGCCGCCAGTAAAAACCCAATTCAAACATCATGATCATGAAGGCATAGCAGAACCGGAATTCCTCTTCATATTTCCAGTTTCGGATCTGGTTCCGGTATTTTGACAGTGCAAAAATCACCGCAAGCGTGAATACCATCGGCAGGATATGGGCAAAACTCCACTGCTTGAAATCACCCTCTTCCCCATAGCCGAAAAACCCGTCTTTATAAAACACAATCTCATGATTGATGCCCGGAGGTACACCCTCAAAGGTTTTCTGACCTTCCGTCTCTTCCGGATTCTCTTCCTCTTCCCTCACAGCAGTGACATTCCGCTCAGAAAATTCTGAATCAGAAGCTGCTTTGACCGGCGTGATCATCAGAATCAAGGAAGTAAAAATCATCATCGCCAGTACTGCCAGTTTTTTCATAACACTCCCCCGTCCTACATGAATACGTAAATCATACGGCTTTTCCCATACGGAAAGCACAGAAAATTTCCGATTCAGTGAAATTTCCTGCCTGCATGTACACTCCGGGTTTTCCTGTCATCCGGCGGTTTTTACAACGATGCGTATGATGAGAACCCGGGCTGTTTCAGCTTTCATTTCTCTTTTCCATTTGTCATGATCCCCGGACGGGACATTGAAAATCAGGAACGGAAAAAGAAAAATCGCCTCTTTCGAAGCGATGATTCCCTGCTCTTTTACCAGGCACGCCATCCGCAGGTATCGCAGATCTCGTTTCCCGGGCTCCATTGTCCGACTTCTTCCACATGACAGGTTCTGTCAGGAGCCTGCGCACAGTATCCGCCTTTCCATCCGGCTGATTTGGCTGCGCCGCCGTTTACCTTTTCAAATGTTTCTTCCTTAATGATCTCCTTGACTTCAATGTTCTTCTTGATTTCTTTTTCCATCTGTATTCTCCTGATCGGTCTGACCGATCTTTCTCCTTCCTCTACATTATACGCATGGATGAGAATCATCCACGCTGATTTCACAGCCGCACCTGCCTGCTGGATGACTGCACTTCCTTGTATCAGTCTTTTACTTTTTCCATCTTCACAATGGAGCCGGCCAGCCGGATATCGTTATTGAAATTTCCGTTGAGGATATAGCCGTTCGGGCCTTTTCCGAAATAACGCTCCGAAGCCTCGCTGTCGATCACAAACTCAATGACCGTATGGTTGATATCCACCCGGCATCCGTCACTCGCATCGATCGGGGCCTTGGCATCCGCCTTGATCAGAGGAAGAACAATCCCCGTATCCAGTGTGAAATAATACCGGCTTCCGATCTCTCCGAACTGATAGCCGAGCGCACTTGCGATAAACCCGTCTTTATCATAGAGAAATCCGGTATGGGGATCGATCTTCAGGGAACCGTGAATCAGACGGTACTGCTTTGAGGAGGGATCGGTGATCATCCGGTAATCCTCGTAGGTCTTCCCGCTCGAGGTACCGCAGAGGTTCACCTCTTCATACTCCAGCTTCCTGGTATAGTGTTTCAGCCGATAGAGATTGACTTCCGGACTCATCCGGATATAGATCAGCAGAATCACAAACTGCAGTAAAATCACCAGTCCAACCCAGACTTCCCTGCGTATGTTCTTCAGATGAAATCGGTAGTTTTTCTTCTTTTCGCTCATGTCAGAAATCCAGGGTGTACTCCCTTCCCCTTACTTCCTTCACGGCAAAAGATCTCCCGGAAGGTGTGAGCACGTCCGCTCTGAACGATCTTCCCTTTTCAAATCCGGCATGTTCGAGAAGCCGTTTCATCACCTCATGTTCCTCATTCACATAGGCCGCGATCCCTTTCGAGAAGCCGCGCGCTTTCGCGGTCTCCATGAGTTTCTGCAGGGCGAGCGTTCCATATCCCCGATGACACCAGTCCTTTTTCAGGATGAGATCGAGTTCCGCTCTGCCGTCTTCCTGCAGGGTGAGCTCCGCTTTGCCGATATCCTTTCCGCCGGCAGAAACGGCAAAGGCAAGAAACGGAAAGCCGCCGTTATTGCCGGTGCGCACGGCAAGAAAATAATTCCGCGTAAACACTTCATCGAGCGGTATCATCACCCGGTTCAGACAACAGGTCTGATCCGTCTGTTCATAGAGATCATTCAGCCATTCATAGCGGATGGGGATCGGTTTTAATTCCAGTGAGTTTTCCATGGGTTAATAGTACCGCAAAGAACTCTTCTTTTTCCATGCCGGCCGGCACTGAATTCGTTTCTCTCAAAATGAGTATTTCCAGAGCTTTTCTCTCCTCCCTTGAAAGAGAAGCCATTTGCGAAATGATGCGGGAGAGGCAGACAAATACACATCAGTTCATTTATGAGGGAAGTCCTCCCTTTACTGACGCCGTTTCAGAAACGGAGGAACGATCGGGTGATCTCTCAGATACCAGTCCGTCTCTTTTAGAGACCCCCGAAGAAAAAATGGATATCACTGTTCGGGATATCCATTTTTTCAAAGAGGCAGGCAATACACCGCCTCTTTTCCGGTTATCAGGAAATCTTCTGAATCACCCGTTGGCTTTTGAAGAATCGGTTCCGTTGTACTTTACTACAAGAACGGTAAGATCATCGAACTGATCTGCTTTGCCGGCAAAGGCCTGAATATCCTTCTTCACGGTATTCACAAGTTCCGGCAGTTCCGCATCCGGATTTTTGTTGAGCGCATTCAGCAGGCGGTCGGTTCCGTAATAATTATTCTCCGGATTAACGGCCTCGGGAACACCATCGGTGTAAAGGAAGATTGTGGTTCCCTTTTCCATCTGGATTTCATACGGCTTATATTTCATTCCGGGAAGTCCGCCTACAACAAATCCGTGCTTATCATGAAATAATTCGAAATTTCCCCCGGGTTTTTTCAGAACCGGATATTCATGTCCTGCATTGGCCGCAGTAAGCACACCGGTCTGAAGATCCAGAATACCGAGCCAGACCGTTACAAACATGTCTTCATCATTGCTCTGACAGATCTGATGATTGGCAGCTTCCAGCGCAGCGGCCGGTTCCCGCTGCATGACCGCGTAATTCTGTATGAGAATTTTGGAGGCCATCATAAACAGCGCGGCCGGAACCCCTTTTCCGGCAACATCCGCCACGACGAGACCGAGATGATCCTCATCGATCAGGAAGAAATCATAGAAATCACCGCCGACCTCCTTGGCTGGCGTCATGGATGCGAAAACATCGATTTCCTCCCGCTCCGGGAAAGCGGGGAAGATATTCGGCAGCATGTTTGCCTGAATCTTTGTCGCCATGGAAAGTTCGGTTTCGATTCTTGATGCCTCAATCTGCTGGGATTCATATCTGACGAGCAGATTACCGACAATCACCGCAAACATATTGATCGCCGCCCCCACGGTCGCAAAGATCACAAACTGAATTTCCGAGAAGAATGCCTGCAGCACGGCGGCCCCAAACGGCATAAGCAGATAAATCCAGAAAGCCCTGGAAACATTTTCTTCGAACTGATCCGGATACCTGATGAGCAGGAACATTCCCTGCACCAGCATGATCAGCGGACAGAGATTGGAAAGAAAATAAAGGGGTGTCCGATGATAGATATTCATCGCATCAAAGGTATAGAAGAGATCTGTGAACGAGGATATGAGAAGCGCAGCGGTATTGATGAATGTCAGAGCGAGCAGTATGCGGTAATACTTATTTTTTTTCTCGCCGTCGGGCAGGGCGAGATAGAGAATCATGCTTACAAGCATGAGGGAGAGAAATCCGGATGAGGCAAATTCTATGAAGGTAACAATCCTGATCAGAACGGAGACAACTGCCGAGGGAATTCCTTCAAGAAGCTGCCGGCCCAGATGCGCCACCAGATAAAGAATAAGAATCTGAAGAAAATAAATAAAATAGCTGCGGACCCCCGTATGGATCGGCGCTCTGCGTATCTGCAGAATAAAAAGAATGGATACACCGATCCCTGTCGAAATCATAATAATGTTGATCAGATTCGCAAGGGATACTTCAAATACCATACTGACTGCTCCTTTGTCTGCTGTCTCAGAGACACTGTATTCTACGGATCAAATACTCCCCTTGATATCCGGGGAAGTCCGCCTGATGCATATACATCAGAAGCGGACAACCGCTGTTCAGAATCCACAATTATCATAGCAGACCTGAAGAAATACAAAGTGACAAACACAACGGAAATTGAGGAACTTCCCTGTACGATGTATGGGTTAATTCCGGAAACAATCCTTTGTAACGATCTGCAGGTATTACAGACAATGGCTGCGGAACCGGTCTGAATCCGATCTCCTTCAGCTGATCTCAGCGAGATTGCCGCATGGTGCCGAACCTCCCTGTTCCGTGCCTCTCATGAAATCCGGCGGCCTGTCTTTGCCCTGAAACAGGAGATCTTATCTTCTCTTTCTTCCGCTTTCGCGGTAATAGCGGTCCTTATCCTCGTACATCCGCTGATCCGCCAAAGCCTGCAGCTCCGCAAACCCGGAATCGTAGCGGCTGCTGTAGGCAAAGCCGAGCGCTGCCGAGACGCCGCGCTTCTTCATGATCTCCCTCAGCCGTTCGATTCCTTCCCGGCATTCTTCCTCGGAGTGATCCTGCTGGATGGCGATGAATTCATCGCCGCCGGTCCGAAAGACAAATTTGCCGCCGAAGACTTCAGCCATGCAGGAAGCGATGTCCATGATCAGACGATCGCCCGCCTCATGGCCATAGGTATCGTTGGCTTCCTTGAGCCCGTTGATATCCGCCGCAATCACCGCCAGCGGCTTGTCGCGGTACTGGTTGGCGAGCACGCTCTGCAGGCCGCTGCGGTTCATGACTCCGGTCAGAGGATCGTTCATGGACAGCCGCTCCAGGCGGATCGCCTCGTCTTTTTCGAAATGAATGCAGCTGTGCTTTGTGTTGAAGCCGTTGCAGATCGCCACCATCATGTCATGGCAGCTGCCGTATCCGCAGGCACCGCAGTTGATCTGCCGCGATTGCGGGGTAATCTTATGCATCTCTCTGTAGATACGATCGGCTTCCTCTTCGTTCGGCAGGTTCATTCGGCACTTGTCGCTTCTGTCCTCAAAGGTGCGCAGATAATCCTTCAGGTTCAGATCCCCGAACTTCCGGTTGAGATTTGCCAGCCGCTCTTCCGGTTTCAGATCGCTGTTCCAGGGGGAATCGGGATCGGAGCTTCTGCTCGCATTGCGGATTTTCTGAATTTCCAGCAATCCGCTGTCTTCTTCAAAGCGGCCGCTTTCACACGCGGTCCCCTCAATGCAGCCCTCCTGGCAGTTCAAGGCATCGAACATCAGGAACGGTGTGGCCTTCTTCCGGATCGATTCGGCATTTTTGTTCAGCCAGCCGTACAGATACGTTTTTCCGGAAACGACCCGGATCAGCGCATCGCCGCCGAGAAACCACCGCACATTTTCCGCAAGTCCTCCCGGTGACGGGTAAAAGGAACCGAGTCCGTATTCGATTTCATCTCTGGCATCCTTGCCGTAAACATGGTTTTCTCTTACATACTTCATCAGCTTCAGGAAGGTGAGATTATAGGTGACCGGACTGTCGCAGTAAGCATCGGTCTCAAGCTTCTTTCCGATGCAGGGCCCGAGAAAGGCAATTTTATCCGTGATCCCGAGCACCTTGCGGCAATAGACCGCCGCACACTGCATCGGCGACTTCACCGGGATCATATTCGGAATGAGTTCCGGCCGGCAGTGTTCGATATAGGAAACCGCAACCGGACAGGGGGTTGAAATGCCGCCGTAAAACTCGTTCTCACGAATGTATTTCAGATACGCCCAGGTACAGAGATCCGCCCCGAAGGAGACATTGATGATGCGGCTGACCCCTCTTTCCAGAAGACCGCCGAGGATGGTTCCGTATTCGGAAGGATAATTTGCCTGAAATGCCGGCGCAGTCAGAAGAGTGATCTTCTCCCCCCGTTCGAGATCACGGAAGAAATCTTCCGTATCATCGAGATAATCCCTGGCGTTATGCTCGCACAGCGCAAAGCAGGCACCGCAGGAAATGCACCGGTCCGCATTGATATGCACCACCGAAGAAACGCCGTCGGTATGCACATAGCTCGCTCCCGGGCAGGTACATACCCGCACGCATTTGTTGCAGCTGATGCAGTTGTCATTAGTGTAAATCAGGCCCTTCATACATCTGTCTCCTAACACTTCTCCCCCGGCTCTTCACGCTTGTTTTGCACTGCTTTCTTCCGGGGCGATGACAGTCAGCACAACAAGTGCCAGTGCCGTTCGTCCCGTCAGTTCATTCCGGCTGATTCTTCTCACAAAGCAGCGGGCAATGTTTCCGTCCGGCATCATCTCCTGGAAGAACAGGTTCCCCTTTCCCCTGACGCATTCTTCTATGGCACGGAAGATCTCTCCCCTGTTTCTGTCTTCGTCTGGCAGTTTCGATGTTTTATCCGAAATATCCACACAGAGATGAAAATGCCGGTTCATGAATTCCCGATAGGAAGGATTGAAGCGCAGATACTTCCACTCCTGTCCGAAAACTTCAACGATTGCCATCGGGAAGGAATCAAAGAATCCCTGCAGCGGCGCATCGCCTTCATTGATGATCGAGGAAAGATCATAGAAGCTGATTTTGCCGATCGCATCGTAATACGGGGATTCGAGGGGAGATTCATATCCGAACCGCATGCCGGTTTTATATTTTTCAATCACGGTTTCCAGCGGGATCGGCCGGCAGAAGTAATAGCCCTGCAGTTTTGAACATCCGATCTCCTGCAGAAATTCCATCTGCTCTTTCGTCTCCACCCCTTCACAGACCGTATCAACGCCGAGGGAGTTCGCCATGCGCATCAGATCTCTCAGGATGATTCTTCCCTTTTCGCTTTCATCAAGACGCCTGGTAAATCCCATATCGAATTTGATGAGATCAAACTGCAGGGTCTCCAGCACTTCCAGAGAGGAGTATCCGCTTCCGAAGTCATCGATCCAGATCGGAAATCCGAGGCTCCGGAATCGCTCTGCCTGCTCTTTGATGAATTCGAAATCACTGCCGATGATGCTTTCGGTAATCTCGATCGTGATCAGGTCATGGCTGACATTTGCCGCATCGGTTCTCTTTGCGATCTCTTCGACGATGTCGCAGCTGTCAAAATCGGACCGCGACAGATTGACAGACACCGGCACAACCGTGATGCCGTTTTCTTTCTGGTAGTTCATTTTTTTCAGCACCAGCTCGGTGACATACAGATCCAGTTTGTAGATCAGCCCCGCAGTTTCAAGGATTGGAATGAAATCAGCGGGAGACAGGAAGCCGAGGGAAGGATCGATCCATCGTGCCAGCGCTTCCTCTTCGCACACCTTCCAGCTGTCGGCCCGCACAATCGGCTGATAGTAGACCTGAATCCAGTTCTCCGCAAGCGCCCGGTCGAGATTCTCGATGATATACTGGCGCCGCTCCGCATCCACATCGAGTTCCGGCGTGAAGTACCGGAAGGAGGAGGAATACGTATTGTTCAGTTCTCCCCAGGCAAGCTTTGCCCGGTCACAGGCAATGCTGGAAGGCGTATCGGTGCGATCCATGCAATAGATTCCGGCATGAACCGGCAGGCTCTTTCCCTCATTGATCCCCCGGCATTCCTCAAAGATCTGATTCAGCGTCTCGTCCAGGCCTTCTTTTTCGGTGATTGCCGCAAAGTGATCACCGCCGATCCGGCCGCAGTTCTCATTGCCGAAATGGCGGATGAGAATCGCCGCAAACTCCTTCAGAAGCCGGTCTCCTTCCGCAAACCCATGCCTGCGGTTATAGAACTTCATACCGGTAAAATCGAGGAAAAGCATGGCGGCTTCCGACCCGCTGTTCACGATCTCATCCCGCTTCCGGTCGGCGAGCTCAAAGAAATAGGTCATCATCGGCAGTCCGGTCAGAAGATCGTAGTAATTCCCCTTGCGGATGCTTTCCCGCAGCTGTTTCTCAAGCTCATCCCGGTATTCCTCTTTTTCATCTTCCAGAACAAAGCTCCGAAGCATACAGCTTCCGAGAAGACAACCCGCCGCATACATCGGAAACAGCGGAAAGCAGTACTGGACAACCACGAATACCGCCATGATCAGGCAGAACAGACCGATCGTGTGATGTCTTGCCTTCTTGACACTCCCCTTTCTCGGGGCAGCGGTATACACATACACCATCGTCATCAGAAACATCGCAACCTGCGCTGCCAGTGTCACATTTCTCGCTGAGAGGGTGTGATACACATTCCCGCTGTCAAAGGTGAACAGGACCGGGACAAAGAAGTTGATGATCAGCACAATAATCTGAAACAGGAAGATCGCCTTGCCGGATAACAGCAGTATCTTTTCAAACCGGGTGTGATCATCGAGATAATCCACGACAAACTGGGTCCAGAAAAGCACCGTAAACGCCATCGCGATAAAGTACAGCACGGTGTCCGCATAAACGAGAGTTATCCAGTGCTTCTCATACAGAAAGCCCCAGAGGATATCGGTGATGTAATAGGCAATCAGCGCATACAGAAAAGAACGGTAAGACGCATGCGCGGGCATGTACGCCCTGTCGTAGTCCCTGCGTAAAATATCGTGATTGATCATCAGGGTGATGATCAGAGCGAGCAGCCCCACACTTGAATACACCATTGCTACGCTGATCCCCTTTCAGGACAATTCCCTGCATTCCGAAATGCATGCAGTACAGTTTCAGCACTTGTTATCTCTATTGTAACCCCGCTTCACATCCGAAAAGAAAGAAACCGTATCAGGTTCCTTTCCGATGATGAATTCTTCTGATGCCTACATGTATTTGTCGAGCAGAGTGTCGATTTCCTTCATCTTCTTCACTTTCGGCTTTCGGTGCTGCTTTCCCCGGAAGATGACCATGGAAACATCCCGCAGGGCTCTGAGATCTTCCAGAGGATTTCTTCTCACGATGATCATATCCGCGGATTTTCCTTTCTCGATACTGCCGGTAATATGATCGGCCCCGAGAATCTTCGCATTGTTCAGCGTTGCGGTATACAGCGTTTCGCGGTTCGATACACCGATGTATTTCCGGAAGTAACAGAGTTCCCTCCAGAAATTGTAATGGACGATAAACGGGCATCCGACATCACTCCCGAGTCCCACCGGAATCCCGTTGGCAAGACAGGTCTTCGTGCATTCCACGATCCCGTCAATCACGATCTGTCCGTTTTTCACTGCCGCAGGTACACAGTGGCTTTCCGATATGTCAAACAATGCATAGGGAATAAACGGCGAAAACGTGCAGACCTCCACCGCCCCGCGTTCCTGAAACAGACGGACGATTTCCGGGTCGGTGTGAGCTCCGTGCTCAATGGAATCGACCCCGTTTTCAAGTGCTGTCCGAAGGCCTTCCGTTCCTTCGACATGCGCAGCCACTTTAAAACCGAGCTTATGTGCTTCTTCACATGCCGCCTTCACATATTCCGCCGGCATCCGCAGCACTCCCGGCTCTCCTTCATCCGAGGAATCCATGACACCGCCGGTGATCATGAGCTTGATGAGATCGGGATGCGTTTCGGCAATCTTTCTGACATCCGCGACCACTTCTTCCACGGAGGAAGAGACCGTGGCGATCGAACCGGCAAAATGCCCGCCCGGTACGGAGATCGCCATGTTTGAAACATACATTCTCGGTCCGGTCAGCTTTCCCTGATTGACTTCATCGCGAAGCCGGGCATCGAAATCGAGGACCCCGCCGACCGTTCGGATTGTGGTCACCCCGCTAAGAAGCTCCGTCTTCAGATACCCTTCCAGTACTTTTTTCGCTCCTGCCCGGATTAATGTTCCGCTGGTCAGAAGCTGGTAAAGCTTCGTGTAGTCAGTTTGTTTCTCACTGCTCTCAGGCGGTTTTCCGCTGGTCGCAAGATGGGCGTGAAGATTGATGAGTCCCGGCAGGAGATACCCGCCCTGAAGATCGACAATCTCATACTCTGAGGGAACCTCATAATCCTTCACGAGATTTTCGATGATCTCTCCGTCGGTAAGTACGGCTGTTCCCGTCAGGGGTTCCATGTTTTCTGTGCCGTCAAGAATGATTCAGTTTCTGTATGCGTATTTCATGCTTATCCTTTCCCAGATTATTAAAACAAGTATTATATTATGTGCCTTTCGGCAGGAATAAAGAAAAACAGCCGGATCAGTTCCGAGCTGTTCTTTACTTGTTTTCATCCTCCGGAAGATAGAAGATCTGCTCGCCGTCCTTTGAGAGAAGATAGGTGCCTCTGGCATAACTTGCAACATAATCCGGATCGACCAGCTTTTCCCTTTCACTGGTGAGATAGGCATTTTCATCCAGCACTTCCTGATATTTCTCCTGGACTTCCGCCAGCTGTTTCTTGAGGGTCAGGGTTGTGTAAACCTCATCAAATACCCTCCAGAACAGTAATCCGGAGATGATAATAACGATATAGCAGAAAAGGCGGAGAAGCGGTGTCATCTTTCGCTTGGATGACTTCTTCTTCGCAGCTGTTCCGGTAGTCTTCTTTTTCTTTGTCTTCTCTTCTGACATAGCACTTCCTTTGCGTTTTCTATTTTATACCACCCGGTCAAAAAGAACTACCGTTACTTTTCGCTGAAAACGGATACAATCGGAAAATGTATTTTCCCATTTCGTTTCTCCCTCCGGAAAACCATTCTTTTCCGCCGCAAAGAAAAAATCTTCCCCGCATCAGCTGCAGAGAAGATCATTTCATTCGGATTACGGGCGCAGTTCGAGATAGAGCTCGCGGTACTGCTTCGCGGATTTGCCCCAGGAGACATCCTTCTCCAGGTTTCTGACAACCATCTGATCCCAGCGGTCTCTGTCCGTGAAGTAGAGCGTCTTGGCGCGGTTGACCGCATCCAGAAGCAGGCCTGCCTCATAACGGTCGAAGGTGAAGCCGTTGCCTTCGTTGGTGAACTCATTGTACGGCTGAACGGTATCTTTCAGACCGCCGGTCTCACGCACTACGGGAACGGTTCCGTAACGCATCGCAATCAGCTGGGTCAGTCCGCACGGTTCGAAGAGACTCGGTACGAGCAGTGCGTCGGCGCCGGCATAGATCTGATGAGCGAGGGTTTCGTTATAGGAAATATAAGCGCATACGGTTCCCTTGTTGGTATTTTCATAATACCGGAAGGAATCCTCATACTGTCCGTCACCGGTACCGAGGATGACCACCTGGGTATTTCCGTCGATCAGTTCGGGGAAGATCATGTTCACAAGATCGAGGCCCTTCTGATTGGTAAGACGGGAAATCAGGCCGAGCACCATCTTGTCGGGATTCTGTTCCAGACCGAGCATCTCCTGAAGCGCACGCTTGTTTTCCGCCTTCTTTTCTCTGGCGTTGTTCTTGTCATAGTCCGCCGCAATGAACTGATCAGTATTGCTGTTCCAGATACCGACATCGATGCCGTTGACAATACCGCGCAGCTTGCCGGAATGGAAGCGCAGATGCGCATCCAGATTCTCACCGAAGAATTCGGTCTGAATCTCACCCGCATAGGTGTTGGATACGGTGGTGACCATGTCACTGTATGCGATGCCGCCCTTCAGCATGTTGGCATCCTGGTAGCCCATCTTAAGCAGAGCGTAATCGAATACATAATCCGGGAAGTTGGTCCAGTACTGGATTGTCTGGATGTTGTAAATACCCTGGAAGCGCAGGTTGTGGATGGTAAGCACGCTGCGGGCATTTCCGACCGGGCTTCCCTGGAACTGTGTCTTCAGGAATACCGGCACAAGCGCTGCCTGCCAGTCATGGCAGTGAACGATGTCGGGAATCCAGTTCATGAAATTCAGAGCTGCGAGCGCCGCCTTGGAGAAATAGCAGTACTTCGGAATATCGGTCACAAGATCGGTATACGGATTGCCCCAGCTGAAGAACTCGTCATTGTCGATGAAGTCATACACTACACCGTCCATGACCATCTCCATGATTCCCACATAGTAGGATTTACCGTCGGAGCAGAGATCCATATCAAAGCATCCCTTGTATTCCATCATTTCCTGATACTTCTGGGGAATGCAGCGATATCTCGGCAGGATGACTCTGACATCGCAGTTCTCCGGAATCAATGCCTTGGGCAGAGCGTACATGACATCTCCGAGTCCGCCGGTTTTCACAAACGGATAACATTCGGAACCGATGAACGCTACGCTTCTGCGCGGTTCGGGAAGCGGAGCTGCTTCCCTGACTTCTTCTTTGTTTTCTTCCACAGTGTCTGTTTTAACCTCTTCTTTGATTTCTTCTTTAACTTCTTCCTTAATCTCTTCGATTTTTTCTGCGACTGCTTTTTTCACTTCAGCCGCAGTTTCTTTTTTCGCTTCCTTTTTAGCTTCTTTCTTCGCCTCTTTTTTTACTTCCTTCTTTACTTCCTTTTTAATTTCCTTTTTGGCTTCGGCTTTCCTGGCTGCCTTCTTTACTTTTTCCTTAACAGCTTCCTCAACTTCCTCCGCCGGCTTCTCTGCTTTTTTTGGTGCGCGCTTTTTCCCTACCATAATGATAAAAACCCTTTCTTATCAGTTTTTCAAAGATATTGACAGTTTTATTGTAACAGAAGAAAAAGAATCACAACCTCGAGGATTATCATTTCTTTTCCGGAATAGACCTGTTTTTTTTCACAGGAGGTCCTTTTGAGGAGAATTCCGCAGCCTCCTGCAGCGATCGTGATTTCTTCGAACCCAGGCATCACATCGCCGCCCGCCGATCATAAAAGCCAGATCCGGGTCTGGCTGTCAGTTTGAAAGGAGATCCGCTCAAAGCACAGCCCGGAAAGGTCTGCGGCAATCAGCGGTTCTTCACTCCCATGCTTTAAAACAATTCTGCAGTCCCCTGTAGACGACGGCGCTTTCGAAACATGCATCCCCTTTTCCGCACCAGCTTTGTTCCTTTACGGTATTAGCACAGTTGGGAAAGTCATCTTCATAGATGTATCGCTGATGTTCGGACTTGCAGTGGTAATCCACCTTGCCGCTGGCACATTCTTCATCACCGCCGGAAACGGCCGCCAGTTCTTCCGAAGAAATCTTCTCGAGGAATACCGCAGCCTCCCGGATTACCGGATCGTTTTTCAGAAACGCTTCCAATTCACCTTCATCGATATGACCGATTTTTTCACGCACTTCCTGCTCCGGAACTCTTTCACGGACGGATTTCCGGATGAATTCTTTCTGTTCTTCGCTGAGTTCGCTGCGGATATCTGTTTTTTCAACGGTTTCTCTGTCAGTCATGCTTATTTTCCTTTCATGCATCATGGAACTCATCATTATCATATATGTATAATGCATGGAAAGTCACAGGAAAAACGGTGCCGGAACGGAACTGTGATGAGGCTTGCTCTGTTTACAGAAAAGTCTTTCTGCATGCATACACAGGAAGACTTTTCTGATGCCCTTTAAAAGTTCGCGTGTTCACAGGCCGGAAGGGCCCGTATGCAGGCATGGTTTACTCCGCAGGCTTCGTACTGCGGATTCCCTTGCCCTGATAAAACAGCACGATGATGACCAGAGCAACAAAAACCGTCGTTATCATGCTTCCTTCATTTCCGTAAACCGTATTGAAGAAAAATGTATCCCTCGCATTCTCCCCGGCAAACAGGGCAAGACTTGAGATTGTACCGCTGTTGGGAAGACCGAACAGATACTGCTGGGTAAAATTCCATGCGCTGTGAAATCCCGCCGCTGCCCAGTAATTTCCGGTCCGTCTGATCAGCAGATACTCCAGGACGCCGATCAGAAATACATTCAGGCAGAACCCGTTCTGATACCCATATGCCATCAGGTTTGATGTGTGGTGAAAGATGAAGAGAATACCGCCGGCAAACGCCGCATCATACCATTTGCTTTCCGGTTCCATAAAGGCCGGCACATATCCCCTCAAAAACATCTCTTCGCAGTTGCACTGGATGATGACAGCCGGGATCAAAGGCAGAAGCAGCGGAGAAAATCCTCGGAAGCTGTATTGAACCGAGCCTGAAAGTCCGACAAGAAGTGAGATCACCGCATTCAGCAGAAAGCCGATCAGAAGTCCGATTCCGAAGGTCTTCAGGCTTTTGCTTTTCTGCCGCAGTCCGAATACCTTCAGACTTTCCGGCCTGGTGAATTTCATATAGCCGAGAATCATGGCGCTCGGAATCAGGAAGAGAGCGAGCCACCAGAAATTGAACTGAAAATCCGCCAGGACCGGATCCTCCTGCGGAAACAGCAGATCAATGACCGCAATTGCAATCTGCATGATCGTCATTCCGAGATGAATGATCACCAGTTCCGTAAACGCAATCCACAGCGTATTGCCTGCCAGATCATCCTTCGTTATTCTGTTTTTACTCATATTCTTTCCTCCGTCCCGATGAGGCAGTCCTCTCCACCATCATACTGCAGGCAGCCGCTTTTGGAGTTCCCGGATCCCTGCCGAAGCGCAGCGGCATTCACAGGTGGCAGAAGCAGAATCCACAGAGATGATGCGGATCAATCCGTTTCATTCCTGACCGATCCAAAACAGTGCATAAAGCATGTCAGAACAAACG
>JAFWCM010000079.1 GCA_017536885.1 Solobacterium sp.
TCAAGCAAAATGTCGGACATATCTGCCAAAGGAAGAGTTCATTGGGAGTAAGAAAAAAGCTTCAGGCATTGCCTGAAGCTTTCTGTCTGTCTTTTCAGTTATTCTGCATGCTGGCAAGCGTTCCGGTCAGGGTCAGGGTAACTTCGACCTCTTCCTCTTCGCGCTCAACCGTCATGGTCATCTCATCACCGACATGCTTGCGGGAGAGAACCCGTGTCAGATCTGTGTAGGAGCTGATCTCCTTGCCGTCTGCCTTGATGATGCGGTCGCCTTCCTTAAGACCGGCAGCTTCCGCCGCACCGCCTTCATACACCATGGAGATGTAGAGGCCGGCTTTGTACTCCATGTAATCCTGATCCAATGTCTGTAAGCCGATGCCGATCGTCGGACGGTCGGTCACATAGCCGTTTTCCATGAGATCCCTGGCAACGGAGAAGGCGGTATTGATCGGGATCGCGAAGCCGAGACCTTCGATCAGAGAACCGGAACTGGTCATGCCGCTGTCCTTGGCATTGACGATGCCGATGAGATTGCCGTTTCCGTCAAACAGGCCGCCGCCGGAGTTGCCGCTGTTGATCGCAGCGTTGGTCTGGATCAGATTCATGGACTGGTTGTTGATGGTCATCTCACGGTCGGTAGCGGAGATGATGCCGTTGGTCACGGTTCCGCCGAGGGTTCCGAGCGGGTTGCCGATGACGATTGCGGTATCGCCGACCCGGATCGCATCGGAGTCGCCGATCACTGCCACATTGAGGCTTGCCGCATCCACTTTGATCACGCCGATATCCGACTTGGCATCGGTACCGATAACCTTGGCGTCATAGGTGGTTCCGTCATAGGTGGTGACGGTAACCTTCCGGGCACCTTCCACAACGTGGTTGTTGGTGATGATATAGCCGTCATCGGAGATGATGACACCGGAACCGGCGGACTTGGAGACATAGGTCCCGCCGAACAGGCCGAAGGTTGTCGTGGTGTTTTCCACCTGGATCTCAACAACGGTCTTGCTTGCGGTTTCCGCTACTTCCTGAATCGTCTTTTCGGTGGTCGCCGATGCCTGAACCGGGGTCTGGACGGTCTCTTCCGGCTTTGCCTCCGCAGTGGTCGCCTGAGGTACCGTCTGATAGATCACGGTGGGTTCGGGCATGAAGTTCTTCACGGCAAGATAGCCGCCGCCGAATCCCGCACCGAGTCCGATCATACCGGCAAGCAGTGCCGTAAGAACCGGATTACTCTTCCTTTCAGCTTTTTTCTTCGGATAAATAGCTTTGGGCTTCTGATAGGTTTCTCTTGTCATAGCTGCGCTCCTTTCTTCTCTCTTCGGCTCTTCCGGAGCGGGCTTTGAAGAGAAGTTCATTTCCTGTGGTTCTGTTTTTTCTTCGGAAACGGAAGCGCTCGGAATCATCACATCGGCTGTATTCTCCGGGGTGACTTCTTCTCTCTCTGCTTCCGGGTTGGTTCTTTCTGCTTCGGCGTCATTGACCGCAGTATCAACCGTCTCTGCAATCATCGCGTCGATTGCGGGAATTTCGATCGGCTCGGCTTCCACTTCCTCCGGCCGTTTGGTACCGCAGATCACACAGAATCTGCCGGTGTTTTCTCTTCCGCACTGAGGGCACTTCCACATATTTCCTGCATTCATCGTCATTTGGGAATCCTCCTTCACATATCTTACTGTTCCTTATCCGGACAGCTCTTCCGGAATACACTCTCATGATAATCACGAAATGTGAAAGAAATGTGAAAAACAGTTTAAAAGATCATGATATCTGCCTGTACAACAGTTCACAGAAAGAAACTTCTCCACATATGAAAAAAAGCCCGAAGGCTTTACTTCTTTGACTGCCGCATGGTCATTCCGAACAATGCCCCGGTAAGACCTCCCAGAATATGGGTCAATTGGCTGATGTTGTCATTGACCACAATCCCGTTATAGAGCTCCTGGCCGAGATAGATGACCATGACAATGATCATGGTGAGGGGAATCTCTCCCGACTTCGAGCCGGTGACGCTGGCAAGAATCATAAAGGCAAAGACAATCCCGCTGGCCCCGAGCAATCCCGCGTTGGGGAACAGGATCACCTGGGCAACCCCCGTCACAAAGGCGACCAGAAGAATGATCTCGATGAGATTCTTACTGCCGTACTTCTCCTCGAGCATCGGCCCGATCAACAGAAACATGGTCATATTGCCGGTGTAATGGGCGAGGTTCTGATGGCCCAGGACATGCGTGAACAGCCGCAGATAGAACAGGGGATTGGTCAGGGAATCTCTATAACAGACAAAGAACGTATCTCTGAACCATCCGTTGGTAAGAAAGCTGATCAGAAGCACAAGCCCCGAGATCCCGGCAAAGGAGAGTATCACCGGGGAATTAAAGGTGATCTTTTTCATGGAAAGACTCCTTTCTCTTTTTACTTCCTATGAATCATACCACAGCCAGGTGAGATGCAGTTCCCGACAGCCGTTGGAAATCAGCGGAGTTCAGTCATCTCCGCTCTTGTGAATCTGACAATATTTCAGCTGACCAAAGGCAATTCAGGGCAGCCTCAGCCCGTATGCAATGCATTCCGGGTTGTGTTTCTGTCGTAGGTAATCAGGGAAAGAGAGGTTCCGAGAGAGGATTGCTTTCTGCCCGGCATCGGACAACTGCCGCATCCAGGCCGCAGAAGGGAGTATAGACTATATCTCTCTTCCGAAAGACTGAGATATGAAATTACCCGGATCAATGCCGCGATGCCCTTTGCTTTGACTGCCGTTATGAATTCTTATTTCGTTTGGGTATAAGAAAGGCCAGAGTTTTTCTGGCCGCTGTTGTTTTTTGCCTTTGGGCCGGCTTACCGCCGGGAGAGACATCTTTGTCCATGGAAACACCGCCGAAAGGGATCGATCGAAAGGCTGACATTGAAAAAAGGAAGACAATGGTGAAAACCACCGGCAGTACCGTATCTTTCCAAATACCGTCTGTAAAACATCCGGATCTCTCTTTGCCGCATTCTGACAAGAAGCGGGAAATGCAGCGAAACGAAACCGACTGCCCCGATTCATACACAATGAAAAACGCTCACCGGCAGATCATCCGCTGTTATGAAAGCTGCTGTCTGTCTTTAAAATAGGGCAGGGAATTACTCGTTGCCGTGCCAGGTATCCTTTCCGCCGCCGCCCATACTGCAGGCACAGCGAATGGCAGAAGTCCAGGCTCCGGTGAGTCCGTTCCACCCGCAGGTGTGTTCATAGAATCCCACTCCGACCAGCGGACAGGCACAGACCTGCTGATGATCATGCGATTTTTCGCCGCCGCCTCCGACCACGCATACACAGGTCTTTCCGCCGGAAACCGCCGCGAGCTCCTCAAACTCAAGGGTCTGCTGGTATCTCTCCGCAGGAAAATCTGTCATTCTTTATTGTGAGATGTAAGAAACAGGCAATTGTGCCCCGGCTGAGCTGCCCGATCGCGGTTAGCCCTGTACAAGCCATGCATTTTTTCTCTTTCGTTTCAGCAGAACGAAGAAGCTGCAGGGCTGAGATGCTCTTTGTCACAGAGGATCTTCAGCCA
>JAFWCM010000080.1 GCA_017536885.1 Solobacterium sp.
GGCGCCCCGTGTCCTTGTTTCGGGTAGGATACATTTCCGTTTCTTGGCTTTTGAATAGTTCTTCACCTCCGATACTTGTTCAAGTTTCACCAGTAGTTCGGTGTAAATATATGAGTGCGACTGCCTGTCGCACGAAAAAGCATGTCCCGGATCGTCGGGACATGCCGGGTCAGGCATGATTCTGCAGGGACAGCGCTTCCTGCATGGCCTGAAACTGCCGCTCTGCTTCTTTCTTCTCCGCTTCCCGGATGCCGAAGTAATACTTGATCTTGGGCTCGGTGCCCGAGGGGCGTACCGCACACCATCCGTTTTCGAGCTCATAGTAGAGCACATCGGAAGAAGGAAGATCAAGTGCGGTTACGGTTCCCTGTTCCATGTCGGTGCGGATTCCCTTCTTATAATCCCGCAGGGCGAGAACCTTTTTGCCGGCAAACCGCTCCGGCGGTTCGGTGCGGTTTTTCTCCATGATCCGGCGGATTTCCGCAATGCCGTCAATTCCCTCAAAGGTGACGCTGATCTGCCCTTCGAGATAATACCCGTACTGCCGGAAGAGATCTTCCATCACATCACACAGGGTTTTTCCCTGTTCCATATAATACGCAGCCGCTTCTGCGGTCAGAATGGCTGCCGAAATCGCATCCTTGTCTCTTACCGAGGTGCCGACGAGCGTCCCTAAGCTCTCCTCATACCCGAAGAGGAAGGTGTGTTCGCCGCTCTTTTCAAATTCCCGGATCTTTTCGCCGATGTATTTGAAGCCGGTCAGCGTCTCAAAGAACGACACGCCGTAGTGCTTTGCCAGGGCTTCGCCCATCCGGGAAGAGACGATCGTGGTGCCGATCGCTCCGTTTTCCGGGATCGACCCTTCCTTCTCTCTCTTCCCAAGCACGTAGTCGCACAGCAGGATGCCAATCATATTGCCGGTGAACCGCTGATAGGTATTGTCCCTGCGGCGGACACAGAGGCCAAGCCGGTCCGCATCCGGATCGGTTGCCAGAACAAGATCCGCATTCTCCTCTTCCGCAAGCTTCAGCGCCAGTTTCCAGGCGCTCTCTGTTTCCGGATTGGGTTTGGGGCAGGTCGTAAAATCGGGATCGGGATCCTTCTGCTCTTTCACGACATGCACATCGGTAAACCCGCGTCTTTCCAGCAGGGTGAGCACCGGCACACTGCCGGTTCCGTTGAGCGGGGTATAGACGATCTTCAGCATCTGTCTTGCTTTTTCAGAGAGGTTTGGACGGGGCAGGTCGGAGAGGATTGCCTCATAGTATCTCTGATCCATTTCTTCTCCGATCTCGTGATAAAGACCGCAGGCTTTTGCCTCTTCCTCCTTCATCGTCTTCACCGCTTCCCAGCTGTCGATTTCGCTGATTTTTTCGGTGATATACCGGTCAATCGGCGGGGTGATCTGTTCTCCGTCCTTCCAGTACACCTTGTATCCGTTGTACTCCCTGGGATTATGGCTTGCGGTGATCACGATGCCGGCGATACAGCCGAGTTCCCTTACCGCAAAGGAAAGTTCCGGGGTCGGCCGCAGGGATTCAAACCGCCAGGTCCGGATTCCCCCGGCATTCAGACACAGGGCCGCTTCTTTGGAAAGTTCCGCGCTTCCGTGCCGGCTGTCATAGGCGATCACCACCCCTTTGTCCGCTTCCTTCAGGGAATGGATATAATCGCAGAGCCCCTGGGTTGCCCGCCGCACGGTATAGCGGTTGAAGCGGTTCGTGCCATCGCCGAGAAGCCCGCGCATTCCCCCGGTTCCAAATTCCAGGTCCTTTCCGAACCGCTCGCGGATTTCCTTCGGATCATCCAGGGCCCGCAGACGCTCTTTGGTTTCCTCATCAAAATAATCGGATGAAAGCCAGTATGCACAGGCTTCATTCGCCGCTTTCTTCCTCATCATCTTCCGACTCCTCTTCCAGCGGATCGGGAATCTCTTCCCTCTCCGGCATCAGCTCATCAAATACGGGGACTGCCGTCTTCACCGAGATAAAGCCGATGATTCCGGCTCCCATAAATATCCAGAGCGCCAGAAAATAGATAAACACCGCCGGCGCAAACAACAGCAGGACAGCCATCAGTCCGTTTGCGGCAAGGATTGCCAGGCTTCGCAGGGGATTGAACACCGTGAGCTTTACGGCGTTGATCACAGTCCTGCCGAAGCTGTTGTCAAACTGGGCAAACAGAAGCAGGCTCCATACCGAAAGCACCGTCACAATTGCCAGCACCCCCAGCGAGAGACCGAAGGCAACCGGTCCGCCCTCACTTCCGTATGCCATGGAGAAAAGCGCCAGATACAGAATTCCCTGCACCGGCACGATCACCAGAGCATAAGGCAGGCTTTTGAGAAAGTTATCCGCAAAGAAACGGAAAAACAGCTTCACTGTTCCGCTGTCCTCATCTCGGATGATCTTAAGCATGACATAATACATCGATGACGCGGCGGCCGGGATTGTAATCACGGGAATGCTTGTGAGAAGGGTGAAGAAATTCAGGATCAGAATATCAAAGAGCCGGGAAAGAAATTCCATGATCGGATGCTGAGTATAAATATCCTTTGCCATCGTTCACCTCGCTTCTTCTGCCCTATTGTACACCATTCCCGTTCTCCTTTTTTTACGCGGATCCCTCCGGGAATATCTCACAGTCTTACTTCTGGCAAAAATCTGTTTCTGAAA
>JAFWCM010000081.1 GCA_017536885.1 Solobacterium sp.
CCATATCACCTCACATTCCTGTTGCGTACAACTGTGCAGATGAGCACAGCCCAAGTCTGCTACACGGCGGCTCGCTAGGCCTTACCGGGAGGGGTTCTCACCCTCTATGAATCGCACCCTTCGTTCTGGGCGCTCCATGCAGGCAGGTCATGGAAAGAACCGGAGATCAGCCAGGCGACATGGTACTGGTATCCCAATCATCAATCATGTGACTGCTTTAACTCTTTTGATGCCAGGCAGAACTTCTATCTTCACGTTTAACATAAGGCCAAAACAATGTCTTGATAACAACGTGAGCCGGTGCAGTCATGAATCAGTAACAGCACTGGATCCGTTTTTTAATGTACTTCAGTAAGTACCGCAATACTGTAGGCGGGCATATGCAGAATTCCCTGATCTATCGTAATAGACTGTTCATCGGTATTCAGCACTGCCGCAAGATTCAGCTCTTCATTCAGTACGGTAAGATCCGCATCCCGGCTCTCATCCCGAAGATTCATCACGATCAGAACCGGATCCTCCCCTTCCCGATAACGGATAAATGCCGCAATCGCATCATCACTGATCCCGCCGGCTTCCGCGGTTGTCCCGCTCGCAATGACAGGAAATGCCTTGCGTACTTTGATGACTTCCTTAAACCAGTTATAGATGGAAAGAGGATCACTCATCTGCTCGGAAAGCGGCGGGAACTTCATGTCGACCTGATCCATGTACGGAGGTCCTGCGCAAAGATCCGGGTCATTTGGATCATTGCTCCAGTACATCGGAGCACGTTTGTTTTCGTCCTTCCCGGATCCCTTCATTCCAATCTCTTCCCCATAGTAGACAAAGGAATTGCCGCTCATGAGAAGACTCATGGCATAAGCCATCTTGGTCTTTGGCCCGTTATCCTGCGGATAGAAGCCGGCGCTTCTTGCCATGTCATGGTTGGTATAGAAAGGCGCATCCACATAATTGGGATTGGATGCAGAGAAGGCTTCCTGGGTACTGAGCATCGCCTGCACATAATCCTTTGCGCTGTAAGCGTTGTTCAGAACAGAACGGATGATGCCTTCGGAATCCGCAAACGGGAAGTCAAACAGCGAATCGATCCCGCTTTCATAGAGGACCGCGATGGACCTTCGATCAGTCCAGGCTTCTCCCACGATATAGCAGTCCGGTTTGATCTCTTTGCAGGTATCGGTGAACCAGCGCATGAAATCCACATTGGATTCCGGATCGCCGGTATAGTAGCTTGTGACCGCATCGAGTCGGAAACCGTCTGCCCCTTTGTTCAGCCAGAAGGAGACGATATCTTTGATCTCATTGCGTACCGCTTCATTCGAAAGATTCAGATCCGGCATCTCGGACCAGAAGCGTGCCTCATAGTACCAGCTGGATGCGGCAAGCTGCGCATAGCCATCCTGCTGAGAATCTGAGAAGAGATAATACTCCGCATACGGGCAGACAGCTGGGTCCGGTTTACTGCCGGCAGGAAGCGAGCGGTAATAGGAAGCGGCTTCTTGGAACCAGGAATGCCCGGAAGCGGTATGGTTTACCGGAAGATCCAGGAGTACGCGCATTCCCCGTTCGTGACAGTCCTTCAGGAGTGCTTCATAGTCTTCCATTGTTCCAAACTGCGAATCAATCGCACAGTAGTCCTTCACATCATATTTGTGATACGTATCGGAAGGATGGACCGGGGTCAGCCAGAGCTCATCAAAGCCAAGATCCTGAATGTAATCAAGCTTGGAGCGGATCCCGTTGAGATCCCCGATCCCGTCCCCGTTGGAGTCACAGAACGAATAGACAAAGATCTCATAGGTGGTACGGTAATGGTCTTCCCGGGTAACCGGTTCAAGATCCTGATTGAACGCAGCCATCTGCACAGAAGAAACAGCAGACTCACGTGTGTCTGCTGTTTGAATCGTGCATCCGGAAAGCATAAGAAGCATCGCTGCACCCGCAGCAATCACCCCTTTTTTCCGTGCGGTCATCATCCCTTGACCGCTCCGGACATGCCTTCGACGTAGAAGCGCTGCATGAAGATAAAGAGGATCGCGATCGGAATCGAGATCACGACCGCGCCAGCCGCAAAGCAGGTATACCACTGATAGATATACTCCTTCTGCAGCATGTTCCAAAGGCCGATGGCTACCGTGAACTGATCGGAGTTGGCACGGCATAATACCTTGGCGAAGATAAAGTCGACCCATGGTGCGATAAAGGAAGTCATGACGGTGTAGATGATGATCGGCTTGGCAAGCGGCATCGTGATCTTGGTGAATACCTGCCAGTTCGTCGCACCGTCGATCACCGCAGCTTCATCGATCGAGCGGGGAATCGTATCGAGATACCCTTTTGCGATCTGGAAGCCAAGACCCGCACAGGCGGAATAGACAATGATAAGACCGATGCGGATCGCGGATCCTTCTGTAAGACCCATCGCCTTTAAGATGAAGTACTGGGCGATCATCGTCATAAAGCCCGGGAAGAGTCCAAGGATCATGGCGAGGTTCATGTACGGCTTACGGAACTTGAAGCGCATCCGGCTCAGAGAATACGCAACCGACAGGACGAAGAAGGTGCTGATGATGCAGCAGACGATCGCGATGATCAGCGTATTCATGAACATCTTCGGGAAATTAAGCACGTTCCGATCCGTAAAGAGCTTGATGTAGTTGTTCAGCGTATAGCCCTGGGGAAGGAAGGTGTTCGTGTAAGCACCCGGCTCCGCCCTAAAGCTTGTCAGTACGATCCAGAAGATCGGAAGCAGCCAGATGAAGGCAAGCACCGCAAGCAGGATGTGGACCAGAAGATTCACGATGCGCTTGCGAAGACTTGGTTTGTTATACTTCTCGTTATTCATCACATGAACGCCTCCTCATTCTTGTAGGAACTGGAATTGCGGTAGGTAATCAGGGTCACGATCGTAAGGATCACGAAGGTCATGATTCCGATGACCGCACCAAGGTTGTAGTACTGCTGGTCGATCGTCAGCTTGTAGAGCCACGTGACTAAAAGATCGGTCTGACCTGCGGTATCTCCGACATACGTCGGTCCGCCTCCCGAAAGCAGGTAGATGACATTGAAGTTGTTGATGTTTCCGACAAAGCTTGCGATGAGATACGGGGTCGTGACAAACAGCATGTACGGAAGCGTAATGCTGAAGAAGGTCTTGACCGGACCTGCACCGTCCACTTTGGCCGCTTCATAGAGCTCAAGCGGAATGTTCTGCAGAATACCCGTGACCTGAAGCATCGTATACGGAATACCAACCCAGAGGTTGATCACGATGATCGTGATCCGAGCGAGCATCGCATTCGTCCAGAACGGAATCGGTGTCGTAATAAGACCGAGGTTCTTGAGCAGCACATTCACCGCGCCCGAAGGCTGCAGCATGATGTTCATGATCATGAGCGTGACAAACTGGGGAACCGCGATCGAAAGCACGAAGCAGAACCGCCAGAAACCCTTGGCCTTGGTGTCCTTGCGGTTAATGATCAACGCAAGGATCATGCCGAGGATGTAGTTCAGGAACGTTGCGAAGAACGCCCAGACTACCGTCCACGCCAGGACATGCCAGAACTGACGGCCGATATTGCCGTTCATGTTCAGGACACGGCCGAACTGATGGAGACCGTCCCAGTCAAACAGCATCAGATGCTCGTCTTCCTTGGAATAGGTCGTAAAGGCCATCGAGATCATGTATACAAGCGGAACGATGTTAAAGATGAGAATGCCAAGGCACGGCAGCGTCATCAGGGTGATATGAAGGTTTCCGTCAAACAGTGCCGCGATGTCTTCTTTGAGACTGCGCACATGTTCGCCCCTCTCGATCATCTTCTGAAGCTTATAGGAATGACGCATCTGCAGAACCCAGAGCACAATGATCGCCGCAATGACAAACAGCGTAATGACCCCGGCAAGCAGGATCTGCTGGGAGTTATCGCCCACGGTGTACTCATAGATCTGCTTGGCTTCATTCCAGACCTTGCCCTGCGCTTCGGTGCCTAGACTCGGCATCATAGAAAGATTATGAAAGCCGGTATTGATCATGTAGAAAAAGAAGGCAATCTCACACAGAAGAACCATGATTCCCTTGATTACCTGCCTGTGCATGATCATACCGATGCCCATCACAAGCGCGGAAAGCCGGGTCCAGAGGTCTCCTTTTTTCAGTGCATTGCCGATACTGATTGTTACATCCATAAATGATTAGTTCCTTAATTGATTAGTTCCTTAATAACAGTCAGAGTGACGGAACGAATACGGCCGGGCTGCTGGAGTCCGACCGCAGCCATTCCTGAAATGATGGTTGTGTTACTGAACCGCAGAGGTGTTCATGGCCTCGTTCATGGATTCTGTCTTTTCTGCCGCATTGTCATGCGTAACAGTTCCTGCAACGAGTTCCTTGCCCATGGACTCTGCCGGTCCCCAGTAGTTGCCCATATCAGCCTGGAGCGGCTGAACGACGGAAGCGTATCCCATGGTATTCATCTGTGCCTTTGCGAGAGCGTCATCACCGACGTTGATATTGGAATCGGTCGGGATGATGTTGCGCAGATCATAGTGATCCTGCTGAGCGGATGTGCTTCCGAGGTATGCCGCAAGTGCAACTGCAACTTCCGGATGCTCGCTGTAGAGCGCGGTTGCCGGGTTGACGCCGATTGCCTTGGAGCCTGCGAAGGACTTCATCTGCTTTCCATCCATGATGGTCGGTGCCGGTGCGATGCCGAGGTTATCGCCATAGGCATCCTGTGCCTTCTGGTAATCCCAGGTTCCGGAGAAGAATGCCGCAGCATCTGCGTTGTTGGAAACATCACCGTTGGAGAAGTTCGGGTTCGCCGCGAGATCAACGAGGTAGTTGGTAACTTCAACTGCCTTATCTCCGCTGAAGTTGATACCAGCAGCAGCGTCATTGCCGTCTGCGCCGAACAGTGTGCAACCGTTGGCTACATACATTGCAGCAATGTACCAGGAGTTTTCAAGCGGGAATGCGACCTTGCCCTTTTCGAGCATTGCATCAAGAGACTTGACATCGTCTTCGGTGAATACGCTCTTGTCGTAGTACATGAACCAGGTATTGGCGGTAAACGGTACACCATAGACAGAGCCGTCATACATTACGGTATTAACGGTCGTCTCGGAGTTGTTTGCCTTGATCGCATCAACGGTCTTTCCGCCGAGTTCAGCGATTCCGCCAGCCTTCAGCAGATCAGGGATCTGGTCGTTCGCAAACATGTAGACATCTGCGGCAGCGCTCGGGTCAGTGGAGACGTTGGTCTTCGCATCACCTTCGGAGCAGACACCATAGTTGAATGTGAGTTCCCAGTCAGGATGTTCTGCAGCGAACTTCTCGCATTCGGTCTGGAGCCACTTGCCGTTGTCATCGGACTGATCTTCCTGCGGTCCCCAGACGGTTACGGTCGCAACGACCTTCTCGTCGGAAGTGCCCTCATCAGAGCCGCCGGATGTGGATGTGCCTGCGGAACTTCCTCCTCCGCAGCCAGCGAGCAGGCTTGCGCATAACAGTGCAGCGAGGCCTGTTCTGAAAATGTTGTTACTGTTCATCTTACTTTCCTCCCTTAAAACTAAACAGTATTTTTCGTTCCCGGGATACATTCTTCCCGGATAAAACCTTCATGTGGTGCAGCCTGTGTATTCCTCACACAGGTCGTTCCCTGCAAAACCAGCACTTCTGTAAACGTTCCCGTTAACGTTTCCAGCCAATTTCATGATAGCACTTGCGAACGGAATGTCAATAAAGCACAAAAAAAACGTTCAATGATGATTGCTTTCCCCCCACATGCGGTCACAGTCAAGCACAAGGCCAATACTAGCAAAATCGAAGTATATTTTTTCTTCATAATATGCCCCCTGATAATGCACCAATTACTAATCAATTAATTCTTTATTTTTGCATTCTATCATCGTTCCCTACAGGAACGGCAATTGCGCACCATTATCTAGATACTTTAGTAGTGCTTTGTTCCACAAACCTCATATACTTCTCCGCATAACTCTGTGCCATCTCTGTCATGGCCGCATTATGTTTGTTCGTCAGCGCATCAATCTCATTCTTATGCATCGCAGCCATCTGCTCAATTTTTGCCTAGTCAACGGGCAGAGTTGTGCTCCATTGAAAGAGGAGATGAGCCATGTAGTGCGGAATTGTAAGGATATGCTCTGATACCGAAAGATTGGAGTCCTTGATTCGTATGAGTTTTGTTTTTCCATAATGATCAGGATGTGCCATTACCGTTTTTGCGCTTTTGGTATTGCCATTAACCGCTTTAACCTCAAGGATTGTGGAATCACCCTGATAATTAATCACAAAATCGAGTTCAAGACCGCTTTCTTTCGCGAAATAATAAAATTTACCCCCGCGTTTAAATAAAGCGTCCGCAATCAGTGCTTCATAAAGCATACCCTTCCCCATCCCCAGATTACCGGACATGATCGCATCTGTTGTGCCATCTTCCAGCATTCCGACAAGCATTCCAATATCAGTCGGAAATAATTTGTATTGGTTGGGAATCACATTAACTGATAACGGGGTGGCGGGAACATAAAGATTGTGCACTTTCGTGACGATTCCTGTATCTTTCAAATACTCGACAGCATCTTTCCCTGCGTCCTTTGCGCCTTTGCCGCTTATTTTCGAAACGACAAACCGTTTGTTTTCTTTTCCCAGGAATGATGGTATCAGCGAAAATGCGCTTCTGATTCTCGCCACCTCATTAGCATTAAACAGCGGCTTATGATCTTTACCGCGCCTTCTTCCAAAGTCGTCCTGAAGATCCCGTGTTATTCTTCTTGTGATTTGAAGTGTTGAATATACATTGTTTGTCTGCACATAAATACAGACCGCTTCCGGGAAGCCGCCGATACAAAGATATTCCCTGAACAAAGAGGAGAAAGAAGTATGCATTGCTTTTGACAACGGCGTTTTTCCAAAAAAAGCTTCGCTGATATAGGAAACTTCCCGGTCCTTAAATCCCTTTGCCCATAGGAACTCCTCGAAATCCAGTGTTCTCATATCAAATTCATCTGTGCAGCCTACAGGCTTAGGTGTGTCATCAGATACCACGTAACCATTCACGCCTAAATAAGACCCAGAAGCGATAAAATCGAAGCGACTGTCATTGACAACAGTTTTCAGAGACAGCAACGCCCTCGGACATTCCTGCACCTCATCGTAAAGAAAAACCGTAGAGCCTGCTTTTACTTCAGGCATAGGCATCTTTACTGATAATTCCCGAATAATTGTGTCTGCATCCAATTGCCCGTCGAAAACGTCAATCAGATCTGGTCGGTCCCAGAAGTTTAGATAGACTACAACTTCATAATTGTTCTTTGCAAATGAATTGATTGAATATGTCTTGCCAGATTGTCTGATTCCCCGAATCAGTGCAGGTTTGTGTCCGGGAGTTGTCTTCCATTTGGCAAGCCACGAATCGATATGTCTTCTTAATTTCATTTTTTGTGACTCCCAATTATATTCTATCTCATTTTCGGAAATTTCCGAGCGAGTTTTATGTTATTTTCGGATATTTCCGGTCGAGTTTAAACGCATTATCGAAAATGTCTGGACGAGTTTTTACGCCGATTATAGAAATTTCAGGGCGTGTTTTTGTTTCGCTAACCCTTATTTTGCTCCTTTTACGGATCTTCCTTTTGTTATTAGTTCCGCCTTCATAATGCGTCTGAACTTTCGCCGATTCTGAACCTTATACCACCTCCATGCCTTCGGACAGTTTTTCGCCCAACATGCGAAACGGCGGTCAAATCTATCTTCAAATGTCATCTTTTTGTGAATATTGCTTTTCATATACTACGTTGAATAAATACCTTCGAGAAATCCATCTAGAATGCTAAAACAACGAGATTCAGATTGATTTTATTGAGCTTTCTGTCGTTTTCGCTTAAAGAATCATGGTATTTTTTCGACTGCCTCCGTTTTTTTGGAATTTTCTCCCTTTTTTCCTTCGTTTTTTCGTAGGTGGTCGATAAATTCATATCTATCCCAGCAATATCTGCAGACGAATATCTTCTCTCAAAATATATTCAAAACAGGACTTTATTCACATGGAACTTTGAACCAGAATAAAGCAAATTATATAAATATCATGTTATATTTATGAGATATTATCAAGAAGTTGATCTGTACCCGCTCGACCCTTTTCTTCCTTTCGGAGTGTCGCGGGTTTTTCTTTCTTTATTCTCTTCTTCTGCAGCTTTTTGCTTCAGTTTTTTCTTTTCCTGTTTTTTTATATCATCCCGGACAAGCTTACGTATGTAATCTATTTTTGAAGGCTGATTACTCAGCTGCTCAAGAATATCCTTATCGTTTTCCAAGCTGAACTTAAGTGATATCTGAGCGATATTTTTTTTCTGCCATTCCTTAAAATATGTCAGAAACCTGTCATATCCTTCCTCGGAATATTTATGATCCTCAATATATTTTGGAGGTTTTTTTCTTCGAGTTCCCATATGTTTATTTTATCACAGGCGTTTTCCCTGTATTCTCCTACCTCCTCTGTAGGATTCTTCTGATGAAGAAGAATATATTATTTTTTGGATTCGGATTCATGAACTGCGCTCAGACCTCCTTCTTTTGACAAAGCAAGAGTTTTCTTTGCAAACGGAATGGTGCACATGGCCACCAGCCGCGATAACGAAATATCCAGGAGTCGGGCAACTTTCTGATACAACTCCTTTTCTTCCCTGCTGAGATGGATCCGTATTACTGTATCATCTCTTTTATAGTGTTTCTTTTTTGGCCTGGCTTTTGTTATTGCGGTATATGGATCAGACTTGTTTACGGGTCGCCCTAGCGCATTATAAATAGTGATGTCTTTCGGCATATGCTTTCGCTGATAAGCAAGGTTCTTTTTCTTTTCTCTCAGCTCCTTCTGTTCTATCTCATCTGCCATCTCGATCAGCTTCACCAGATTATCAGACGGATTATCTTTCAGTGTTTTCAGCTGCAGTACAGTATAAACTTCACCTCTTCCCAAAACTTTATTTGCCTGGATGAGATCCGATACCATCTGTCTGTCCTGCTCTGAAAGAGATATTTTCCTTCCTGTATCAGCATCTATATAAATTTTGTTTCCGGTAAATGCGTCATAATATCTGCAGGGTTTTCTCAGTGCATGGCTTATAGCGTCAGTGAGTTCCGGAAGTGTGATGATTGCATAGCATTTCGGGTTATCCATGTCATCTTCATCTATAGACATTTCCCTCATCAGATTGACATCAAATACCGGTATGAATATTGCCTGATATGATTCCATTCCCCTTCCGACAATATCATGGCCAAAAGAGTGCGGTTTCATCATGGAATCGAAAAGACAAAAATTCGGAAAGTTTTTAATTAACTGTTCGGAGTCGGAATAATAATCCATCAGATCATGGTGGCAGTAATACTCGAGCGAAGTGATTCCGTCATAGCGGGATGGAACGGCATAGATATTATCTGAGATCTTTGATCCTGCTATGAGCAGGGATAATACTTCAGTGTTTTTTCTTACTGACTGAATCTTCTCCTGAACCTTTTCCGTATCACTGGAATCTATGTTTCCTCGAAATCGGGCGGATTTTACACCTGCAGACATTGAATACATCTGTGAGTCGCCGTCCGTAATGACCATGGTGTCTGCCTTAGTGAATGTTGCATCACTGAAATATGATCTGATACGGGTGAAAAGACGTTCTTCTACAGGATGACGTATTTTTATGAACTTGTTCGTCGAAGGTTTTTCCATATATACAATGCATGAGTTTTTCATTGAAATATAGAAACCGAAGAATCTGGAACTTCGGAGAGGATCACTGTCTTCCACCCTGAGATATGACAAAAATGACCTGACTTCTGCTGCAGTGTAGAAGACTCCTTTGTTTTCAAGCAGCTTTGTGCATTCGGAATAACCGAAGCATGGGTACTCCGGGAACAATTCCGTATCCTTTGAAGTATCAAACATGTCTTTTCCCAGATGATTGATCATTCCGTACAGCCGATAAAGGCTTGGCTTTTCGGATATATACACAGCTGTATCCGCACATTTGAACATTGTCATTGCTCTGGATACCATGAGCTGACGGATGACTCTGTCCCAGTTCTGTGTCCGGAACCGCCGTCCATTTTCCCTCATTCGTCCCCTCCATCCTTCCGATCCATCACTGTGATCCATCAGAAATACAGCCCCTTTTTCAGTAATCTGGACTACAGCATAGGCTGATCTTCCCGGTTTTTCGGAAGGCTTCAAAACTATTGAACTGATATAATCCTTTGCGGCTTTCTCAATTTCTTCCTCATCCAGCTTGCTTACTCCGTACATGGATTTTTCGTATGAAGGAGTTATGGGTTCATATTCCATAATCAGTCCCTGCTCCAATATTCTGCTGTAAGTCTGCGATGCAGTACTCTGACTTCCATAATGCTCGTACTGAAGATAAAGCATCGCATCCTTTCTCCAACAGGTATTTATGTTAAACATATGATTCAGAAAATTCAGTACGGCTCTTCCTGCTTTATATTTCGTTTCAGTCATTTTGATTTTTCTCCTTCTATACCGGTTCAATATCCGAATTAAACAGGTTCAGTAATTCCATAACAAAAGCGGATCCATAATTCGGATACCGCCTTTAATGCCGCTGACACTTAATTACCAAGGATTAACTGTCCGGCCTGTTATTTTGAACATCCGGATCCGGTATTACTGCCGGACCAGAATGAACAGAATATGATTAATAAGTATTACTGCGGATTTATGCGGATTCCCCGCCTAAATCCGCTCTCTGTGATTTTTCATTCAAATAATGTGATTAATACGGGATTTCCGTTGATCATTTACTAATCATTCTCTACCCTTTAGTGTCACTGAACAGAAAACATTCGTTTTCAGGGAACAGGATCCGAACGAAAAGCATTCAGAAAGGCCTTTTTTCAGCCTGTTTCCTGATGAATCTTATCCAAAACAGCGGTTTTAAACACATCCTGATATCGGCAGACCGGGCATACAATCAGCTCTGCTCCTTCCGGGTCATCTTCGCCGACTAAAATCGTTGAAACCGTAAAAACCGGCACATTTGCCGGAGCATCGGACTTCATCAATACATCGCCAAATACAGCATTGATGATCTGTGCATCTTCATTGGTGTTGTCCGGTATTCGACTGGAAAAGCGATGAAGATGTTTGCTGAGGATACAGGCATATGGAGGAGCAATTGAAAACCGGAGAGTGATCCGGTTCATATCCTGATACAGCAGCAGTGAAGCTTTGACATATTCGCTGAGTGTATATTTATGGGAATATTTTCTAGTCAGGGGAAGCAAAGTGAATACTCGCAGTGTCCCATCAATGAATTTTACATCCGCCGGGATACTGTAAATGTCCGTCGGAACGGTCCTGATAATCTTCTTCTTTTCACCCAGCATGCGGTGAAGGGAAGCCCGAATCGATACTGCGGCATCATCTGTTTTATTAAGGACATCATCAAGAATTTCTGAGGGTATCTGATCAAGCCATTCTGTATTGCTGTATTCTTTGATGACCTGTAATGATCTGGACAAAGCGCTGATACTGTATTCGGTTTTCAGCTGAGATCTGTTTCTCATATATCTCATATGACTGAATTCAGGCATCAGCAGTTGTTCCTTTCCCTTATATGCACATAGTCCTTCCAGCGATATTCCGGTGAGCGGCTCTCAATAATTGTGTATCCGTTCGGTTCATTTTCATTGATCTGAACAATATGAATAAATCCAAGTTTCGGAACAAGATATGCACTTTCAGGATCTTCAAGTATAGCAATTCTGTATATTGCGTCCAGTACATCCTCATCCTCCATAACAGGAAGCTGGGACATCAGCGTTCCATAGGCAAGTTCCTCACCGGATTTTATTTTTGTGATCTGATAGAGCCTTGAAGGAGAGTCCTCGTGATATGGCGTAACAAACTGCACCAGCCACGGCATATGTCCTATAACGAAATCCCTGCTGTCCGGATGCATATCGGCAACTACAACCATACAGTCAGCAATGTCCCTGTCATACTCACCGTATTCAAGAAATGATGTATCGCTGAGCCGAAAACTGCTCGTATAATCTACTTTGTCATTAAAATAATCCCGGGTGATATTTGTAAACCTCTTATAAGCACCCTTTGTCAGACACCATCCGTCACTTGAAAGCAGTATTCTGCCTCTTCTCTGCATGGAGAGCAGTGCGCTTTCAATCTGATCTCCGTAGTCCTTCCTGAAACAGTTGTTTACGCAGTCCTTCAGGGTCTTTATTCGCAGAATTTGCACACGTTCCAGAACCCTGCGTATATACGATTCATAGATATTTTCATATACCTCCATTTTCTGTTTCCTTTCCATTTGTTTTTCAGTGGAGTTCACAGCATAAGAAAACCCAACATTATATGTTGGGCGGATCATTCTGGATACTCATTTTTGAACGTTATAGTACCTCCGTCTGTAAAGTTTCCATTATTTTATTTCTCTTTGGTGCATCATAAGCAAGATCCTGAATTTCCTGTATATTTAATCGAGGCAGTATTTTTCGGTAATTCAGCAAAATTTCTTTATAATAATCAAACGGAAGCTTACTTTTATATCTGAGAAGTTCAATCAGCATTCTCTCTTTACTGTATAAGCGTATTGGGTATCCCTTATAGTTAGATTCTTCCACCCCCTGTACAAAGAAATCCTCTGGCACAAAATACTGCTTTACTCTCCTATTTCTGATCTTCGCCGCGTCTCTTTCGGTCGCCAGATCGTATTCGTCAGGTATTACATCCGTTAATCCATGGAGGTAAAATGCACTATTCATAGTAATAATGGAATTAGGATATTTAAACGCCAGAACCGCTATCTCCGGCACATTCTTTTCTTCGGAAAATACAGCCTTTCCTACTTCATAAAGCTCTCCGTCATTTACTTTCTTTCGGATCATATAATCCGATCCATATTGTTGCAGACATTCTGCTCTGGTTTTCATTTTCATCATTTTATAGAAGCGGAGACCCTGCCTATAGTGCTCGACACTTAGGCGGGGATGAGCTTCCATCCTCCTGTCCTTCTTATTACTTTCAGATCTATTAATGCGAGAGTTTTTCTTCATTTAATCCATTGTTCGTTCTCATTATCATCCGCAAATTTTCTAATTTTGCGGATGTTTATATAAATAATAGCATTATAAACAGATGGGATAAAGCCTATGTTGTTTTTTTATCCGTAAATTTAGATGTTTTGCGGACAATTTTATTAAATTCCTCGAAACAGTCAGCCGAAGAAGCTCTCATTGCAGTACTACCGGTCTTTCGTCAGGATGTCCTCTTCGATGCTTTGCATCGAGATAAATCTCGATGTAATGTATCAGAACAAATCTCACTGACTGCTCCCGACGACTGAAGTCGCGGGGTTCTCAAGGACATTACTGCTTTTCCAAAGTTCATCATGATCAATGAAATTGATCATATGTTAGCTTTGGCACTGACAGTTTCCCTGATCTGTTACGGAGCTGCTTCGTAC
>JAFWCM010000082.1 GCA_017536885.1 Solobacterium sp.
CAGATTGACGGCGTGGGAAACCATGGCGAACCGATTATCGAGTTTTCCATCTATGACGCCTATCAGGCCGGATTCCGCAAGGTGGTTCTGATTATCAAGCGCGAACACGAAGAGCTCTTCCGCAAGGCCCTGACCGACCGCATCGCCGCCAACGGTATGGAAGTGGAATTTGCTTATCAGGAACTGACCAATATTCCTTCCGGATTCCGTGTTCCGGAAGGAAGAGAAAAGCCCTGGGGCACCACGCATGCCCTGCTTGCCTGCAAGGGCGTAGTCAATGAACCGTTTGCGATCATCAACGCGGATGATTTCTACGGCCGCAATGCATACAAGGTCATCTATGATTATCTGACCAATGACGTCAGAGATGATGAATATGCAATGGTCGGCTTCAAATGCCTGAATACCCTGACCGAAAACGGCACCGTCACCAGAGGTCTCTGCGAAAAAGAAGACGGATATCTCAAATCGATCGTCGAGATTCAGAAGATTGCCCTGAAAGACGGAAAAGCGGTCTATGAGGAAAACGGCGAATGGCTGCCGATCGATGATGATGCGCTGGTGTCCATGAACTTCTGGGGATTCACACCGAAGATCTTCGAAGAGTTTGAGCCGGTATTCCAGAAGTTCCTCGGCGAGAGTCTCGACAAGAATCCGATGAAGTGCGAACACGTCATTCCTACCGCGATCGGCACGCTGGTGAACGAAGGAAAGATCAAGGTAAAGATGCTGGCATCGACCGACAAGTGGTTCGGTGTCACCTACAAGGAAGACAAACCGGATGTCGTCGCAAGAATTCAGGAACTCAAGGACTGCGGCCTCTATCCCGATGTCCTCTGGAAGTAATCGATTCCTTCCAACGGAAAACGGAGTCCCTTCTGCTTTGACAGAAGCGCACTCCGTTTTTTTATCATCCGGCTTTCATGCATGCAAAGGTTCAGGCCGGGTATCGTTCGAGCGTTACCGTGATCACCCCGCCGCAGTCCATGGCATCTTCCCCGGTTCCGTCTAATGCGATCGAAATCGACTCGACCTTTGCGGTATCGTCTTTGCTTTCCAGCATCGCCCTGGCTTTCTTTATCGCTTCGGCTTCCGCAAAGCCGCCGCCGACGGTCCCAAGCAGTCTGCCGTCATTGAAGATCATCATCTTGGTGCCGGGGTTGCGGGGGCCTTCTCCTTTTTTCTCGATGATCACCGCAAGCACTGCGTCTGTCTCTCCCCTTCCCTGTTCGAGCGCTTCGAGTTTGTCGAGCATCTCTTGTGAGTAACCGATGCCCTTTCCCCGCGAATTCAGGGTCAGGATGATTTCGGAAAGGATAGATACCGCGATTTCGGCCGGGGTCTCGGAAGCGATGGACAGACCGATCGGCATATGCAGGCCATGTGCCTTCACATCGATGTTCTGAGCCAGGAAGCTCTCCCTGATCATGACCGTGCGGTGCCTGCTTCCCATCATGCCAAGATACGCCCGCGGTTTTTTCAGAATCCGGTGCAGGCATTCCACATCATGGCGGTGATCTCTTGTCATGATCACAAAGCAGCTGGAATGATCCCCGGGAATGAGGTCCAGCGCCTCTTCAAACGGCATGCACAGAGCATGATGCGCACCGGCCTGTTCCGCCTTTTCGGTAAACTCCCGGCGGTCATCGATCACGGTGATCTCAAACTCCAGAAGGGCTGCCATGCGCACCAGCGCCAGCGCCACATGCCCGGCGCCGCAGATGATCAAAGACCGGTTCCCCGGAATCATCTCGAGAAACACACGTCCCTCCTCCGCATGAACTAACGCCGCACCGCTGAAGGAAGGATCCTGCATGCAGGTCAGAAACAGCGGCCGGTTATTGCGGAAGAACTCCGGCTCAAAACTGAGGGCAGAGAGTTCCTCTCCCCTCACTTCATATAAAACCTTTTCCTTTGCATAAGGGCCGTCCACCGCACTGGCGGCAAATATCTCTCTGCCTTTTCCAAGCGCAAGCGCTTCATAAAATCCTGTCATAGTACCTCCGACTGATTCCGGACTCCGGAAGAAATGCTATATTGTTTGCAGTGGAAAGGAGTTCAAGATGTTTGTTTCATTCTCTCGCTTTTCCGTTCCGAAAGGAATTGTATCAATGATCGGCAGCGGCGGGAAAACCTCATTTCTCCGCTGGCTTTCCACCACCCTCAGCGGCAGAATCATCCTGACGACTTCCACGCACATTCATCCCTTTGATGGGATCCCGCTCATCGAGACGAAGGAAGAAGCCGATCCGGACATGATCCGTGACGCATTGCATGCATGCAATGTGCTCTGCCTCGGCAGTCCTTCTGAATCCGGCAAACTCTCTTCGCCGCGCTGCTCGTTTGAAACCCTGGCTGAGCTTGCGGACTATGTCCTGGTGGAAGCCGACGGATCGCGGGGCCTTCCCCTCAAGGCGCACCGGTCTTACGAGCCGGCAATCCCCGAAGGCAGTGCGATGACGATCTGCGTAGCCGGGTTATCGGGGCTCGGAAAGCCGATCGAAACATCCTGTCACTGTCCCGATCTTTACGCCGATCTGATCGGGAAAGATAAAACAGCGGTTGTCACCCCGGAGATGTTTGCCCATGCGCTGAATACCGAGGCATTGGGCGATGTGTATTTCATCAATCAGACAGATCTTCCCATCGGCGAAGCCAATGCCCGGAGGATCTGTGATCTGCTTGCGAAACCAGCGTTTGCGGGCTCCCTGAAG
>JAFWCM010000083.1 GCA_017536885.1 Solobacterium sp.
CATGCCGTTCGGGCCTGACCTTTCAGGGAAAACCGATGGAGTTTGTTCTGAGGGACAGCAATGGCAGTCTGATCCCGAAGGAACAGCTGTACGTACCGCACTGGGCGAAGAAATGTGAGACGTGCTCGTTTCACATTCTCTGCAGCGGATGCTTTAACTGCGGCGCATGCGAGGGATGGAAGGACCTGTGAGATGGGTTATCGAATATGACCGGAAAGGAACCTATGACGATCGAAGAAAAAGCAAGGCGGATCATCACCGACATCCGGAAGGAAGAAAGCACCGATCCTTCTGCGATATTTCACCACATGGCTATGCTGGATTATGTAAGCATACACGGACCCGAACATCATGTGCTGGACGGGGCGTGTCTGCTCACCGCCTATGCCAACGCCGGGGGAGACATCGATCTCTCAGAAAGCCTCGAACGGCTCCTGGTGCAGGGGCTTAAGATGCCGGGGGCGATGTGCGGACTCTGGGGGATCTGCGGCGCCGTTGCCTCGGTTGGGGCGGCGCTTGCAGTCATCGACCATACCGGACCGCTCAGCACGGACGGTAGCTGGGGGGATCATATGGCATTTACCGCCGAAGCGAGCAGGGAGCTTGGAACCATCAACGGACCCCGCTGCTGCAAAAGGGACGGACTACTCGCATTGAAGCACGGCCGGGATTACCTCAATGCCCGCGGGAAGGTACATCTGGAATTTGCGGGGACTGTCTGTGCATTCAGTGACCGCAATGAACAGTGTATCGGAGAGCGATGTCCTTTCTTTCCGAAGAAGGAATCATAGCAGGCGGGCGCAGGAGGAACGGAAACCATGATCAGACAGATTGCCATCGCGGCATGTGCCGCATTACTGACGGCTGTTTCACCAGCCGGATTCCGGCTCAGAGAAACCCCGGGTCCCTCTTTGAACCAAAACTCTTCCATCCAGAAGACGTAGGCAAATCCCGCATCCTCCAGAGAGGAAGAAGCTTCTGAAGCAGCGAGTCTGAAGGAAGAGGGAGAGACAGAGCAGAAAGCTATCCCGGAAGATCATCTCTCCGTCACAAAGCACACCTCTGTGATCCAGGGAAAGAAGGCATCGTATACCGCCGAGGCGGGGACGACGGTGCTGGAAACCGGCGGTAAGAAGTGTGAGATTTTTTATACAGCCTATACGCTGGACGGGAAGAATACGAAGGAAAGGCCGATCACCTTTGCCTTCAACGGCGGCCCCGGCAGCGCCAGCATGTTTCTTCGTATCGGGTGTCTCGGTCCCCGAAGGATCGATGTGGATGAGAATGGCCGCAGTAAAGAACTCCCGGCAAAGCTCAGCGACAATCCGAATTCTCTTCTCGATCTTACGGATCTTGTGATCATCGATGCCGTGGGCACCGGGTATTCGCGTTCCCTGAAAAATTCGCCCGACCCGTTTATCGGATATGACAGCGACGCCCGCACCATGGGCGACTTCGTCCGCCAGTACATCAGCCGGAAATATGTGGCCGGAGAATCCTACGGAACCACCCGGGCAGTCGCTGTCTGCAGCTATCTTGCGGATGCCTGTTCCCTGAATCTGAACGGTCTAATTCTGATCTCTGCCATCAATGACTTCTCAACGATCCATTTCAGCGAAAGCAATGATGTCCCGTATGCCGCGGCGATTCCGACCTTTGCGGCGGATGCCTGGTTTCATGGTGTACTCGATCCGAAGTATCAGGACCTGGAACTGGAAGAGTATCTTGCGGAAGTGAAGACCTTTGTCGAAAAGGAATACGTTCCCGCTCTCTTTCAGGGCAGCCGCCTGAGCGAAGCGGACAGGAAAATGATCGCATCGAGTCTTGCCGGATACACGGGGCTTTCAGAAGAAATGATCCTGAGCAGGAACCTTCGGGTAACCCTGGATGAATTTCTGACCGGACTTATGAAAGACAGAAAACTGACGGTGGGAAGACTGGACGGCCGGATTGCCGGCCCGTATACCGGCGAATCGATCGGCACCGGGGAGGATGACCCCTCTTCCCGGGAATTCAATCTGATGTTCGGCAATGCCATGAATGATTGCATCATCAACGAACTGAATTTCTAAACCGACCGTCCGTATATTCCCCAGAACCAGGAGGAGCTCGCTGCCTGGACCTTTCCCGGGTCCGCGGGAGACGGCTATCTGAGCCAGGAAAGCGTCATCCGCACCTGCATATCCAAAAACACGTATCTGAAGGTGTGGGTCCTGGGCGGATACTACGACGGAGCTACTCAGTTCTACGCCAATGAGTGGACTTTCGGCCGGGTATTCCTGAGTGAGGAACGGAAGGAAAATGTGACCTTCAGCTATTATCCCTGCGGGCATATGATCTGCCTGGAGAAGGAATCCCTTGACCTGTTCCGCAGGGATGCGGAAGCGTGGTTTCAGTAATCGTACTGTTTAATTCCCTTCGAAGATGCGCAGAGATATTCCTGTCCGGGGAAAAATGTTCCTCTTGGAACGTGAATAATTCCGCTTCTTTCGTATGTAATAGTGTTGGCGGAAGTGCGTACCATATTTTCGGCGGGGATCAGCGCGTTCAGATCGGAGAGGATGGTATAATGAAGCAGACTTCAGATCAACAACACAGAATAGAAGGAGAGACCTGATGGAAGAAATGAAAAAAGAGATGGATGCCGCAGTTCTCAGCGATGAGCAGCTGGAACAGGTGGACGGCGGTGCGAAGTCGAAGTATGTGATCGAGCGCAAGGAAACCCGTTTCTGCCCGTTCTGCATTACCAAGCATTCAATCGCCGTGATCGCCGGAAAGCACAGAGTCGGAAGGTATGATCACACTCTATACTGGTGCAGTGCCAAGAGGCAGTATTTCATCAAAGCGACCAACGGTTACTTTGATATTCATGATGAGCGGCTTCCGACCGGAACATTCAACGGATGAAGCAGCCTGAGGCAAAGAGAGGATAAAGGAGAAAATCAATGACAGTTCTGAATAAGAAGGAAGAAATGACCGCTGAAAAAACAATGCTTACCGAGGATGATCTCAATGAGGTTTCCGGCGGAAAGACCTACAAAATCAAGGAGAACAAATGGCTGTTCTGCCCGTACTGCATGTCGCATCACAACATTTCCGTGATGGCAGGCAAACACCGGGTCGGTGCCTATATGCACACCCTGTATCGCTGCAACAGAAAAGGCCAGATGTTCATCAAGGCGACCAACGGCTATTTTGACATGAACGACGAGCGCCTCTATACCGGCAGCGTCAAGCAGTAATTCAGACACAGCAGATCATTCGGAGGATAAGGACATGACGGATTTGAACAGAAAAACAGATGCAGTTGATGACAACGATCTTGAAGAAGTATCCGGCGGAAAGAAATACAACATCAAGGAAAACAGATGGATGTACTGCCCGTTTTGCCTCAAGCGCCACAATATTTCCGTGATGGCAGGCAAACACCGGGTCGGTGCCTATATGCACACCCTGTATCGCTGCAACAGAAAAGGGCAGATGTTCATCAAGGCAACCAACGGCTATTTCGATATGAATGCCGAACGGCTCCATACCGACGGATTCTATGATTAAATCCGCAACCGCAGATCTTAAGGAAGGAGAGGAACACCATGGAACTCAAGGAAATCAGAAAAGCACTCAGCGATGAAGATCTCGATGAGGTATCCGGCGGAAAGAAATACACCATCAAGGAAAACAGATGGATGTTCTGCCCGTATTGCCAGAATCGCCACAATATTTCCGTGATGGCAGGCAAACACCGGGTCGGTGCGCATATGTACACCCTGTATCGCTGCAACAGAAAAGGGCTGATGTTCGTCAAGGCAGTCAACGGATATTTCAATATGAATGATGAGCGGCTGCCGGGCGGCACCGTCGTCGTCGACTGATTCAAAACCTTCAGGGATCATAATAAACCGGCAGACTCTGCCGGTTTTTCGTTGAACTGAAAGGCATGAAAAGCCTCAGCGGTACAGAAGGACAGGAGTCAGGAGATCTTTCGATTCCTCTTTTCTGATCGTCAGGAGTTACGAATTCGCACATCAGCCAGGAAAACACGGATTTTCTGCCTCAGAGACAATGGGACATTGAAAACTGTCACGCCATTCAACAAAAACTGCGGTATTCTTTAATATAGATAAGTGAAAATGGTTTCGGAAAAGAATTCAATTCATTTCAGAAAAAATGCCAGGCCCGCAGAGAAAAGGGTACAATAGGAGAAGCACCTGTTCCGGGGAGAAGTAAAATGCACAGAATTGCAGGAAAAGAAAAAATCGCAGCAGTACTGAGTATCTCGATGCTTTTTGTTTCGGCCTGTTCTGCCCCGAAACAGGACGAAGCGTCGGCTTCGACACCGGTGATGACTGAGAGCACTGAGGCCGGCAGGGATGATGCGGCGTACTCTGCCGTGGATTTTGATCATGAGCTGGATAATTACGTTCCGAAAAAAGACCATTACAATTTCTACTTCACCTATAAAACCGTTCATTCTTGGTGGGATGCGGTTGCCCTGGGCATGGAAGAGGCGCAGCGGCAGTACCTGGATAAAGGAGTCGTGATCACCTATGAATACATGGCTCCCAACGGCGCCTCTGCCGAAGATCAGAAAATGCGGCTGGCGAAAGCGGAACAGGGGAACTACGATGTGATCGGCGTCGATGTCGCCGATGAGACGATCATCTCCCCGGTTCTCGATCAGATGATCGCGGACGGGAAAAAGGTGATGACATTTTCCAGTTCCGATGCGGTGGATGGATGCCGAAGAATTGCCTATGTGGGCAATACGCATAATTACCAGGACGGAAAGGATCTCACCGAAGCGCTCTGCGAAAAGCTCGGAGGGAAGGGAAAAGTCGCGATCCTGGTCGGAAGCCGGGGTGCGCCCTGCCATGAGGACCGGGCGAAAGGTGCATTGGATACCATTGCCCAGTACCCCGGGATGGAGGTAACGGCAGTGGAATACGACATGGATTCCGTTGATCTTGCCTATGATCTCACCAAACAGATCCTCAAAGACAATCCCGATCTTGACGGGATCGTCTGCTGCAATATGAGCAATCCGGTCGGAGCCGCAAGGGCGATCACCGAAGCGGAAAGCAAGGCGGTCATCGTAGGCATGGACCACGATGAGGAAGCGCTCCGCTATCTCCGTGACGGGATCATCTACTGCCTCGGTGTGCAGGACTGCTATTCGATCGGCTTTGACACGATTCAGACCGCGGTCAAGATCGCCGACGGAAACCTGCCCGGACCGCTCTTTGAAGAGAAGACCAATGAAATCACAACCGTCATCTATCAGAAGGATGCGGCACTGATGCTGGAACTCTTGTACGGAGAAGTCTCATGAACGGTAAACCCAGGATCACAAACAGAACCTTTGTCCTGACCGCCGTAATCGGAAGTCTTTTGATCATGGCTTCACTGATGGCATTTACGTTCTGGTCTTCCAGACAGACCAGCAATGCGACCAACGAAGCCGTTTCGGCGGTCAGTTCCTTTTATCTTGAAGCGATGGCTGACCGGCGGGCAAAACTCATCACCAACCAGATCAACAACAACTTTGATCAGATGGAAAAGGCGGTTGCCTATATCAAAGAGGAAAATATCCAGTCGATCGAGGAGCTGCGGGCAGTGATCGGAAAGATGAAATCCCTGCTGTCGCTGAATCGGTTCGCCCTGGTGGATGAGGACAATGTCGTCTATACCCAATACACGACCTATACCGGCGGAAGCCGTCATGAATTTCTGGAAAAGGAGACGATGCCGGACCGCGTCATCAGTACCGTTTCGATCTATGGTTCATCCCGGCAGCTGTGTCTGGCCTCGTCCATCTCTGACCTCAGGATTCAGGGAAAGCCGTTCAGGGCGTGCTTTGTGCAGATCGATATCAGCGATATCGCCGATCTGCTCGCATTCGATGATCAGGGCAGAACCTACTTCGGCCTCTATTCCGCCAATGGCGCCAACCTTTCCGGAACGGAACTCGGCCCGGTGATCTCCGATCAGAATTTTCTTCAGGCGATCAAATATCTCGTTCCTCAGAATGTCTGGGAGGAACACTGTGACCACTTTGCCAGAGGGGAAGTCGGAAATATCACCTTCTTCTCCGGCGACCAGGAAGAAACGCTGTACTATGTGCCGATCCCCGGCACGGGATGGGAAGTGGCGGTGCTGATCCGGGAGAAGGTCATTCAGGACCAGATCCGCGACATCAGTGAAAAGACGCTGGCGACGGGAAGAAACATGATTCTGTTTTCGCTGATCTCGGTGCTGGTGCTGGCCTCGATTCTGCTTCTCGAATACCATCAGCTGTCCAAGGAACGGCTGGAAGAGGAGAAGGAACACAGCCGGGCTTACCAGAATATGGCCAATACCGATCCTCTGACCGGCATCAGAAACAAACATGCCTACATGGAGACAGAAGCGTCTTTGAACGAACAGATCGCCCGAGGGGAGATCGATAAGCTGGGGGTTGTGGTCTGCGATATCAACGGCCTGAAACAGGTCAATGACACCCAGGGCCACGCCGCCGGTGACCAGCTGATCAAGGATGCATGCATGATGATATGCGAATACTTCATGCATGGTGCGGTTTTCCGCATCGGCGGAGATGAATTTGTTGTCCTTTTGCAGGGAAAAGGATACGATACAATGGATGAGGTGCTCGCCGCCCTGAACAGGAAGGCGGAAGAGAACATTCCAGGGAACGAAGTGGTCGTTGCGACCGGATCCTCGGTTCTTGAACCGGGGGATCAGAACCTTCACGTCATGTTCGAGAGGGCTGATCAGACGATGTATGAACGCAAGAAGGAACTGAAGCGGCTCGGCGCCAAGAGCAGAGATCAGTAGAGTTCCGCATCATAAGGCAATGCCGAAGACCGCTGTGTTCCTCAGGGCACCAGATCAGAAAAGAGGTAAACCATGGACAGGAATCAGGAATTGCAGACACTTGTCAATCCGGTGTTCCATCTGGCACTGCCGTGTCTTCATTTTGAATCAAGAAACGGAGATGAAGATTCCAGACAGCTTCTGGAACTCTTTGATTTTGATATGTACCGGGATGCGGTTGAAAATCATCAGGCAAGTCCTGACGAGATGGAAGAAGCCGCACTGTTTGATCCCGTGTTTTCCGTAAATATCGGAACCCGCTTCCGGGGCATGAACCATCTGATCGAATCGCGGCCGGATGCGGCTGTCGTCGATCTTCCCTGCGGCTGTACCTCCCGGGCAATCAAACTGGCGCGCCATGACCGCACCTATTACGGATTTGATCTTCCGGCGGTGATCGGAAAGATCGAGCCGGCGGTCAGGAAGCTGATCGGCGAACAGGAGAATATCCGCTACTGTGAGGTGGATGCGACCAACTACAGCTCGATGGAAAAACCGCTGGGGGAGGAAAAGAAAGAACTCCTGATTGTCACGGAAGGGCTTCTGATGTATCTTTCGCAGTCGGAACTCGAAGAAGTGTTTGCCAATATCCGCCGTCTGCTTCAGAACCACGGCGGCAGCTGGATCCTTTCCGATCATGCCTATTTCACCCATGATCTCGAGATCGCAAAGGCGGTCCTTTCCGACGCTCCCGAGACGATGGACCGATATATGAATCTGATGTCCGGCGGCGAAATGAGCATTCCGGAGATCGAAACCTATGAGAATGTGTTCTTTCAGAACAACGGAAAGAACATCTGGAGCTTCATCAATGCGATGGGATTTGAAGCCTCTCTGGTCGGCATGGCGGACTATGTGCCGGATATGTTTGAAGAGCTGAGTCTCTCTTCGGAAAAGGAAGCGGCTGTCCGTCAGGTGCTCGAGGATATGTACTTCCTCGAACTGAAGGTGAAACCGGAAGCGGAGAAGAACGCTGACAAGGTGTTCCCGTTCAGACTGGACTCTTCCTTTGAAGACGGGGTGTTCCGCGTATCTGTCCGCGGCCGGCTGGATACGATCACCGCTCCCGAGCTGCTGATGCTGTTTCAGAACCTTCCTTCCGTACCGGAGGAAGTCGATGTGGATGCGGAGAATATGACCTATATCTCCTCAGCCGGCCTACGGGCGCTGCTCGTGATGTATAAAGCCCTGAAGGACAGGAAGAGATTCCGTCTGAGGAATATCAATCATGTGGTGCGGGGAATTCTCGCCGCTTCGGGCTTCGATCAGTACTTCCTGTAAAAAGGCAGTTCTGATCCGATGATGATAAGAAACAGGAGACAGCAAGGTTGACGCTGTCTTTTCTTCTTCCTGATGGAACATATTTTTCACGTGCAGCGGATCATTTTTCAGCCGCGGCAGGGATAAGAGGAAGATGATATGTTATATTTATTATCAGAGTACTGAAAGCACTGTGAGAGGATGGAAAAAGCTGTGGGAAGATGACTTCCGACGGACTTTTCCCGACAGACAGAGAACCTGTTCCGAATCTCATCCGGTCCAACGAGTCATCATGCAGGTAACATCAGCCGGGTGAGAGAACATACTACACGCGGAGGTGGGACGCGATGCGTATAAGAGAATTCATAAAGCGAATCAGTCTGATCACATTGTTTTTTGCGGTGATGATCGGGATCGCAATGCCTTTGCCTGCCCGGGCTGAAGGACCAGCAGATCAGCCGATCCGCGTCGGCTGGTTTGATTCTTCGTTCTGTTACTGGGACAGTTTCGGCAGACGCTGCGGCATCGCCTATGAATATATGCACAGAATTTCGGCCTATACCGGATGGACCTATGAATATGTGGAAGACAGCTGGCCGAACCTTTTTGAGATGCTCGAGCAGGGGAAGATCGATGTCCTCTGCGATGTTTCCTATAAACCCGAGCGGGAGGAATATATCTCGTTTCCCGATCTTCCGATGGGATCGGAATCCTACTATATCTATGTCGATGATGAAAACCGGACCCTGACGGCGGACAATCTCTCTTCGTTCAACGGCACCCGGATCGGCGTCAACCAGGGCAGCATTCAGGAAGGGTTCCTGAGAGACTGGGCGGAGAAGAACCATGTAAGCATCACGGTCCTGCCGATGACCGAAGATGAAGATGAATCCATGGATATGGTCACCCGGGGCGAGATCGACGGATACGCATCGATCTATACCTTCAGCTCCGAACAGAAGGTCCTGCCCGTGGTGCGGATCGGATCTTCGGAGTATTACTGTGCGGTGAACAAAAAACGCCCGGATATCCTGGCGGAGATGAATATGGCGCTGGCGGGGATTCAGGATGAGGATCCGTTCTTCAACCAGAGACTGACCGAGGAGCGGCTCTACAATACCAGAACCAATGCCTTCCTGACCCCGACACAGGAGGACTGGCTTGCCGGCAAGGACAGCCTGAAGGTTGGCTACCGGGATCATTTTCTGCCGTTCTGCACCAGCGACGAAAAGACGAAGGAACTGACCGGTGCCCTCAAGGATTATCTGGCCCATGCATCGAATAATCTCAGAAATACGGAGATCGAGGTCATCCCGGTTCCCTATGCCTCGGTTCAGGAAGCGCTCGATGCCTTGAAGCGGGAAGAGATTGACTGTGTCTTTCCGGTGTATCTGAGTTCCTATGACGCCGATCAGATGGATATCCGCCTGACTAACCCGGCGATGACCACGGAAATCAATGCCATGGTGCGGAACAACGAAACGCTGTCGCTTTCCCGCGACAGCAAGGTGAAATTTGCCGTCAACGGCAGCGATTCCAATGTGATGACCTTCATCATGGACCAGTATCCTTCCTCTTCCTGGGATTCCTATGCCAGTGATGAGGAATGCTTTGCGGCGGTGTCTTCCGGCAAAGCGGATTGTGTTCTCATCAGCAACTACCGGGTTCCTCTGGCTGAGGAAATGATGAATCGGTATAAGCTCTTCTCCATTCCGAGCAGTGAATCGATTCCGCTGTCGTTTGCGGTGAGAGCGGATGAGAGGGAACTGTACTTCCTGCTCAATAAGACGGTTCTGATGACCAGGAGCGAGGAGATGGCTTCCGCGCTTGCCTCCTATATGAGCTCGGGCCGGAAGGTGTCCTTCAGCGATTTCATGAAGGATAACTGGCTCCTGCTGGTCGGTGTGCTCACGGTGGTGTTTGCCGTCATACTGGTATTGCTTCTGCAGAGGCTGACCGCGGAGCGCAAGCTGAATGAACAGCAGAAACTCATGGAAGACGGCCTGCGTCGGGAGCTGGATCAGAAGGAACAGCTCCAGTCCGCCATGGAGATGGCATACCGGGATCCTCTGACCGGGGTCAAAAGCAAGCATGCCTTCAACGAGGCGGAAGAGCGCATGGACCGCCGCATCAGCGGCGGCGAAGTCTCGCAGTTCAGCGTTGTCGTATTCGATCTCAATGATCTCAAGACGATCAATGACAGCAAGGGTCATGAGGCCGGTGATGAATATATCAAGGAAGCCTGCAAGCTGATCTGCACCAGCTTCAAGCACAGCCCCGTATTCCGGATCGGCGGCGATGAATTCACTGCGGTTCTCGAAGGGGAGGATTTCACCAACCAGGAAGAACTCCTCGAGAAGTTTGAAAAGCAGGTGCTTGTAAACCTCGAAAAGGACAAGGCGGTCGTTGCCTTCGGATGTTCGAAGTTCGATCCCCGTCAGGATAAGACCTTCCGCTCTGTCTTTGAGCGGGCGGATGCGTTGATGTACAAGGAAAAGATGCTTCTGAAAAGCCTTGGGGCCGCAAAGCACAGCGGCGAGGAAGAGGACAAGTCGTTTGCCATTGAAGACATCGCTGCCGTCAATCTGCGCAAGCGCATCATGATCGCCGATGACATCGAAAGCAACCGGGAAATCCTCGGGGATCTGCTTGAGGATGAATATGATGTGATCTACGCCTCCGATGGTGTCGAAGCCCTCGAAATCCTGCGAGAGAACAAGCATGATATCGCGCTTCTGATTCTCGATCTCTATATGCCGAATCTCTCTGGCCGGGATGTCATGGCGGCGATGCAGGTGGATGAAGATCTGATGACGATTCCGATCGTCGTACTGACCGTCGATCAGAACGCGGAGCTTGACTGCCTGAAGATGGGGGCGATGGACTTCATTCCGAAACCGTATCCGGATATCGAAATCGTCCGGGCCCGAATCTCCAAGTGCATCGAGCTTTCCGAAAACCGCGATCTGATCCGCAGAACCCAGCGCGACAAGCTGACGGGACTCTACAACATCGATTACTTCCTGCGCTATGTCAACCGCTACGACCAGTACTATAAGGACAAGGCATTCGATGCCCTGGCATGCGATGTGAATCACTTCTATTCCGTCAACGAGCAGTACGGCCGCCAGTTCGGCGATCTCGTCCTCCGCAGCATCGGCATCAGTCTCAACAAGCTCGCAAGGAAGACGGGCGGAATCGGATGCCGGAAAGAGGGGGATACCTTCCTGCTCTACTGCCCGCATCAGGATGACTGGAATGAGATTCTCGAGAAGTTCATGGCCGAGCTGTTTGTCGAGAAGGATACCTCCGAGAAGGTGACCCTGCGGTTCGGCATCTATCCCGACGCCCAGCAGGAAGAGGATATCGAAGAGCGGTTTGTCCGGGCGAAAACCGCCGCCGACAGCGTGGAAGACCATCCCGACCGAAACTGGGGAACCGCCGTTGTCAGCTGAAAAGCAGTAAAATCCTGAATAAAAATCCGGTGCAGTGCATCGGATTTTTCGGTGGGAATCTGTCATCCCCCGGATTCAGTTCAGTTTCTTTTTTTCGATATAATCGTAGACCATGGTCATATCCCTTGGCGGAAGGATGTTGAAATTCGGCGTCTGTTCGAATCCCTGGATTCTGGAGATGTACTTTACGGCAGTGAGAAGATTGAACACTGAGGATTCCGGATTGATGGATCCGCCGTCATACTCGAGCATTTCGGCGTAGATTTCACACGCTTCCGGGATTGCGAGGGTGATCCCCTGAGTAAATGATTCTTTGGTGACAGGATGTTCATAGTTGACAACAACAGTCGTAAATTCCATTTCTCTTTCTTTTCTCCTTTTTTCGCGGACGCTAATCATATCACAGAACAGAATAAATGAAACAGGAAATTTCACTTTTTCCTTACAAAGTTTCCTGTAGCCGGTAATCCAATGACAGAAGTGCAGGGATTTGCGAATCGGGATGGCAAAAATCCCCGTAATCCGATATAGTGAACAAAGATAAGGCTGAACCCATCGCAGAGGATCACAGGGACGGGTTCGGCGGTCTTATGGACAAAGAGAAACGGGGAGACAGAGGGGGATTTCTGGTGAAACCGAATACACAGTCGAAAAAGGTTCGGACATTACTGACAGTGCTGGTCATTGCGCTTTTTTCTCTGACCGCTTTTTCTCTGCGGCTGAGGGCGGAAGAAAGCAAGGAAACGATCACCGCCGGAATCCCGGCAGACCGTTGTCCGATGTTCTACCTCGATCCCGATACCGGCGAGATTACCGGAATCGGCGTGGATGTGATGAAGATTGCCGGCCAGCAGGCAGGATATGATGTCGTATTTACAGTCATTACGGAACGGTCGCTGAAGGAGGCACTGGATAATGCGGCGTATGATGTGATTCTGCCGTTTGGCAGTGCCGTGGAAAGCGCCCGGGGAAAGAAGACCGTCGTATCGGACAATCTGCTTCAGATGCCGTTCACCCTTGTGACCCTTGGAAAAGGGGAACTGCCGCCGATCAGCCGGCTGCGGATCGGGATGTTACGGTCGATGGAAGGCGGAGCGGAGACGGTAAAGGAACACTACCCCGAAACCGAGATCTCTTTCTATGAGACGATGGACCAAGCGGTAAAGGCACTCCGCAACGGCAGGGAAGATGCGCTGCTTCATAATTCGTTTGTCTGGAGCTATGTGCTTCAGAAGCCGTCCTACAATGATCTTACAGTACAGCCCTCGACTGTATTCTCCATGGATTTCCGGGCCGGAACCCTCGATACCGAAAAGGGCCGGGCGCTGATCGAACGCCTCAACGGAGGAGCCGCAAAGCTGACGGATCCCATGCGTCAGGCCGTGATTCTCGATCATACCTCACGCCGTCTCTACCGCTATGATCTTTCCGATTATCTCTATCAGTACGGTCTGCTTTTTCTGCTCACAGCGCTGTTAGTCGGCACCCTGACCGCGGTCGCGGTGATGCGGCAGAGGGCAGAGCGGCGCGAACACGAAGAGAAGATCCGGCTTCTGACCGATCATGATCCTCTGACCGGGGCACTGAGCCTCCACGGGTTCCGAAGGAGAGCGGAAGAGCTTCTGAAATCCCATCCGGAAACCCGCTATATGCTTTCCTATATCAACATCAAGAACTTCAAATACATCAACGACAGCCTGGGCATGGATGCCGGCGATGCGCTTCTGAAATTCTGGGTGGATACGATAAGAAAAACCCTCGGCGAAGATGAGATCATCGGCCGGATCACAGCCGACCGGTTTGTAGTGCTTTCCCATGCCAGATCAGAAGAAGACCTGGTGAAACAGGATCAGGAGGTGTTAAGCAGGGTCCGCACCTATTTCATCGACCGCGGCAGGAAATTCCGGATCCTGATCTGCGGCGGCATCTACCTCCTGACCGCAGAGGATTACCAGAATATCAACATCGATCATATGCTCGACTTTGCACGGCTTGCCGAGAAGAAGGTACGGGAAACGAAGAACGACGGCTTCGGCTTCTATAATCCCGAGCAGTGGGAGCGGGGGAAACGGGTTGCGGATGTCATCAATCATCTGCCGGCCGCGATTGCCTCGGGAGACCTCCGGGTCTGGTATCAGCCGCAGGTGGATTATGAGAAGGGCATCATCACCGGAGCAGAGGCACTCTGCCGCTGGGACCATGCGATGCTGGGATTTCTGTATCCGTTTGACTTCATCGCGATTCTCGAGGAATCCGGTCTCATCTATGATCTCGACTGTTATGTATGGGAGAAGGTCTGCCAGGATCTGCAGAGATGGAACAGCGAGGGATATCATCCCTGTGTTTCGGTGAATGTCTCGCGCGTCGATATCCGGGAAGACCGGGATATCCCCGGCCAGTTCAAAGCGCTCCGGGATCAGTACGGCATCGGTGCCGACCAGCTGCGCGTGGAGATTACGGAAACCGCCTTTGCCGAAAATCCCTCACTGCTGATCGATACCACCAACCGCCTGCGCGAGTACGGTTTTCAGGTGGAGATGGATGATTTCGGAAGCGGCTATTCCTCTCTGCATATGTTAAAGGAAGTGCCGGTGGACCGGATCAAGCTGGATATGAATTTTCTTACCGAAACCGGCGATCCCGAAAAATGCCGGACGATTGTCAGCTGTATGATCGGAATGATACATCAGCTGGGAATGAAGATGATCGCCGAAGGCGTCGAAACAAAAGACATGGCGGATTTCCTGAAGAACAAAGGCTGCCGTGAGATGCAGGGCTATTATTTCTACCGGCCGATGCCGATGGATCAGTTTGAGAAGATCATGAAGGAAAAAGCAGAAGCAGGTGACCATTGATGAATTAAGAATGTGCGGGGTTGCGGGTATTTCCCGCGGGACGCACGTATAATACAAGGAACGGGCAATGCCCATGGAGGAGAAGATATGAAAGAAAAACTGGAAGAAAACATGGTTGAGAACATCAGCGGCGGAATGGCATCCTCTGATTCCGATGATATGTACTCCCGTACCTACATCGGATACTGTTCCAAATGCAATAAACCCGTTTTGGGAAGGGTCATCAACGACGGAGGAGAACTGAAGGTTCTGTACCACTGCAATCACTGCGGATATGAGTGGATCAACGGCTGATTGAACCATTGCATTCCGATCCGGATCTGCAAAGAGCGGATCCTTTCTTTTCGTCCGAATCTTTTCATTCCCGGCAAGAGAAGTTATGATGGGCTCATGAAAAAGAAAAAATACAGATATGAAGAGAATGAACAGCTCTGCAATACGATTGCGGAGGTCGCTGAAGCGCAACGGGAGAAACTGCTGGAAATCATGGCAGATTCCTATCCCGCGGAAAGCATGACCGCCATTTCCATCCTGGAGAAGGATCTCAGTGATGATGAGATTGCGGTGAAATACAACAATATTCTGGAAGGGCTTGCTTTCGGCCGGCTGATCGGTACGGTGATCGCCTCTCAGGAAAACTGCCGGGATGCGATTCTGAAACTTACCGAAGGATCGGATCTTCATATGGCCTTTGAGAGGCTCTTTGAAGCGTGGAATGAGGAGATCGATGACGATACCCTGATGAAGTTCTTCAAGATCACCCTGGATGGGATGGTGGAAGACGGCATTGCCCAGGAAGGATCTGCCGAGAAGGTTCTTCTCAACTGAACGATGAATATCAGAATTTCAGATACGGGCAGGATCGAAGAGGTCCTGGCATTCTATTATGAAGTTATCGACGCCATCGGGAATGATGTTAACAGCGTGAGATGGACAAAGGATGTCTATCCCTCCCGTCAGTTTCTCTTAGAGGCGCTGGGAAACGGAGAACTGATGACCGGCGAAGAAGAGGGCAGAATTATCGCCGCTATGATTCTGAATCAGAACTGCAGTGAGGAATACGGAACAGTCCTCTGGCCTCTGAAGGCAGAGCCGGAAGACGTTTCTGTGATTCACGCGCTGGCGGTTCATCCCGAAAAGCGAAGAAACGGATATGCCAGGGCAATGGTGCAGGAAGCGCTTGCTCTGGCAGAAGAGAATCACCGCAGGGCAGTCCGGCTCGATGTGCTGAAAGGCAACACCCCGGCCGAAGCTCTGTATGCCGGGATGGGGTTTGTGCATGTCGGTACGATACCGATGTATTACGAAGATACCGGCACGGCGGAGTTTCTTCTGTTCGAGCTTCCGCTTTCTTCCGGCACAGAGAAAACTAGACGGCACTCAAAAAGTAGGAGAGACTTGTTCTGCAGAAAAAAGGAGGTAGACCTATGAAAAAACCAGCAGTATTCTTGCTTTCGATTCTGACATCACTGACACTTCTGACCGGATGCGGCACTTCCGCATCCTCTTCCTCTTCCTCATCTTCTTCGGCATCGGCTTCTTCTGCCGTTGACATCAGCGCAATCAAAACGATCGGCGATATCGAAGCCAATCGGACCGGGGACACGTATCAGAGAGCAGCCTATGACAACAAGTATGTTTATGTATTTGAACTGAACGGCACCACTTACCGGGCAACTGCACCGCTGAGCCAGGAACAGTTCGATGAGATCATGGATATCGATATCCTGGCAGATGATCATGAAGAGAAAACCAATGCACTGATCGCTGATATTCCCATTGAGAAAATGGAGAATCTCAGCGAGAGGATTCCGAGCCAGGAGGAACTGAACAAATATGTGGGAAAAACCGGGGGTGATCTTCTGAGCCAGGAATGGACGAGCTCGGGATATAATCTCGAAACCATGGAGTTCTTTATGGAAGATGACACATTCCGCTATGTGGTCACCTTTGAGGGCAGTCTCAAAGCGGATGACAGCTTTGATGAATACGAGGCAATCAGGCCGCTGATCATCAAGGAAATCCGCTACGACGGCATCGGATCCAACGCTGCCTGAGAGAGTTCCGGGGATTCTTCTCTGTTTATGAAGAATCCTTTTTGTGCGACAGGCAGTCGCACTCATATATTTACACCGAACTACTGGTGAAACTTGAACAAGTATCGGAGGTGAAGAACTATTCAAAAGCCAAGAAACGGAAATGTATCCTACCCGAAACAAGGACACGGGGCGCCCAA